>JAIQGE010000001.1:0-306542 GCA_020072815.1 Terriglobia bacterium | reverse complement strand
GACTCCCTCTCTGTTCTTGTCATGTTGAGCGAGTCCGCGTCCGCTGCAGGCGGGCAAGGGCGACTCGAAACATCCCGAGAATGCTTCGGACGTACATGCGGCCACAGGGCGTTTCCTCGATGCTCGTCACCCGCCAAGTTTCTTGGCCGATATCGACTCTACATTGGTCCGGTTTTCCGCGCGTCTCCCCGGTAAAGTTCTTTGTTTTCGCCCGACTGCAAAACTGCTCATCCTCCGCTTCCTCCTTTCCTCCGTGTTTCATGGTTTTGCGTGTCTCCGTGCCTCCGTGGTGAGATTTTCGCTAAAATCACATTGCGCACTTTGACAGCAATCCCCGGATAGCTCTCCTCCGCCGGCGTCCCTACACTCAGGTCTCACGGAGGAAGAAATGCAAATTGTGATCAGCGCAAACGATAAATGGACGCAAGTCCTGGCCCGCGACCTCAAGGCTGACGGCCAGTTCGTCTATGCCGTCAGGTCCACCGGCGTGTTCTGCCGGCCGTCGTGCCCCAGCCGCCGCCCGCGGCGCGAGATGGTGGAATTCTTTGAATCGCCCGCCGACGCCCAGCAGGCCGGCTATCGCGCCTGCCGCCGCTGCACGCCCACTGGCCGCAACGCGCAAATCGAAAAGATTGAAGCCGCTTGCCGCTATATAGATGAGGCCCTGGCCCAGAATGGCGACACCGCGCTGGGTCTCAGCGACCTGGCCCGCCGCGTGGGCCTAAGCCCGTTCCATTTCCAGCGGCTCTTCAAGCGGACCGTGGGCATCAGCCCGCGCCAGTATCAGCAGGCGCGCCGTGCGGGAAAATTCCGCAGCGCTCTGCACACGGAAGCCCGCATCACTGACGCCATCTATGAAGCCGGCTACAGTTCCAGCAGCCGCGCCTACGAGTCCGCGCCCGCGCAACTCGGCATGACTCCTTCGGCCTTCCGGCGCAAGGGCGAAGGCGTGAAGATATTCTTCTCCGTGGCGCCTACGAGCCTGGGCAAGCTACTCATCGCCACCACGGAGCGCGGTGTCTGCGCCGTGCGCTTCGGCCAGAGCGAAGCCGCACTGACGCGCGAGCTGAAAAGCGAATTTGCCGCCGCGGAAATTCACCGCGACGACCGCCGGCTCGCAGCCGTCGCCGGACAGGTGCAGCAACTGCTGCGCGGAACGTCTATTGCGCACAGCATCGTTGCGCAAAGCATCCCCCTGGACGTTCAGGGCACGGCGTTTCAGCAGATCGTGTGGCAAGCGCTGCGCCAGATTCCGCGCGGTGAGACCCGCAGTTACACGGAGGTTGCCAAGATCATCGGCAAGCCGCGCGCGGTGCGCGCCGTGGCCAGCGCCTGCGCGCAGAATCCGGTTGCGTTGGTAGTACCGTGCCATCGTGTTGTGCAGAAATCCGGCAGTCTTGCGGGCTATCGCTGGGGCATGAAGCGCAAGGCGGCGCTGCTGGAGATGGAGGGCCGCAAAGCTTAGTCTTCGGTAACCCAACCGTGCAATGTCCAACGGCACCATGGGCTCCTAATATTCCTTTGCTACCATCCTCCTAGATGGGTCCGCGCCGGGCGATTTCGGCTGTTGACGAGGTGTACTGTTGAAACTTAGCAGCATACTGGTAGTCCTTTTGGGATGTTGCCTGTCCCCGTGCGCATCTTCTGCCCAGGACGCGCCCTCTGATCTGGGCGCTGCCGCGCGCGCCGCGCGCGAGAATAACGACCGGCGCCCCAAAGCCAAAATCCATCTAGACGATGAGCGGTTCAATCGCTCCCCGGTCACGCCTGCCTCACAGGTTCCGGCCGGCAAGGGCCGGTTGATTGTGCCTGATCCTTGCCAGTTGTTTACCGCAAGGGATGTTGACGATCTGCTGGGAGGCAAAACGTCCAACGGAGTTGCCCGCGATGGGGATGATGATTCCAGATACTGTGTCTACGGGTTTGACCGGCGCAGCGCACTGGTAGTCATAAATCTGTTTCCTGCGAAGTCTGGGAAACGGGACCTCTGGGAAGAGCGTTGCAACGCCGCCCCAGATCGAAAACCCGCACCTGGCGTCGGTGACCAGGCATTTTGGCGCTCTAACGGCTTTTTGTGTGTCCACCGAGGCCCATGGTTGTTGGAAACTCAAATCCGCGACCTGCCTTTCGTCCCCGGTCAAGCCGTACGGCCGGACCCTTTGGAGTTGGAAAAGCGAGTGGCCTTGAAAATTATTTCTCAACTGCCCTCTGAAGTCGCCATGGCTCCGCCGCCACCAGAGCCCAAGGTGTTTCCGCCCGCATGTGAGTTGTTTACAGCTTACGACTACAGAATGGTTACTGGAGTCGAGCCCTCAGGTCCTTTGCAGCAATATGATTCCTACTGTTCGCATGGCCCCTTGCTCGCGCTCAAGTTCGTCACTGCGTCGCCCGCCCGGCTCAAAGATGCAGTGGAAAACTCAAAGACCGTGGGTCTCATTCAACTTGCCATGGTGGGGGAGAGCGGCCACGAAGTCTCCGGTGTTGGCGAGAGTGCTGTTCTGACAAAATGGCAGGGAGATGCCCCGGAGGCAAACTATACGCTGCAAGTGGTGTACAAGAATGTCGGGTTTAGCGTGTCAACGTCGAGCGATGCTACCGATGAGTCGCTGCCTCTCAACCTATTGAAAGGCGCGGCCTCCAGGGTCATCGGCCGCCTGCAGCAGATGGATCTCTCCGTCTATTAGCTGCCAGCTGCAAGCCAAGTCTTTTGCCTTAACCTGTTTACCACTCCGATACTCGGGCTTTGTGAGAGTCTCCTAAGCTGTTAGGCTGAGATTGCTCTGGAGTTCGCGCCACACAATTTGGCCGACCCCTTCGTTACAAGCAGACCTCCTTTGCTCGCCTCCCAGGTCTTGGCCGAACTGGGACCCGTCCTGACGGGCGAGCGAGACCTTGCCACGACCGCCGCCGCCGCCCTGGAAGTTGTCATGGCCGCTGTCCGCGCCAGTTCCGGCGCGCTCTTTCGTTTCCAGGAAAAGCCGGCCATGCTGAGTTCCATTGCGGCTTCCGGTTTTGCCGTGTTTCCCCAGACCGCGGTGTTCCCGCTCATGCCCAAGCACGTCCACGCGCTCATCAACACGCCCACACCGCAAAGGATCGGCCGCGAGCGCAGCGACGTTTTCCTGAGTTCCACCGGCAACATTTCCAGCGTGTGGTTCCGCTGCATTGCGCCGCTGCGGGTGCGCGGCAAACTGATCGGCGCGCTGCTCTTGGGTGAGCGCGAAGGCGGAGCGGAATACACCGCAGAGACCTTGAAGCAGGTTGGCGACCTGGCGCCGTTCATCGCGCTGGCCATTTACAACCACCAGCTCTTGATGTCGCTGGAAGAGCGCACTGCGGACAACCTGAAGCTGATCGCTTCCGTGCACTCGTTCTGGGACGACGCGCTGGCCGGCTTCGCCGCCACCATTGATATCAAGTCCAAGGAAATGCACGGCCACTCGCTCCGCGTGGGACGCTACTCGGCGGGCATCGCCGAAGGGATCGGCCTGAACGCGACTGAAGTCGGAGAGATGCGCGCTTCCGGCTACCTGCATGACATCGGCAAGGTCACCGTGGACAAACACATTTTCACCAAGCCCAGCGCGCTGGATTCCGGCGAGTTCCAGGAGATGGCTGACCATACGATAGTCGGGCATCGCATTGTGTCCACCGTGCAGTTCCCCTGGCCGCATGTGCCCGAGGTTGTGCGCTCGCACCACGAACGCGCTGACGGCTCCGGCTATCCCGACCGCCTGCGCAATGAAGACATGTCCATGCCGGTGAAGATCGTCGCCGTGGCGGACACCTTTGACGCCATGCTCAGTGAGCGCCCTTACCGCAAGCGGATGACGCTGGGCGAAGCCGCCGCGCAACTGAGCTGGCTGGCCCCATCCAAGCTTGATCCAGACGTGGTGCAAGGCCTGCTGGTGCAGCTGCGCCGCGACGCCGTGGCCTTGCTCTCGCCGCCGCGCCCCTGGGCCTCGCCGCAGGACCGCGCGCGCAAACCGTTTCTCGATCCCAGTATCGCCTGCAACATTTCTCCCACCGACATTGATCACCTGGTGTCCGAGCTGAACCATCGCACCAACCGCGGAAGGACGTTCCTTACGTAATCGCGGCGGGGCACAACTTTCCCGCGATTTCGGGTTACTATCCTCTGGGAAAACCTGTGCCTCTGGAGTTTCTATGCCCTTCATGCGTAAGGCATTGCCCCTGCTGAGTATGGTTATGGTGGTCTCCGCCGTTCTGCTGGTGGCGGCAGACAAGAAAGCCAAGGACCAGCCTGCCTCACCGCAGATGGACGATGAAAAGAAGATCGTCCATGCGCTGAATCGTCTCACCTTCGGCATACGTCCCGGCGACGTGGAGCGCGTCCGCGCCATGGGCCTGGATAAATGGCTCGACGAGCAACTTCATCCCGACAAGATCAGTGACGCCTCTCTGGATTCCCGCCTGGCTCCGCTGCGCACGCTCAAGATGAGCACGCGCGAGATGGTTGAAAACTTTCCTCCGCCGCAAGTGGTCAAGGCCGTGGAAAACGGACGTATGGGTTTGCCGCGCGATCCCGCCAAACGCGCCATCTACCAGGCGCAGGTCATGAGGCGCGAAGAACGGCAGGAAAGAAAGCAGTCCGCCGCCGGTGGTGCTGGTGAAAGTCCAGCGGCCAGCGCGCCCGGCAAGACCCCTGTGAGCGGCGCTAATAAAGATGTCGCAGCCGAAATGGAAATGCAAGAAGGCATGAAGCCCGCCGGCGACGATTCGTCGCTCACGCCCGAGCAGCGCAAAGCCCACCAGAAGCAGAAAGAAGACGCCATGTACGCCGATCTGGGCATGGCTCCCGCGCCCGCGAAATCGGATTCGGGAATGACGAAATCCAATGCTGATCCAAAGCCCAGCGTCGCACAGAAGCAAAAAGAAAACGCGATGTATGCGGACGTTGTCAATTCTGCGTCGAACGACCGTCTGATGCAGATGGCGCCTGACGACCGCTACCATGCCATCCTCCAGATGACGCCGGAAGCCCGCATGGACATGGCGGATTCGTATCGCGGTGGCAAGGTTTTCAAGCTGGTTGAAGGCATGAGCCCCCAGCAGCAGGAGACGATTGAAGCCATCGTGAATCCGCAACTGGTGGTGGGCGGCGAACTGTCCCAAGGCAAGCTGTTGCGCGCCATCTACAGCGAACGCCAGCTGGACGAAGTCATGACCGACTTCTGGTACAACCACTTCAACGTCTTCATCGGCAAAGGCCCGGACCGTTACATGATCACCGCCTACGAGCGCGATGTAATTCGTCCGCGTGCGCTGGGCAAGTTTAAGGACCTGCTGGTGGCCACCGCCCAGAGCCCGGCCATGCTCTTCTATCTGGACAACTGGCAGTCCGTGGGCCCCAACTCTGAGCTGGCCGTCTACGGCCCCGGTGGGATGCGCCGGGCTCGCCGTCGCGGGCCCTTTGCTCCATTCCCGCGTCCCCAACAGAACAAGAACCGGCCCAGCGGCTTGAATGAAAATTACGCGCGCGAAATCATGGAACTGCACACGCTCGGCGTGGACGGCGGCTACACCCAGCAAGACGTCACCGAGCTGGCCAAAGTCCTGACCGGCTGGAGCATTGAAAAGCCCCAGCAAGGCGGCGGGTTCAAGTTCAACGAACGCGCCCACGAACCCGGCAACAAGTTGGTGCTGGGCCGCAGGATCAGCGAAGGCGGCGAGAAAGAAGGCATGGAAATGCTGGACGTGCTGGCCCATCATCCCGCCACCGCCAAATTTATTTCCCGCAAGCTGGCCATGCGCTTTGTGTCTGACAATCCGCCGCAGAGCCTGGTGGACCGCATGGCGGACGCCTTCCTGAAGAAAGATGGCGACATCAAGGAAGTCCTGCGCACCATGTTCAAGTCGCCGGAATTCTGGGCTGCCGACGCCTACCGCGCCAAAGTGAAAACGCCGCTGGAGTTCGTGGCCTCCGCCGCGCGCGCTTCCGGCGCTGACGTGCAGAACGCGCTGCCCATGGTCCAGTTCCTCAACCGCATGGGGATGCAGCTTTACGGAATGCAACCGCCCACCGGCTATTCCATGAAGGGCGACGCCTGGGTGAACTCTTCCGCGCTGCTCAACCGCATGAACTTTGCCTTGGCGCTGGGCACCGGCAAGCTGCCGGGGACCGCGTTGGACCCGCAAACCTTATTGCGCGGACCAACGCCAACCGACGCTGACGCGGCGCTGGCCTTGCTGGAAAAAGGCATTTTGTCTGGCGACGTTTCGCCGCAAACGCACGCCGTGATACAGAAACAGTTGAACGATCCTCAGGTCACGCAGCGCAAATTGGACGATCCCAACCGCGCACCCAACACCGGCGCTATCGCCGGGCTGATCATGGGCTCGCCGGAATTCCAGAGAAGGTAACGATATGTCCATCACTCGCAGAGTTTTTCTGAAGAACGGCGCACTGGCCATCGTCGGCGCCAGCGTGGTCCCCAGCTTTCTTACGCGCGCTGTCTACGCCGCGGAAACCGCCGCTCCGGGCAAAAAACGTCTCGTCGTTCTTTTTCAGCGCGGCGCCGCCGACGGGCTGAACATCGTCGTCCCGCACGCCGAGCAGGCGTATTACGCCATGCGTCCGACCATCGCCATCCCGCGCCAGAGCGTGATTGACCTGGACGGCTCCTTCGGCCTGCATCCTTCCATGTCCGCGTTCAAACCGCTGTGGGACCAGAAACACCTGGCCATCGTCCACGCGGCCGGCTCGCCGGACAACACGCGCTCCCACTTTGACGCGCAGGACTACATGGAATCCGGCACGCCCGGCATCAAGTCCACCGAAGACGGCTGGCTGAATCGCGCGCTTGCCGGATTGAATGAACCGTCGGCGACTCCCTTCCGCGCCGTGGCCATGGGCGGCGCGCTGCCGCGCACGCTGGCCGGACCGGTGCCCGCCGTCGCCATGAGTGACATTCGCAGCTTCGCCGTGGGCGGACGCGGACGTGGCGCGGAAGTCGCCAGCAATACTTTTGAAGCCATGTATGAGCAGTCCGTGGATTCGGTTCTCCACGGCACCGGCAACGAGACGTTTGAAGCCGTCAAGATGCTCAAGTCCACGGACCCGGAGAAATACACGCCGGCCGCAGGCGCCGACTACCCGCGCGGGCGCTTTGGTGACAGCCTTCGCCAGGTGGCGCAATTGGTCAAAGCCAACCTAGGCGTGGAAGTTGCCTTTGCCGACATCGGCGGCTGGGACCATCACGTGAATGAAGGCAGCGTGCAAGGCCAGATCGCCAACCTCACGCGCGAATTCTCGCAAGCCATCGCCGCGTTCTGGATTGACCTGGGCAATCTCGCCGAAGACACCGTGATCGTGACCATGTCAGAGTTCGGGCGCACCGCGCGGGAAAACGGCAACCGCGGTACCGACCACGGCCACGCCAACGTCATCTTTGTGTTGGGCGGCCCGGTCAAAGGCGGAAAAGTTTACGGACGCTGGCCGGGCCTGCAGCCAGGGCAACTTTATGAAGGCCGCGACTTGGCCGTGACCACCGACTTCCGCCAGGTGCTGAGCGAAGCGTTGAGCCGGCATCTGGGCGCCGGCAACCTGGACAAAGTTTTTCCCGGCTTTGGGAAGTCCGGGCCGAAAGATTTTCTCGGTTACCTGGGATAGTCGCCTTTTTTCCCGAGCGGAGCGAGGGAACCCCATCGCATCCGAATCGCTGTTGAAGCACTGGCTTCAGCCTCTGTAGGCCGGGGTCCCCACCAAGCCCGGTGTTGGCTTGGTGCCGTGCGCTATGCTATCCCCATGAAGCTGGACCATTCCTCGCAAATTCTGCGCTGTGAAGCTCAACTGAAAGACTTTCTTGCCGTGGTCATCGCCGACGGCCATGGCAACTTGACCCAGCGATCCAATCCCGACAAGTGGTCAGCGCATGAGAACCTGGCCCACCTGGGCCGCTACCATGAAATCTTTCTCGAGCGGCTCCACCGCATCCTGGCGGAACCCAACCCGGCTTTCGCCCGCTACCGCGCCGAAGACGATTCCGCCTGGGACGCTTGGCGGCAATTACCCACCAGCGAAGTCTTGGAACAGATGCAGTCTTCGCGGGCAAAACTGATTGCCGAACTGAAGCAGCTTAGCGGTGATTCCTTCGCCCGCACCGGAGTGCATCCTAAGTTCGGCAAGCTGACGCTGGCGCAGTGGGTTGAGTTTTTCCTGGTGCATGAAGCGCATCATCTGTATGTGGTGTTTGCGCAAGTGCGGAGTTAGGGCAGCAAGGGTGAGTAATTGGGTAATTTGGTAAATGGGTAATTGGCAGTTGAATCTTAATCGGCACTTGCAATTACCAAATTACAAAACTACCCAATTACTAAATTCGGTCAGTAGGCCAGCAGTATCCGCAGGTCCCGCACATTGTTCCCCGTCGGCCCAGTCTGGATCGCATCGCCCAATTTCTCGAAAAGCGGAAATGAATTGAACTGGCTGAGGGTCTGTGCCACATCGAGCCCTGCAGCGCGAGCGCGCTCCAGGGTTGTGCCGTCGGCCACGGCGCCGGCCGCCAGGCTGTTGCCATCAATGCCGTCCGTGCCCGCGCTTAGCACACAGATATTTTCTCCCGCAATTTTTTGCGCGCAGTAGAGAGCGAAGTGCTGGTTCCGTCCGCCAACGCTGGCGTCTCCGGTAACTTTCACGGTCACCTCGCCGCCGGAAACGATACAGGCCTTGCCGCCGTCGCGTCGCAGCGTGCGCAAGCGGTCCAGCAGGTAATCCGCGGCCCGGGCAAAATCCCAGTCATCGCAGGAGTGATCAATTTGCACAGTAAATCCGTGCCTGGCCGCGGCTTCGGCGGCCGCCTTCTCCGCCGTCTCATTGGACAGCACCTTCCACCAGCGTGAGCGCGCAAAGGCCGCATCATCTTTCTTGGGCGTCTCCTCCAGCGCGCGGCGCTCAAACAGTTCGCGGACGGAAGCGGGGAACTCCGGCAGCATGTTGTACTCGCTCACGATGCGGTAGCAGTCGTCGCGGGTCGAACCGTCCGGCATGGTCGGCCCGGAGGCGAGCGAATCCAGCGCGTGCTCCGGAACGTCAGAAACCAGAATCGAAACCAGTTGCGCGCCCTGGGCGGCGCGGGCCATGCGTCCGCCTTTGGTGGCGGAAAGATGTTTGCGCACGGCGTTGATCTGGGCAATCGGCGCGCCGGAAAAAACAAGGGTTTTGTATGTCGCAATGAGATCGGCGAGCGAGATCTCGTCGTCCACCGGCTTCTCCACCGCAGATGAGCCGCCTCCGCTGATCAAGAAGATGGCCAGCGACTGCGCGTTCAACGAGCCCAGAGATTTCAAGATCGCCTCGGCGGCGCGCACCGATTCTGCATTGGGCTGCGGATGGCCGCCGGCAAAGTAGCGGTAGCCGGGGAGCTGGTGAGGATGCTGGTTGGGGTCAGCGATGATGCCTTGCACGCCCGGCACAACCTGCTGGGCAAGAAGCTCAGCCATGCAATGCGCCGCTTTGCCGAAAGAAATTGCCAGCACGCGCGAGTAAGACTTCAGGTCGTACAGATCTTCGCAGACGCGCAACACGCCGCGTTCGTAGTGGATGTGCCGGTCAAAGGCTTTGCTGATGCTGGCTTCGGCCAGCGCGTGCAGGAATATGTCCCGCGCCAAAGAACGCATGCTGTGCGCTGCGGACGTCACGCGGCGTCCACCGGCGCGAAGTAGCTCGTGGTCCAGGCGCGAATCGCCGTCTGCATCTCCGGCAGATGGCCTTCAAAGAAATGGTCGGCGCCTTCCACCAGGACGAGTTCTTTGGGCTCGGGTACTTGCTCGACTACCTGCCGAAGAATTTCCTGCGGGCTGTACTGGTCGAGCGCTCCGCTGACGAACAGCTTGGGCTTGGTGCAGTCCTGGAGAAACTCGTAGTTGTACGAGCGGCCTTCCACCGCGACCGGCGTGCCCAGAGAAATCAAGCCTACTATGTCATCGTCGCTGCGCGCACAGGCGGCACGCAGTCCCGCAGCCGCGCCAAAAGAGAATCCGCAGAAGATGATGGGCAAGCGAGTTTCCGCATGCAGCCAGTCGAGCGCCGCGGACGCGTCGTCCGCTTCGCCGCGGCCGTGGTCATGCCGGCCTTCACTCAGGCCGGCGCCGCGAAAGTTGAACCGCAGCACTGGAAAGCCGAATCCGTTCAGCACCTTCATGGCGTGGTACACCACTTTGTTATGCATGGTGCCCCCATATAAAGGATGTGGATGGCAAACCAGCGCGGCGTGGCCGGCTCCAGGGCGGCCTTCGTTGAACAGCGCTTCCAGCCGGCCCGCTGGACCGGGCATGAAGAATGATTTGACTCCGCTGGGCACAGTACTTTTTTACACTCTGCCAAGTGGAAACTCCAAGCCTCGAGTGCGCCTACATCTGAAATCCCGAACGCAGTGAGGGATCTTTTTGATCTTGTGGAATCGCCGAGAAGAACATTCAGCAAGACGATAGGGATTCCTCACTTCGTTCGGAACATCAGAGGAAGCAGCGCTGCTGCTTACATCTCACGTGCACGCTCGTCTATTACCTGCTCGCCCAAGTTTCCGCAAAGTTGGAGGACGTGTGCTTCGAAAGCTGGGTCTATGTGTGTTGTGGCTGACGGCGTGCTGCGCCGCGGCTGACTACGGCAAAGTCACCAGGCACAAAGTCGCTGACGGCGTGTACCTCTTCACCACCACGCCGTATGCCGACGTGGGCTTTTGTGGAAATTCTGTCGCCATCATCACCAGCGACGGCGTACTGGTCTTCGACACAGGGGCCACGCCGGAGACCGCGCAGACCATTCTTGCGGAGATCCGCAAGCTGACGGACAAGCCTGTCCGCTATCTGGTCAACTCGCACTGGCACTGGGACCACTGGGGCGGCAATCAGGTTTTTCTTGAGGCGAATCCGGCGCTGCAGATCATCAGCCACGAGAAGAACCTGGAAATGATGGCCACCGTGGAACCGCGCTGGAACGAGCACGGCCTGAAAGAAGATCTGCCGAATTTTCTCGACGGTTTTGAAAAGCAGATCGCCTCGATCAAGGCCAAAGGCGCCACGGAAGAACGCATCAAGGCCGCCGAACAACGCCTGGCGGTGGACCGCAATTTTCTTAAGCAGAAGCAATCACTGCGCAAGACCTTGCCCAACGCGACCTTCTCCGACGCGCTCACGCTGCACATGGGTGGACGCGAAATTCGCGTGCTGCACGCGCGGGCCATTACGCCCGGCGATACTTACATCTTCTTGCCCGACGCAAAAATCCTGATCACCGGCGACATCATGCTGGATCCGTACCCGTACGCCATCGGCGGGACCTATCCCGCGGAGTGGCTGGCCACGCTGAAGCAATTCGCCGCGCTCAAACCGGCGTGGACCGTCCCCGGCCACGGCCAGGCGCAGGAAGGCGACCAGTTCATTGCCCGCAACATCCGTTTGTTCGAAGATGTGATGGCCAAAGTGAAAGATGCCAAGATCAAAGGCATGACGGCGGACCAGACCGCCGAAGCGCTAGGTAAGCAAAGCGCCGACTTCGCCGCGATAGTCGGCGTAAAAGACGCCGCCGGCGTCGAGGCCTTCAATAGCTATTTCCTTGACGTCTTCGTCAAGCGTGCTTACCGCGAACTTGACGGTCCGTTGGGTGATCTGCCTGACGGTTTGCCGCCAGCAAACTGAGTTTTTCCGCCGTGAAAGACGCTGAAGTCCGCCGGAGACTGGCGAAGGATTTATCCTTGTAACCAGCCAATGGACCCCATCAAGCTGACCCGCAAGCTCGTTGACGTTGAATCCACCACCGGCCATGAAGGCGCGGTGGGCGCTGAACTCTACGACGAGCTTGGCCGGTTCGGCTACACCACGCACAAAATGCCGGTGGAGCACGAGCGCTTCAACGTGATCGCCACACTGGATGGCGTTGCGCCGCAAGTTGTCTTCTCCACCCACATGGATACGGTGCCGCCGTTCATTCCATCGTCAGAGGACCATGACAACATTTACGGGCGCGGCGCTTGCGACGCCAAGGGAATCATCGCCGCGCAGATCGCCGCGTGCCAGCGTTTGCGGCAGGAAGGCGCGCCGGTCGGAATGCTGTTTGTGGTGGGCGAAGAGCGGGACAGCCTGGGCGCCAAGGTCGCCAACCAGAATTCTCCCGGCAGCCGCTTCCTCATCAATGGCGAGCCCACGGAAAACAAGGTTGCCGTAGCGTCCAAGGGCGCGCTGCGCGTGGAGTTGACGGCCAAGGGCCGCATGGCGCATTCGGCGTACCCTGAGCTGGGCGAATCGGCGATTGAAAAGCTGCTCACCGCGCTGGATCGCTTGCGCGCGATGAAGCTGCCGGAGAACCCTGAAGTCGGGCCGTGCACGCTGAACATTGGTTTGCTGGAAGGCGGCCGCGCGCCCAATGTAATTTCCGATCACGCCCGCGCCCAGCTTCTTTACCGCCTGGTTGGGCCATCGGAAGGGCTGCGGAAGCAAATTACCGACGCCGTCGCCGGCCTGGCTGCGGCCGAGTTCGTACTGGAGATTCCTTTCGCCAAGCTGCGCACCGTCGCCGGCATTGAAAGTATGGTGGCGGCCTTCACCACGGACATCCCTTTCCTGAGCAACTGGGGCGCGCCGGTTTTGCTGGGGCCTGGTTCGATTCATGTCGCCCACACCGAGCGCGAATATATTTCCAAAAAACAACTGCATGAAGCGGTAGATCTCTACTGTTCGGTGGCCCGGCAACTCCTGCGCTCATAAGACGCGCCGGCGCGGACTGCCGTTGAAGTCTCAGCCGGTCTTCACGTATAGTGCTAGGTCGCCATCTTGAACGAGAGAGAAGAAATGAATCCCCCAAACGTTAATACGCACGCTTTCCAAAAAGAACTTGATTCCCGCATCGCCAAGCATGATCTGCTGTGCCATCCCTTTTACCAGGCTTGGACCCAAGGCCGGCTCACGCGTGATGACCTGCGTTCTTACGCCGTGCAATATTTCCATCAGGTAGCTGCGTTTCCCGAATATCTGGAGATGTTTGAAAGCCGTCTGGCGGCCGGCTCGCCGCTGGCGGAAGCCGTGGCCCGCAACCGCGCGGAAGAAGAAGGCGCGGATTCAGACGACGGCCGCGCGCACGCCGAGCTGTGGCTGGATTTTGTCGAAGGCATGGGCGCGGAGCGTTCCGCTCTGGCCAGCAGCGAACCGCTGCCGGAAATGCAGGAACTGATGGACACCTTCCAGAGCATTGCGCGCGAAGGCTCGCCGGCGGAAGCGCTGGCGGCGTTTTATGCTTACGAATCCCAGGTGCCGCGCATTGCCGCGGAAAAAGCGCGCGGGCTGAAAGAAATGTACGGCGCCGACCAGCGGACCTGCGGCTACTTCACCGTGCACCAGACCGCCGACGTATACCACGCGCAGGTGTGGAGCCAGCAGCTCGAAAAGCAACTGCAAGTCGCGGCCACAGAGCTTCAAGAAAAAGCTCAGCAAGAAAAAGCGCTGGATTCCGCCGAAAGGATTGCTCAAGCCTTGTGGCGCGCGCTGGACGGCATCGAACGCGAACGCATGGCTCGCGCCGCCTAGCCAACGCAACTCTTATCTGGAATTTGCCCGGATAATCAGGCAGGCTGCGGTCGTCCGCCGCAGAACTTTGTTCGCACGCGTCTGCTTGCTTTTCTATCTTCTATTATTTCTCCAAACGCAGCGGACGCTCTGACCACGCCACGTCCCAATAGCGACCAAACTTGCGCCCAACGTCGTGGAATACGCCCACCGGTTGGAACCTGAAACGTTTATGCAGCGCGGCGGACGCCGCGTTGGGCAGGGTGTATCCGGCGACGATGAGGCGAACGTCTTCTCCCGCCAAGGCCTCAAAGAGCGCCGCATACAAGCGGCTGCCCAGACCTTTGCTGATCGCGTCTGGACTGCAGTAGATGGTGGTTTCCACCGTGGGGTCGTAGGCGGCCTTGGCGCGAAAACGCGTGGTCCCGGCATAGCCCATCACTGCGCCGTCTTCCTCCGCCACCATCAACCGGTGGCGTCCGGTGGGTGCGAACTGCGCGAACCATGCGACGCGGCTTTCTACCGCGTGCGGCTCCAGATCAAACGTAACCGGTGTGTTCACTACGTAGTGGTTGTAAATCTCCGTGAGGCGGGGAAGGTCAGTCCTGGTAGCGGGACGGATGAGGACCTCAGCCATGGCAGGTTCGGCTCCTTTAAGTAGTAATGATGATACCGGAGGTGACCGACGGCACAGGCCAATGCAAAAAGCGCACCCCATGGCGAGGTGCGCTTGCTATCGTTACGGCGCGGCGCGCCGAGAGCTGGTCAATATTGGCCGTAGATCAGCACGTCCACAGCGCCTTGCGTGTTGGCTGGTCCAATGCCGTCCATGGCCACATTCAGTTTGGTTCCCGGGACGTCATACACGCGCGTGGTCTGCGCGTGCGGATGCAGCAGCACGGTGTCCAGGAAGGCCACCAGTTCATTGCCTTCCATGATGGTCAGGCGGACCAGGACGCTGCAGGTGGAGCCGATGCGCTCATCGCATACCAAACGGATCTTGTCAAAGCGGCTGACTTCCACCGTGCCCAGTTCCTTGGTTTCGCCGCCGCGTACTGATTCGGCGCCCGGTTTGGTCCGGAAGGTCAGAATATTTTCCAGTTCATGGATGGGAGTGATTTTTGGTGCAGTTGCCATGAGAGTACTCCATTTCTTGCGCGCCAGAGCGGCGCTGTTCGGAAGGTGGGGACCGCAACGGCTTCTTGGAGAAAAGCCGCTGGCTACTTCGTTGTATTGAATCGCGACTGCCGACGGTGGCTGGGGCTGGACCGCTTGCGGCAGCCGGTTACTGCTTGACTGCTTCTTCTGACGGCAAAAGTATACGCCCCTCCGGGATGGCGAAAGCAAGTCCGCGAAGCGGGTTTTGCGAAAATATTTCCGCCCGCTGGTCACCCAGCCTAAGTGACTAAGTATCCATTACGACAACTTGCGCCGGGGATGATTGGCCCACGAGCCCGGCTTGCGCGGCGAGTGGCTTGCATCAGGCGCAGAACAGGCTCATAAGGATTCGGTCTCGCCGGCGGTTTGGAGCGTAGCGACAGGTAAACGTCCCGCGCCGATGAGTCCGGCATCGCCGCCCAACAATGCGCGAGCGATCATTGTTTTCCCCGTAGATGGTTCCGCGTGAGGCCCAGCCTTTACCACCTGTTCCGCCGGCGACGGCGCGGTTGCCCGATAAATGTAAGAATATTTCCGCACCGCATCGAACATGGCCGGGGCAAACGCGTCCCATGACGCCGCCACGCCTCCGCCGATCACATAGATGGGCAAGTTGAAGATGTTGATCAAGTCCGCCACGGCGATGCCCAGCGCGGTCCCCATGCGGCGAAAGATTTGTTGTGACGCAGCGTCGCCGGCCATGGCAAGTTCATAAACGCTGACGGAACCGAAATTAGCGTCCTTGATGGCTTGTGCCAGGCGCGGGGCCTGCCCTCCGGCCGCGGCTTCGGCCGCCATGCGCTTGATCGCCTTCGACGACGCGTATTGCTCCAGGCATCCGCGGCCGCCGCATCCGCAGGGCGCGCCATCCGGTTCAATGTTGGTGTGGCCCAGTTCGGCGGCCATCCCCAGCATGCCGTGCCAGATTCTGCCGTTGAGCACCAGGCCTCCGCCCACGCCCGTGCCCAGGGTGATCATGCACGCGCTGTCGTGGCCCGCGGCGGCGCCCAGCCAATGTTCGCCCAGCGCGGCCACGTTGGCGTCATTTTCCAGAAAAACTTTCGTCCCCAAGCGGCGCTCAATCTCGTGTTGCACCGGATAGTCTTCCCATCCAGGAAGATTGGGCGATTGCCGCAGCATGCCGGTGTGCAGATCGATGATGCCCGGCACGCCAATCCCGATTCCCAACAGCCGGCTCGACTTGAACTTGGCGGTCACGGCCTGAATGGCCCGGCACATTTCGTCAATCACCTGGTCGCGGCCCAGAACGACGGCGGTTCCGGCGGTGACCCTGTCCAGGATTTTTCCGTCCTGGTCCACGGCGGCGATGCGCAGGTTCGTCCCGCCCAGATCAACGCCAATAGCATAGCTGCCCATGCGGAATAGTGGCCTCCGTTCGCAAAATGGTGCTTCCGGCATTTGAAGGATACCGCAGGAACGGATTATCTTCTTGTCATGCAAATTGCAGGCAAAGTGATTGTTGTAACCGGCGGGGCCAACGGAATTGGCCGCGCCCTGTGCCACCGGTTCGCGCAGGAAGGCGCCAAGGCGGTCATTGTCTCGGACATTGACGTGCAGGGCGCGCGCCAGGTGGCGGATGAGATCAAGTCGGTGGCGATTCCGGCGAACGTGGGCAAAGAAAGCGAAATGGCGCAGCTGGTGGAAACCGCCACGCGCCAATTCGGCCAGGTGGATATTTTCTGCTCCAACGCGGGCATTGGCGTGGCCGGCGGCGAAGAAGCGCCGGACGCTGACTGGCAGCGCAGCTGGGACGTGAACCTGATGTCCCACGTCTACGCGGCGCGTGCCGTTCTGCCGCAGATGCTGGCTCGCAAAGAAGGCTATTTGCTGCAGACGGTTTCCGCCGCCGGATTGCTGACGCAGATAGGCTCGGCGCCGTATGCCGTTACCAAACACGCCGCGCTCAGTTTTGCCGAGTGGCTCAGCATCACCTACGGCGACCAGGGCATCCGCGTGTCCGCGCTGTGTCCGCAGGGCGTCCGCACCAACATGCTGCGCCGCGCCGAATTTGCCGGCGGAGCGTTCCTGCTGGATACGGCGATTGAGCCGGAACAGGTGGCCGCCGACGTGGTGGCCGGCATCGCGGCAGAGAAGTTCCTCATCCTTCCGCATCCCGAAGTGGCGAAATATTTCCAGAACAAGGCCAACGACTACGACCGCTGGATCCGCGGCCTGCGCAAGCTGCAGGCCAGCACGCAGATTTTGGGGAAGAAGTAAAGGAGGTGCTAGCTGCTAGCGGCTAGTAGCTAGCCGCTACTTCTGGCACCGCGGACAATAGTGCGTCCCTCGGCCCGCCACCACAATCTTTTTGATGGGCGTCTTGCACACCAGGCAAGGCTGGCCTTCGCGGCCGTAGGCGCGATGCTGTAGTTGGAAGAATCCCTCTTCGCCGTCGGCGTCCACGTAGTCGGAAATAGACGACCCGCCCGCCGCGATGGCTTCTTTTAGTACTTCCTGAAGTCCGGCGTGCAACCTGCCCAGTTCCGCGCGCGCCAGCGTATTGGCGCGACGGCGAGGCCGGACTCCGGCGCGAAACAAACCTTCATCGGCGTAAATGTTACCGACCCCGTGCAGCAGCTTCTGGTTCAGCAACGCCGCTTTGATGAAAGCCGAGCTCTTGTGGAAGAGGCGCGCGAACTCTTCGTCGCTGATGGTGAGCGGCTCGGCGCCAGGCCCGCGGAATCCCTGACGGCCACCTTTGCCGTCGTGCTCCAACAGGCGGCGGACTTCCAGCCGTCCAAAGCGCCGCGGATCAACAAACCGCAACTCGCGTCCTGACCTGAGCCTGGCCACCAAATGCGTGTGTTTGACTGTTTCCGAGTCCGGCGTGGCCACCAGCATGCGTCCGGTCATCCCCAGGTGGACGATCCATTGGGCTTTGGACGAGTGCGCTTTGAGCAGGCTTTTCCCGTGGTCCGATAGCAGATGAAAGACAATGTGTTTGCCCACGCGATGCACTCGTTCGATCATCGCGCCTTCCAGCACGCGCACAATCTCCGCCGGCCGCGACTTCAGCGGTTCTTTCTTGCTGCCCACCCAGACGGACTCAAGGCGGTCGCCGGCCACCCGCTTGTGCAGGCCGTTGGCGATGGTTTCGACCTCAGGTAATTCCGGCATATGTCATTCATTATCGCAAGAGCGCCGGTTTGGGATTGTGGTGCGTCGTTCAAGGGCGTTCCCGTCACTGAGAAAAGAGTAGGCGATCAAACCGCGCCTCAAGTAAGCTGGAGGGGATTTCCCTGCGATGTAATTCAATTTCAGTCGCGAAGGTGGGGCCTTCTGAGACCTTTTGATAAACGCACGGCGCAAGCCTTGTTCACGGCGCTGGTGTTCGCCCTGGGGCTGCTGTTTCTTTATGTCGCATGGCGCGCGCTGCTGGCTTTTCTTTTTGCCATCTTTTTCGCGTACCTGCTGGAAGCGCCCGTGGCGCGGCTGCAGAGACTTCTGCGTGGTTCGCGTCCCGCGGCCGTGGCCGTTGTCTATCTGTTTTTTGTCGCGCTGGTGGTCTTTGTGGCTGCCATGGCCGGGCCGCCGGTGGCCAAAGAAGCGCAACAGCTGCGGCAGCAAGCCCCGCAAATGGCGCAGAACATCACATCCGGGCAAATCGTCCAGCAGGTTGGCGCGCAACACGGCTGGAGCCAGGAGACACAGGAGCGCGTCCGGGATTTCGTGATGGGCTTTTTCCGGGACCACCGGCAGGAAATTGTCTCCGCGGCGCAGAGCCTGGTGGTCAGCGCCGTCAGCACCATCCAGGACATGTGGTGGCTGCTGCTGGTGCCCATTCTAGCCATCTTCTTTCTCCTGGACGGCGATAAGTTTGCCCGGATGATCGTGGAGTCGGTGGAAGACGTGCGCAACCGCCAACTGGTATCTGCCACGGTGGACGCCATGAATTCCATGCTGGGCGCGTTCATCCGCGCACAAATCACGCTGGCTGTTTTGGCCATGGTGGTGATCAGCTTTGTGTTGTGGGCCATGCGCGTCCCTTACGCTCTTGCGCTGGGGCCGGCGGCCGGCGCGCTGGAGTTTATCCCCGTGGTGGGGCCGCTCATCGGCATTCTGGTGGTGATGTCCGTGGCCTTCATGGCGGGCTACGGCCATCTTTTCTGGCTGCTGGTGTTTCTAGTGGTGTGGCGCGGCATTCAGGACTACGTGACTTCGCCGCGCATCATGGGCACCACGCTGGAGTTGCATCCGCTGGCCGTGTTGTTCGGGATTTTTGCCGGCGGCGAAGTTGCCGGCGTGATCGGCGTGTTTCTTTCCATCCCGGTCATGGCCACGTTCCGGATTCTGTGGCACACCTGGCAGACGCATCGCGGCACGCTAAAATCGCCTGGAGGGGCGGAGTCGCCTTCCTGAAGCTCTTCCAATAAATTTGACAGGGGTCTCTCGATTCGCTTCGAGAAGGAACGCCAGGCTACTTCTTTTTCTCCACCATTTTCAGCGTGTCGGCGGCCAGGATTTTTTTGATCTGGTTGCGGGCATGCATGGCCCAGGGGCCCATGGCGTCGAGCTTGGCGTAGGCTTCCCAGTGCTGCAGGGCTTTGCGCGGCTGCCTGGCTTTTTCAAAGGCCAGCGCCAGGTTGTAGTGGGCGTCAGCGTACGTCGGCGCCAGAGTAATGGCCGACTGGTACGCGCGGACGGCGTCGGGCAGGCGCCCGGTTTCATCCAGCACATTGCCTAGGTCGAAGTACGCCAGCGCGTAGCGCGGATCTACTTCGATGGCTTTGCGATAATAGCGCTCCGCCAGCACGTAGTCATGGCGGTTGTAACAAAGCGTGCCCAGGTTGATGTACGCCGCGGCATGCGTGGGGTCTAGAGCCACGCACTTTTTGTAGGCGTCCATGGCTTCGTCCTGGGTCTTGGGGTCTTCTTCCAGGGCCACGCCGCGGGAAAAGAAATCGCTGGCGGATTCCGCCGTGCGGATGGCGTGGATCTTGGGCGACTCCAGCACAGCGCGGTCAGTAAAGTCCATCACAAACTGCCCGGCCAGCGGTTCCACCGCGGCCCCGCTGTGGCGATAGACAACGCGTGATCGCCGCGTAAACGTGCCGGCTTCCAGCAATGGATTCTCCATGCCCGCCACCTGTTGCTGCATGGCGCGCAGAGAATCGCGAATCATCGCCGGACGCACCTTCTTGGCGCGCAGGTCGCCCAGCTTCTTGATTTGCAGGAGATCAAAAAAGGAATAGAACTCTTTGACGGGGAATAACCCGCCTTTCTCCCAGCCGACAAGCTGGCGCGCCGTGATGCGAAGAATCCTGAGGACGTCCTCTCGACTGTATCGTTCCACTTTGCCCTTGGAAGTACTTCGTATCTTCAAAGAGATACAGACCATTATGCGAGAGCCAAAAGCAAAATAGCAAGGGCAAACAAGTATTAAGTTGTGGAAAACAAAGGTAGTAACCCGCTGGGGGTAAGAGCCCAACAGGGCTCGTGAAGGGCAGTTCTCACTCCCGTGCTACGCTCAAATGCCGTTTCGCGCCTCTTCGTTCACGAACATGACGATCGCCGCTTGCATCTTCGCCATCGCATTCCTGCTCGCGCTCTCTAGCGACCGGTTGATCGCCGTTGTTCAGCGCCGGCGCGACGCAGCATCCGTGCTGCGAACCCAAGAAATCATCACGTCTCTTTTGTGGGCGACCATGGGCGGCGCCGTTTTGGCGATGATTGTTATCCAGATGCTCGCAGGAGTATTCCAAGGGGTCCGCATTCCCATGATTGACCGCGCGCAGCATCCTTTTTGGTTTTGGACTATCGCCGGCGGATTGTTTGTTGCGTCCTTCGCAATGGTGATTTGGAACCTGCGCGACTTTGTCCGGGCGCTCAAGTCGTAAGCGGTTTGCCGCGAGGCGGCAGTAAATGATGGAGCCGACGATCGGACTTGAACCGATGACCTGTCGATTACGAATCGACTGCTCTACCAACTGAGCTACGTCGGCCTGCTCTTATTTTATGAGACATTGCGTGGGCCGTAAAGCGCGGCGTCTCTTCACGTCGCTGCCGGCAACCCGCTTGCGATCCACATCCGCTGATCAGCGTCATCAGCGTTGATCAGCGGTAAGCTTTTTGGCTTTCGCTCTCCCCATTACTTCCCCGCGGCCACGCCGAGCTGCCAGAAGAGAAAGTTCAGTTCGTCCGTGGTGTTTTCCACTTGTTTGCCCGCGGGAGTTCCGCCGGAGTGGCCGGCTGCGGTGTCATAGTGCAGCAGAATCGGTTTCTCTGAGCCGGCGGCCTGCATCAGCGCCGTCATTTTGCGGGCGTGCAGCGGGGCCACGCGCGTGTCCGAGTCGCCGGTCAGGAACAGGATCGCCGGATATTTTGTCCCCGGCTTCACATGGTGGTAAGGAGAGTAGGCATAGATCCACTTGAACTGCTGCGGATCGTCCGACGAGCCGTATTCCGGCACCCAGTACTTGGCCACCAGGAATTTCTGGTAGCGCACCATGTCCAGCAGCGGATAGCCGCAGATGACGGCGCCAAACAGTTCCGGACGCTGCGTGACCGCCGCGCCCATCAGCAGTCCGCCGTTGCTGTTGCCGCGAATCGCCAGCCGCGCCGGCGACGTGTACTTGTTCTGGATCAGCCATTCCGCCGCGGCGAAAAAGTCGTCAAAAACGTTTTGTTTTTTCTCCAGCATGCCGGCGTGGTGCCAGGCTTCGCCAAATTCTCCGCCGCCGCGCATGTTGGCCACCGCGTACACCCCGCCGCTGGAGATCCATGCGGCGGCAAAAGGGTTGAAGCTGGGCGTGGAACTCAGGTTGAACCCGCCGTAACCGGTGAGCAGCGTGGGATTGGAGCCATCCAGCTTCACGCCTTTGGCGTGCGCCAGGAACATGGGAATCTTGGTGCCGTCTTTGGACGTGTACCAGACCTGTTTGACTTCATATTTGTCGGCGTCAATCGGCACCTGCTGCTGCGACCACGTTGACTGCTTCCCGCTGGCAACGTCGTAGCGGTAGACCGTAGGCGGCACATAGTATGACGCGAAGGAGAAAAACGCTTCCTTGCTGTCCCACCGTCCGCCCAGGCCGGAGATGGAGCCCTGGGTAGGCAGCGTAATTTCCCGCACCAGCTTGCCTTTAACGTCAAACAGCTTCACCCGTCCCACCACGTCGTGCGCGGTGTGTACGGCCAGCATGCCGCCCACCAAGGAGAGGCCGTCCATCACGTCGCCGCTCTCCGGAATTACCTCGCGCCAATGTTCCGGCGCAGGGTTCTTCAAGTCCACTTCCATGATGCGCCACTTGGGAGCATTCCAGTTGGTGCGGACAAACATCCGTCCGTCCTCAATCTGGCCGAAGGACGCGGCTTTCAAATCTGTTGCCACCGGGACGACCGGTCCCTTCTTGGACACGTCGGCAAAGTAGATCTCCGTCTTCTCCGCGGCCGAGCCGTATAGGACAGTGATGGTCAAGTAGCGGCCATCGTCCGAGAGGCCGCTGCCAACGATTTTTTCCGGACCATAACCTTTGCCGAACACCTCCACGTCCGTTGCGCTGTCAGCGCCCATCTTGTGGAAGTAAACCCGCGGGCCTTCCGCGGTGAGACGCGTCAGATACACGCCGCTCTTGTCGGGCAGAATGCTGAAGCCGGAGTAGCGCGCTTTGGGAAAGTTGTCCGGCACTTCCTTGTGCGCGTCCACGTCGAAGAGATGGGGCTCAACTTCATCGGCGCCGCCGTGGCGTATCACGTAAGCCAGCATCTTGCCGTCCTGGGACACATCGAACAAGTTGACCGTGACGGTGTGGTCCGGGCTCATGGGCAGCGGGTCCACCAGCACCTGGTCTTTGCCGTCAAGCCCCTGGCGCATGTACAGCACGGCTTGGTCCTGGTCGGCCTGGCGCTTGGAGAAGAAGTAGCGGCCGTTGCGGACCGTGGGTGAGCTCATGAAATCAATCTTCACCAGCGCGCTCACCCGCTGCTTCAGCTGCTCGCGGCCGGGTAGCTTGGGGATGATGGAATCGGTGTAAGCGTTCTGCGCGTCAATCCAGGCCCGCGTCTCCGGACTGTTCTGGTCTTCCAGCCAGCGATAGGGATCGGTGATCTCCACGCCGTGCAGGGTTTCCTTTACGTCGTCCGTGGCGGTCTTGGGGGGCGCCGGCAGCGCGGGGTTGGCGACAGTGGGAGCCTGAAGCGCGACAACGCGGTCGGCGAATCCGATCAGGAGGATAAGGGCAAACAGGGCAAAGATTTTTTTACGCATCACTGATCCTTTCAGCAGTGCCAGGGAGAAGCTGGGCTTGTGGGGCGATTCTATTCTGGCATTCTTACCACGGTCAACGATTGGGCAGCGTGGCAAATTCGGACTTTTCTGTTCGCTTTCATAACTACCCAATTACCTACTTACCCATTTACCAAATCTCTGCCCCACCCATCCCCGTTCATCCCCGAAAAATATAGACTTAGACGATTCATCCCCGGCGATACTTTTGGGTTTTCCGATCCCGGCGATTCGTGCGATCCCGGCGATCTTGTACCCCACCCCCCATGGCCTTCGATTAGGATTCCAAAGGGGTTAGCTCTTGTCATCCCAGGGAGCCAGCCTTCAAATCGCCTCCAAACGGGGTCAAATTCGCGTCAAATCAGGCCCAATCCAGGGTCCGTTGGCTGTCTGCCAAATACCAAGAACCAAACACCAAAGACCGAATTCTATAATTTACC
This sequence comes from Terriglobia bacterium, assembly GCA_020072815.1. NCBI lineage: Bacteria > Pseudomonadati > Acidobacteriota > Terriglobia > Terriglobia bacterium. The sequence continues at coordinate 283,184 of JAIQGE010000001.1, read as the reverse complement.
ATATATTCGCCTCTTAATCAATGGCGAAATGGGACGATGACCTATTCTTTGGCCTGTTTCCTTTCCGAGAGGTGTGGAGCGCAGCCGCCCTCGGCTGCGTTGTCCCTCATCGGAACTTCAGATAGAACATTCTTCGCGCGTCTGAACCTTCGTCCAACTGCATCTATTAGTCCCCCAAATACCTCTTGACATACCCAATCCAGTAACCGTATGGTTACACATAATGAGAAACCAATCGGTTACATATTCCGGCCACCTGGAAGACGCGGACGCCTTCCGCGCCGTGGCCGACCCCACGCGCCGCGCGGTGCTTGACCTGCTTCGCCGGGGCAGCTTGCCGGCCGGCGATATTGCCCGCAACTTCCCGGTGTCGCGCCCGGCCATCTCCAAGCACCTGCGCGTGCTGCGCGCGGCCGAACTGGTGCGCGAAGAGCGCGTCGGACGGCAGCGCATGTACCGCCTGAACGCCGGCCCGCTGCGCAACATTGACGGATGGCTGGAACGCTATCGCCAGTTCTGGCAAGCCAATCTGGCCAACTTGAAAAAGTTTGCGGAAGCCCAGGAAAAGAAAAAGCCCAAGCTGCAATAGCTCCAAGCAGCGGTAATGAGAAATCAACGAAGCCCCGGGCGGGCTGAAAGAAGGAAGAAGAATGGTCAACATCAGCACCACCGACGACGCCATCATCGGCGATATTGAGATCGCAGCCAAACCGGAAACCGTATTTTCCGCGCTTGCCGATCCCGCGCAAGCCTCGCAATGGTGGGGTGACAGCAAATACTACAAGGCCGACCAGTGGGAGATTGATCTGAAAGTCGGCGGCAAGTGGCACAGCCGGGGCAAGTCAGCGAACGGGGAAGCTTTTGAAGTGCAAGGCACGTATCTCAAGATCGATCCTCCGCGGCTGCTCGAGTACACTTGGCTGTCCAGTTTTGGCGGGAACGCGACCAGCGTGGTCCGCTGGGAGTTGCGGCCTTCGTCCGTGGGGACCCGGCTCACCATGACGCACAGCGGTTTGAAGGAGCATCCGCAGATGAAGGCCATGTACAGTGGCGGATGGCCGGGCGTGATCGGCTGGCTCAAAGACTACGTCGAGAAGAAAGCGGCCTAGTCTGATGCGCCGGGCGTGCAGGTCACGAATTGAAGTTTAGCTTCACGATTCGCGCGGCCAGTGCCGCAAAATAATCTGCGCGGTGGCTTCGCGCAGCAAAAATCGTGCGGATGAGAGCCGCGCAATAATCTGCGCGGCAATTCCGCGCAACACTAATAAAAGAGGAGAGGACACTATGAAAGTTCGTTCGTTAATCGCCCTGGCAGTGCTCTTTGCGTTTTCCATTCCCATGTGGAGCGCGTCCAACGCCGCGTCAGGATTTGATTCGCTCAAGGGCCTGGCCGGGACCTGGGAAGGCAAAGGGCCTGACGGCAAGCCCATGCAGATTACCTTGCGGCTGATCTCGGAAGGTTCCGCCCTGATGGAGGAGATTCCGCATGACAGCATGGTCACCATCTATCACCTCGACAATGACCGCTTGCTGATGACCCACTACTGCGCCGCGCACAACCAGCCACGCATGCAAGCCGAGGTTTCAGCGGACGGCAAGACCATCACTTTCAATTTTCTGGACGCCACCAACCTGGCCAGCCCCAGCGACGGTCACATGCACAAGATGGTGCTCACCATCCAGGACAAAGACCATTTCTCCGAGCAATGGTCTTTCCGCAAAGATGGTAAAGACGTGATGCACGATGCATTTCAATACACCCGCAAGCAGTAAGGAAGCGACAGCCGGGCCGTCGTCGAGCGATGAGCGCGATGGCCCGGTGCTCTCCGAAACGTTGGCGGTGCGGCCTGCGTTGGTGTTTGGTCATCTCAGCCCTTGATGTTACGAATGTCCGTGTTATAAATATTCCCATCCATGGCCGACAATCTTGACCGCCTCAACGCCAAGGTTTTTCGCGAGCAGTTGAACACCTCTTTCAAAGTCCACATCGGCCATTCCGAGCCGCTGATGGTTGAGCTCATTGAAGTGAATGAGCGTTCCAGCGGGCCTCCGGTTGAATTGTTTTCGCTGATCTTCCAAGGGCCCAATTCGCCACGGCTGGCGCAGCACATCCACAGCCTGGAGCATGAGAAGCTGGGCGCGTTCCAAATTTTCCTGACGCCCGTGGGCGCGGACCAGAACGGCACGCAGTATGAATCGGTGTTCCACCGGCTGAACCGGAACAAAGCCCAGCCATGATCCAGGACGCAGGCGCTCTGTCTTCGCGCATCACGCTGCGGCCCGTCGCCGTCGCCGACGACGCGTTTCTTTACTCCGTCTATGCCAGCACGCGCGCGGAAGAGATGACGCGCGTTCCCTGGACGCCGGAGCAGAAAGAAGCCTTTCTGCGCATGCAGTTCACCGCGCAGAAACAGCACTACGCGGCGGAGTTCCCGCACGCGCAGCATGATCTTATTTTGTTGGATGACTCGCCGGTGGGCAGGCTCTATCTGGCGCGCAACGCGGACGCCCTTCACATTCTGGACATTACAGTTTCGCCGGAGCGTCGCAATACAGGGATTGGCTCAGCGATGCTCGGCCGCATCCAGAACGATGCTTCCAGCAAAGCCCTGCCAGTCACCATCTACGTCGAGAACTTCAATCCTTCTCTGCGGCTTTTCTTCCGCCTCGGGTTCCAACCTGCTGAAGAGAAGGGCTTCCACTATCTGATGAAGTGGACGCGGGGGCAGCCATCGCTGGCGCCATAGCCTGTCCTGAAGCCTGTCCTGAAGCCTGTCCTGGTGCCGAGCCGGGATTCGTGCCCATAGCCGGCGAATTCACCGACACGGAAGGACTCACCGCCGGACTCACCACCCGCACCGGTACAGCCACGGGCATCGGCGCGTTCAAGCGGTTGACCACCGCGCTGAACTCTCCCTTGCTCGAACCTTCTGGCACGATGAACATCACAAATTCGCCCAGCGTGGCATGGTTGAAGGTGTAAGTATCTTGCGGCAAGGGGTCAGGCGACGTCGTCGCGAACCGCAGCATGAAACCCGTGGTGCCGACGACGGGAACCAACTTGTTCCGCGTCACAAAAGTCTTGGGGTCGGGCGCGGGCGGGCCGGGCAAGTCGCTCACTGCAAGAAGTTGCAGCCAGACCGGCGATGCGCCGGGCAAAGCAACCTTGAAATTTGAGCCCACGGCGCTGGTGAACAGATCGCGGTCCAGACCAGCCAGGGCAGCATACGGATCACCCGTGACCGTACCACCCTGCTGTGCAGGAGTTTGCGCAGGGGCTTGTCCGGGGACGGTTTCCCCGGGAATTGTCCGGCGCTGTCCGATCCCTTCCAGCGGGATTGCGGCGCAAGCCGCGGCTGTTAATGCGCTTTTCCAAAGAAAGATCCGTCGAGAAACTGACAAGGCTTCACCTCTATGTCTTGATGAAACTGCTCTTGGGGGGGACCGAAAATTCCCAAATCGGGAAACCTGGACTTTCTTAAGTTATTTCTAACAGGACTTGTGACCAAAGGGAAGGTGACTTTTGTCACAAAATTTGCGTCCGCGAACGTCTTTTTAAGGGCTTCTCACCCTGAGACGGCCGCTTCCCACGGTCCCCACGTTTCTTGGTGAAATGTTTTGCCGTGCACGTGACTTCTTAGCGGCCCAAGATCGCACCACGCCGCAAGCCCTGGAGAGCGAATCAAGCTGGTCGTTAGTGATTCTGGAGGTACAAAAATACGGTAGTAACTTATTCCAGGCCTTTGACCTTGACAAAAAGAATGTACCGGACGCAAAGTACATAACTGACACATCAGTTGTCTCGGTCCCCCGCCCCCAATAACCGTGCAAGACACGATTCTTGGAAGATGACAGAAAGACTCCTTTGACCTCCGGGAAGGAACCTCAATGTCGTTTCCAATGCGTTTTGCATGACGTTCCCCGGCTCCCGGAGTGAATCAGATTTAGAGGAGTTACCTGCTTGACTAGACGGACTCTGCCTGCCTTCGTCCTTTCTTTTGCTGTTTGTTGCGTAATCTTGAGCCTGGTGTTTTTGGCGGCTGGTTTTCCCTTAACGGGAATGAGTGTGAGCGCCGCTCCTCTGCAGACCACTCCTGCGCCCGGCCCCAAGATCTGGCTGGGAGACAACCAGGCCGCTCCGGTGAAGCCGGTTGGGCCGAGCCTTGCCCAGAGCGTCGCTGCGGGACAGGCGCAACCCCTCTCCATGGCCACGGCGGACGTGGATGGAGACGGCGTGGCTGACATGATCGCCGGCTTCAGCGCGCCCGGCGGCGGAGCCATCGTCATTCATCGCGGCAACGTGGACGCTTTCGCTCCGCAGAGCAACGCTTCGTTCCTGGCCATCGGCCGCGGGCAGTTTCCCGCGCCGTTTTTGCCTGACACCCAGATCGTCAGCATTCCCGTCCGGCCTGATTTCATGGCGCTGGGCAGCTTCACGCCCGGCGGACAACAGGACCTGGTGGTAGCTTCCCTCGGCGGCAGCAACTTGTACGTTTTCCCCGGCGACGGACGCGGCAACTTCGGCGCCCCGCAAACCCTCGCGCTCACCGGCGGCGTCACCGCCATGGCGTCTGAAAACCTGGTACGTGGACAGCCTTACTCCAATCTGGTCGTCGGCGTCTCTACTCCGCAGAGTTCTTCTTTGCAGATCTTCTCCGGTTCTGAAAAAGGTTTGGGACCGCTGTCCGCCTTTGCCCTGGACGCCGCCGCCAGCAACATCGTATTTGGCGACTTTGGCGATTCCCATACCGACGCGGCTTTTCTCTCCGGCGGCAACGCCTTCATTCTTCATTCTTCGAATTTCCAGATCGAAGCTCTCTCTCTGCCCGTGAACGCCAGCGCCATGGCCCTGGGCTCGTTTATTTTTGACCGCACCGGCGGATTGCAGATCGCTCTGCTGACCTCGGACGGCAGCCTGCACATTGCCGCGCACACTGAATTTGATCCTCGCCCGCTCACCGCGCAAGAGCATCAGGCGCGCCTGCAGGCCGGGCGGCGCGGGTATGGCAATCCGCTGGACCCGCCGCGCACTCTTCCCATGAACGGTTTCAGGATCGTGGAGAGCATTGCCTCGGCCGCGCCCTTTACGCCCGGACAGCCTCCGGTCCTGTTCCGCACGCGCATCTCTGATCACGGCGCTGACGATGTGATGGTGCTCAACCCCTCCATGGGACAGATGGCCGTGATCTCGCATCCTGACGTGGCGGCCGGCGCCACCACTTTTCTTCCCGCACAGATTTCCACGCGGCCGTATGCCGGCTCGCCCGTAGCGGCGCTGCCCATGCGCACCAATATTGACGGACGCCCCGGCGTCGTCGCGTTGCACGCCGGCCAGCTCGCTCCGGCCGTGATGATGCCGCTGCCCGATCCAACGTTCTTCGTCAATCGCACCGACGATCCAATACCTGGAACCGTTGCCACCACCTGCAATAACGTCAGCAATGTAGATGTGTCTTCGTCTTGCAGCGTGCGTGAAGCCATCCTCAAGGCCAACGCCACCGCCGGCACGGACACCATTACCATCGCGGCGGGCACTTATACGCTCTCTCTCGCCAGACCCAGCCCCGTCACATACGACGGCAAATCGGGAACCTTGGAAGTTCTGGACTCGGTCAACATCGTCGGCGCAGGTCAGGGCACAACGATCATTCGTGCAGGCACAACCAATACCAACGGCGTTGACATGTTGCTGGCTGTCAACGAAGACATAGCTGTGCTTACAAATGCCAGCGCCAGCATCTCCAACCTCACTCTGCAATTTGGCAGGAACCGCGGAAGCGTTGCCGGCTTTGACGGCGATGGCGGCTGCATGGAGTTCGACACCGGTGGCGCCGGGACTGCCAACCTGACGCTGACAAACGTAACATTCAGCGACTGCAGTACCACCGATGGCAACGGTGCTGGAATTGCGATCTTCAATGCTTCTTCCGGCGCAACCGGCGGCCCCGGATTGGCAACCATTACCAACAGTATTTTCCAGAACGGCTCAGTAGCGGAAGTTAACACAAATGCAGCCGGCAGCGGCGGCGGTATCTGGGTGGCTGATCTTGCTCGGATGTCTCTGAGCAACAGCCAGATCATCAACAACAACGCCAACCAGATCAACGGCACAGGCCGCGGCGTTGGCGGCGGGCTCTTTATCTTTTCTGCTGGCGCCAATTCAAGACAAACTGTACTCCATAGCAACACCATCACCGGCAACAACGCGTCCGGTGACGGCGGCGGAATTTGGGACACTTCGAACCTCTTGATTGACAACGGCGGTTCCCCGGCCAGCCTTACCGTCATCTCCGGCAACACCGCCGGCGGAAACGGCGGCGGCATCCACTACCACGCGGTCAGCCCGGACGTGATGACGCTGACCAAGGTCACCATCACCGGCAACACCGCTACCGGCAATGGTGGCGGCATTGATTCTGGCGAGCCAACACTGGCGCACGCCTTTACCATGAGCTTCAGCCGCCTGGCTGGCAATACCGCGGCGACTGCCAAGAACCTGAACAATAACCACTCCACCGCCACCGTGACCAACAACTGGTGGGGCACCAATACTCCGGCCGCGACTATCAATACGATCAACAGCGGCGTCACCACGTTTGATCCGTTCATCGTACTGACGCACACCGCCTCGCCGAGTACCATTCGCATCAACCAGAGCACCACGCTCACCGGCGACATGAGCAAAGACAATCATGGCGTCGGTACAGCCCTGGCTGGAAATCTGGATGTTATCGTCGGTCTGCCGATCACTTTCAACAATCCAATTCTGGGAACCATTCCTCAAGCCCAGCCGGAAACTCTAGGCAACCCCGTGCCCACGGCCACGGCCACTTTCAATGCGGGCGGGACCAGCGGCAACGGGCACGCCGACGCCACCGTTGACCAGGCCACGGTTACCGCCAACATCATCATTCTTGAGCCGCTGCAGATCACCAAGAGCTTCAACCCCACCACGGTTGCGGTGGGTGTTTCCAGCACGCTCAGCTTCGCCGTCAACAATCCGAACGTGATCGCCGTGGACGCCAGCTTTACCGATACTTTCCCAGCCAACCTGGTGGTTGCGGCCACACCCGGCGCCACCAACACCTGCGGCGGCACGTTTACGGCCGTCGCCGGCGCGGGCAGCGTAAGCTTCTCCAACGCGGCGTTGCCTGTGGGCTCCTGCACCATCACGGTGAACGTATCCAGCGCGGTTGATAGCGTCTACAACAACAGCGTCACCATCAATTCCACGGCGGCCGGCACCGGCGCGCAATCTACATCTTCCGCCAGCCTCACGGTCATCAATCCGCCGACCATCACCAAAGCTTTCGGCGCCGCGACCATTCCGCTGAACGGCTCCACCAGCCTGACTTTCACGCTCAGCAGCACGAACGCGAATTTGACGTTGAACGGCGTCGCTTTTACTGACAACTTGCCTGCAGGCTTGGTCGTCGCCACGCCCAGCAATTTGACCAGCACTTGCAGCGGCACGGCCACGGCAGTGGACGGATCTTCTTCCGTCAGCTTGTCGGGCGCCAGCCTGGCTCCCGGCGCAAGCTGCACCGTCTCTTTGAACGTGACCGGCACCACCGCTGGAGTGAAGAACAACAGCGTTCAGGTCAGCTCCACCAACGCTGGAACCGGGAACACGTCCAACGCTTCCATCACGGTGGTGGCTCCGCCGGTGATCATCAAAGCTTTTGGCGCGGCCAGCATTCCGCTGAACGGCTCCACCAGCCTGACCTTCACCATCCAGAACAACAACACCACGGTTTCGCTCACCGGCGTCGGCTTCAGTGACACGTTGCCCGCGGGCCTGGTGGTCTCCACGCCCAACGGCCTGACCGGCTCTTGCGGTGGCGGGACGATCACCGCCACGCAGGGGACCAACGTCATCAGCTTGACCGGAGCAACTCTGGCAGCGAGCACTTCATGCACGTTCTCGGTCAACGTGACCGGCACGGCTGCCGGCACGCAGAACAACACCACCGGCAACGTCACTTCCACGGAAGGCGGCACCGGCGGAACGGCCTCGGCCAGCATCAACGTGGTAGCGCCTCCGTCCATCGCCAAGGCCTTTGGCGCGACGACGATTCCGCTGAACGGCACCACCTCGCTGACCTTCACCATCACTAACCCTGCGGCCAATGCGGTTGCCGAAACCGGAGTCGCGTTCACTGATACGCTGCCCACCGGCCTGGTCGTGGCCACGCCTAACGGCTTGAGCAACACTTGCGGCGGCACTGCCACCGCGGTCGCCAGTTCAACCAGCATCTCGCTCACCGGCGGCACCATCGCCGTCAACGCGAACTGCACCGTGGTGGTGAACATTACCGGCACGGCGTCAGGACAGTACACCAACACCAGCGGCGCGGTGACCTCCACCAATGGCGGCACCGGCAACACGGCTACCGCCAACCTGACAGTCGCTACGCCGCCGACCATCACCAAGGCCTTTGGCGCGGCCAGCATTCCGTTGAACGGTTCAACTTCGCTGACCTTCACCATCAATAATCCGAACACCGGCCTGGCGCTGACCGGGGTAGCGTTTACTGACAATCTGCCAGCTGGCCTGGTCGTGGCCACGCCCAACGCGCTCAACAACACTTGCGGCGGCACAGCCACTGCGGTAGCGGGCTCGGGCAGCATCAGCCTCTCCGGCGGGACTCTGGCCTCCAGCGCGTCGTGCACGGTCTCAGTGAACGTTACCGGCGTCACGGCGGGCATCAAGAACAACAGCGTCCAGGTGACATCCACGGAAGGCGGAACGGGAAATACGTCCAACGCTTCCATCACCGTGGCGGGACCGCCGGTGATCATCAAGGCATTCGGCGCGGCCAGCATTCCGCTGAACGGCTCCACCAGCCTGACCTTCACCATTCAGAACAACAACACCACGACTACACTCACTGGCGTCGGCTTTAGCGACACGCTGCCCGCAGGCCTGGTCGTCTCCACGCCCAACGGTCTGACCGGCTCTTGCGGCGGCGGGACCATTACCGCCACGCAGGCGACCAACGTCATCAGCTTGACCGGAGCAACGCTGGCGCAAAGCACGTCGTGCACCTTCTCCGTCAATGTGACCGGCACGGCGGCGGGCACGCAGAACAACACCACCGGCAACGTCACTTCCACGGAAGGCGGCACCGGCGGAACGGCCTCAGCCAGCATCAACGTGGTAGCGCCGCCGTCCATCGCCAAGGCCTTCGGCGCCACCGGAATTCCGCTGAACGGCACCACGTCATTGACCTTCACCATCACCAATCCTGCGGCCAACGCAGTTGCTGAGGCTGGAGTCGCGTTCACCGACACGCTGCCCACCGGCCTGGTAGTGGCCACGCCCAACGGCTTGACCAACACTTGCGGCGGCACAGCCACGGCGGTCGCCGGATCAACCAGCATCTCGCTCACCGGCGGCACCATCGCTGCCAGCAGCAATTGCACGGTCACCGTGAACATCACGGGTACCGCCGCTGGGACGTTCGTCAACACCTCCGGCGCTGTGAGCTCCACCAACGGTGGGACCGGTAACACGGCGACGGCAACTCTGACCGTAGCCACGCCGCCGACCATCACCAAGTCGTTTGGCGCAGCCAGCATTCCGCTGAACGGGACCACGTCGCTGAGCTTCACCATTAACAACCCCAACACCGGCACCACGCTGACCGGGGTCGCGTTTACTGACAATCTTCCTGCCGGCATGGTAGTGGCGACGCCCAACGCGTTGACCAGCACCTGCGGCGGCACAGCTACCGCAGTCGCGGGCTCGGGTTCTGTCAGCTTGTCCGGCGGCACTCTGGCGTCCAGCGCGTCTTGCACGCTCAGCGTCAACGTGACCGGCACCACGGGCGGCGTGAAGAACAACAGCGTCCAGGTCACAGCCACGGAAAGCGGCCCGGGTAACACGTCCAACGCCAGCATCACCGTGACTTCACCGCCGGTCATCATCAAGGCCTTCGGCGCGGCCAGCATTCCGCTGAACGGCTCCACCAGCCTGACCTTCACCATTCAGAACAACAACACCACCAGTTCATTGACCGGCGTAGGCTTCAGTGACACTCTGCCCGCGGGCCTGGTGGTCGCCACGCCCAACGGTCTGACCGGCTCTTGCGGTGGCGGGACCATCACCGCCACGCAGGCCACCAGCGTCATCAGCCTGACCGGAGCAACGCTGGCCGCCAGCACGTCATGCACTTTCAGCGTGAATGTGACCGGCACAACGGCAGGGACCAAGAACAACACCACCGGCAACGTGACCTCCGTTGAGGGCGGCACCGGCGGTACTGCTTCCGCCAGCATCGCTGTGGTAGCGCCTCCATCTATCGCCAAGGCATTCAACCCCACGGCTATTGCCGTCAACGGCGTTTCCACCTTGACCTTCACCATCACCAACCCAGCCGCCAACACCGTGGCTGAGGCGGGTGTAGCGTTTACCGATACTCTGCCGGCAGGCATGGTTGTGGCCACGCCGAATGGGCTGACCAACACCTGCGGCGGGACGGCAACGGCCACCGCGGGCTCGGGCAGCGTCTCGCTGACCGGAGGCACCGTGGCTGCGGCCAGCACTTGCGCGCTTGCAGTGAATGTGACCGCCAGTGCGACGGGAAGCTTCGTCAACACCAGCGGCGCCGTGAGTTCCACGAACGGCGGCACCGGCAACACGGCGACGGCAACCCTCACGGTACAGCCGGCTGATCTCACTATCACCAAGACCCACACCGGCACGTTTACCCGCGGACAAACCGGGGCCGTCTGGACCATCACGGTCACGAACTCCGGCGCTGGACCGACCGTAGGCACCGTGACGGTCGTGGACACGCTACCCGCCATCACTAACCCGCCTGTGCCGACGGCCATCAGCGGCACGGGATGGACTTGCACCCTGGGCACCCTGACCTGTACGCGCTCTGACGTTTTGGCGCCGGGCGCCAGCTACCCGGCCATCTCGCTGACCGTGAATATTCCCATCAACATCCGGAACAACTTCACCAACACCGCCACAGTCTCCGGCGGCGGCGAAACCAATACCGGCAACAACACAGCCACCGATTCCATCAGCCTGGGACCGCCGATCATCATCAACCCACATGCGGGCACCACCATGGCTCTTCCGGCTGGGGCATCGGGCACGATTGGCTTTGATGTAACTGACGACGATCCCACTTTGGGTACGGTGGGCTTCACCTGCGCCGGACTGCCCGTCGGCGCGGCGTGCATGTTCAATCCAGCGGGAACCATCGCGAGCACCACCCTGGTGACCATGACCATCACCACCTCGGGACGGTCGTCCGGCATCGTGGTCCAGAGCAGGAACACGCCCTGGCGACCCACGGCCCCGTTCTACTCCTTGCTGCTCCCGGCCATGGGATTTGCCTTTGTGACTCTGGGCGCAAAGAAGGACAGGCGGCGGGCGCTGCGCGGCTTGGCGATCTTTGCTGTAATGGCGTTCCTCATCGTGTTGGCGGGTTGTGGCGGCGGTCCGCATGGAATCGTCACTCCCGCAGGGACCTACCAGATAACCGTAACCGCGGTCACGCCGACCGTGCAGGCCAACACCAACATTACGCTGACCGTGCAGTAGTCGGCACGCGGCAGACTGAAGTACCGATAGGAGCAGAAAAACATGTCAAGTCCGTTTATCGGCGAAATCCGGATGTTTGGCGGAAACTTCGCCCCTGCAGGCTGGGCGTTCTGCGATGGGTCCCTCATTCCCATCTCAGAGAACGATGCCCTCTTCAACCTGATTGGCACCACGTATGGCGGCGATGGAGTCAACACCTTTGCCCTGCCTGACCTGCGCAGCCGCATCCCCGTCCACGTTGGACCGGGCTTTGCTCTGGGGCAGAGCGGCGGTGTGGAAACCGTCACCTTGACCACCAGCCAGATTCCCGCGCATTCCCACGTGCCCCAGGCCAATGCCGCGGCGGGAACACAGGTCGGCCCGCAAAACAACGTATGGGCCTCTACCAGTCCCAGCTTGAACCAGTACTCCAACGTTGCCCCCACCTTGACCATGGACCCGGGAGCCATGGGCCCGTCCGGCGGTTCGCAACCGCACGACAATATGGTGCCTTTCCTGGCCATCAACTTTATTCTCTCGTTGTTTGGGATCTTTCCGTCGCAGGTGTAAGCCGTTTACCACCAAGCTTAAGAGCTAGAGGAGAAGAACATGTCAGAGCCATATCTGGGCGAAGTGAAAGTCATCAGTTGGAATTTCCCTCCCAAGGGCTGGGCCTTCTGCAACGGGCAATTGCTGCCTATCAATCAGAACCAGGCTTTGTTTTCCATCCTGGGAACCACCTACGGCGGCGACGGCCGGGTCAACTTTGCCCTTCCCAACCTGCAGGGCCGCATGCCGGTCCACACGGGCGGGGGCATTACCCTGGGCGAACTCGGCGGTGAAACCGCGCATACCCTCAACATTTCCGAGCTGCCTGCTCATAGCCACGCGCCGGTGGGCAGCAACACCAATCCGCCTACCTCGCCCAGCGCTGCGGGAAACTTGTGGTCGGCGAACAATGCCAAACCGTTTGCCCCCACGCCCACGGTCGCGATGAATCCTGCGTGCATCCTGCCCACGGGAGGCAGCCAGCCGCATGAGAATATGTCGCCGTACCTGGTGCTGAATTTCATCATCGCGCTGCAGGGGATTTTCCCCAGCCAGAACTAGCAAGGGAGAAAGGATTGCCATGTCAAATCAATTTGTAGCTGAAATCAGGATTTTCGCAGGAAACTTTGCTCCCACCGGCTGGGCTTTGTGCAACGGCCAGCTCATGCCCATCAGCCAGAACACGGCCTTGTTCTCGCTTCTGGGCACCACCTATGGCGGCGACGGCAAGAGCAACTTTGCTCTGCCCAACCTCCAGGGCACGGCACCCATGCAGCAAGGCCAGGGGCCGGGCCTGAGCTTGCGCGACCTGGGTGAGGTCGGCGGCGAACAGAACGTCACTTTGCTGCAAACCGAAATGCCCGCGCACGCGCACGGTGTCCAGGCCGCTGCCGGGACCGGCTTGGCCGATCCCACCAACAACGTCTGGGCCTCGGGAGCAAAAGGCTTCGGCAGCGTCTATTCGCCTTCTTCGCCCAGCAACGTTTCCATGACCCCGGCTGCCACCTCCATCGCCGGCGGCAATCTGCCGCACAACAACATGATGCCGTATCTCTGCCTGACTTTCATCATCGCGCTCCAGGGCATTTTCCCGCCGCGCACTTGATGCCAGGCATTGCTTCAAGCAATACCAGCGGGGCTGGGCAGTGGGTCAGTTTATTTGAAAACTGACCCACTCGCCTGTATCAGCGTCTAGCGATTCGCTTGTGAATCGCGGGCCTTTAGGCAGACGTTCATCGCGCCAGCGATGAACCCTTATCAAACTGACCCACTACCACACTCTGAGGCCCTTGCTGTTGTTTGCGCTACTATTGACCCATTCACGAAATGCCTCGCCACGAGACACAAGCGTCTGTCCAGGTTGCGCCGGCCGCAGCGGCGCCGCCCCCACACGGGGTTGTCCTGGAAACCGGCGTGCCTCTGTCGCAGTCGGTGATTTGGCGGCTGCAGCGCGACTTCTACGCCCAGCGTGGTCTCAAAGCCTGGACGGAGGACATGGTCCCCAGCTACATCACCAACAATCCCTTCATCGCTGAAATTTATGCCGGGATTGTCGCAGGCTTTCTTGACGATTGCATGCAATCGGCTCAGGGCGAACCGCTTTCCGCGGAGCATCCGCTGCGGATTATGGAACTCGGCGCGGGGACAGGCAGGTTCTCCTATCTTTTCTTGCGCAAGGTCACCGCCCTGTTGCGCGCAAAGAACGTCGCGCCCGAACTCTTGCGTTACCGTATGAGCGACTGCTCGGAAAGCCTGATCGCGGAGTGGCGCGCCAACCGCTACCTGGGAGAATTCGTTGACTCTGGGATCCTGGAGTTTGAACTGCTCCCTGCCGGAGTAGAAAGCCAATCCCCAAGCGCCGGCGGAAATGCTTCCCCATCAGCCAAGGCAGCCAGCGGACCGCTAGTGGTGATCGCCAACTACGTTTTCGATAGTCTTCCCCAGGACGCTTTCATCATCGAAGAGGGAAAGATCTCTGAAGCGCTGGTGACCACGACCGGTGGGAGCGAGGCCGGTGGCGTCCAGCCGCTTGGCAACCTGCAATTCTCCTTTGCGAATGCCTCTGTATCGCCAGAACGCTACGCTGACAAATCATGGAATGAAATGCTGGAGCAGTATCGCCTCCGTCTGCCTGCCGCCACCGTGCTGTTTCCCTGCGCCGCGCTCGCGCTGTTGCAACAACTCGGCCAATCCAGTGACGGCAGAATGCTGCTGCTGGCGGCCGACAAGGGCATCACGCATGAAGAAGATCTCGCGCTCTGCCAGGGCCCGCCCGCGCTGGAGTTTCACGCCTCCAATCATTGCTTTTCCCAGATCGTCAATTTCGACGCGATCGCAAAATACTTTGCATGCATCGGAGGACTCGCTCTGGTCCCGACGAAGCATTTCACCGGCCTGAGTATCTGTGCCTTCCTCGGGCGACGGCCGGGCGACGAGTTGCCCTCCACCCGAAAAGCTTACGAGGCGAATCTTGCCGCGTTCGGCCCCGATGATCTGTTCGCGTTGATGACCTGGCTGAACGCGCACCTGGAAGAAGTCTCAGTCTCGCAGGCCCTGTCTCTTCTGCGCCTGACGCGCTGGGACACCACGGCCTTCCTTCGTTTGTTTCCGGTGATCGTGCGGCAGTTTCGCAACGTCACGGGCGAGCGCACCGACCTTCGCGACGCCGTCCTGAACACCTGGGCCAACCACTATCCCGTAACTCCCGCCGAAAACGTGCTGGCCTTCAACTGCGGCGTTATTTTGCTGGAACTGCGCTACTTCGAAGATGCGCTGGCCATGTTCAAAACTTCGGAACAGTTCTTTGGACGCTCGGCCGCCACCAGCTACAACCTGGGTCTGTGCGCCATGGGACTGGGCCGCGCGGACCAAGCCCTGGCATTCCTGACCGCCGCCTGCACACAAGACCCCGCGTTCGAGCCCGCCCGAAATTTGCGGCTCAAGTTGGAGCAGGAACAAGCCCAGCGCTGATTGACTGCGGCCCCTGCTGTTCCAGTCTGTTAGTATTTCCGCCCATGGCCACCAAAGCGGCGGAAGCGCCATCCAGCTCGGGCATCGCGATCAAATCTCTGATCGTGCTGATACTGGTCAACATCGTCAATTTCTATGACCGCCACGTTCCCGGCGCGCTCGCCGAGCCCATCCGCAAAGAGTTTGGCCTTACCGACACTCAGATTGGCTGGATTGGTACGGCGTTCACGCTTCTGTACGCCGTGGTGGGCCTGCCGCTGGGCCGCTTGGCCGATAAAGGCAGCCGCAAGAAGCTGCTGGCAGCCGGCATTGTAGTCTGGGGCGCGCTCACTGGCATGGCTGCCTGGGCCGCAAGTCTGGGCATGCTGGTAGTTTCGCGGCTCGGCGTGGCGGTGGGCGAGGCCACTTGCGCGCCCACGGCCACCAGTTGGATCGGCGACCTTTTTCCTCCTGAGCGCCGCGCCAAACCGCTGGCGCTGTTCATGCTCGGTGTTCCCGTCGGCGGCGCCTTGAGTTTTTTCTTCAGCGGACCAATCGCGCAGGCATTCGGATGGCGGCGGGCAATGGTGTTTGCCGCGCTTCCGGCGTTGCTGCTGGCGCCTCTGGTGCTTTTGCTGCACGAACCTCAGCGCGGAGCAGCCGAGCACGGCGGCCCTTCGCAGAGTTCCATTTTCCAGGTGCTGCAGATTCCCACGTTCTGGTGGATCGTCGCGTCCGGCGTGCTGGTCAACTTCAACCTCTACGCGCTGGGGACTTTTCTTCCCGCGTTCCTGCAGCGCATTCATCATCTGAATGTGGGACGCGCCGGCATCGCCACCGGAGTGCTGTACGCAGTCGGCGGCCTGCTGGGTGGGACCTTCGGCGGCTACTGGGGCGACCGCGTGGGGCGCCGCAGCCCCGGAGGCCGCATGCGCATTGCCGCCCTCGCCGCACTGGCGGCTGTCCCCCTGGCCCTGTTTGGCGTGCGCCAGTCCTTCGGCGATCTGTACATCGCAGTCGCGCTGCTCACCGGCGCTTACGGTTTGCTCAACATGTATTACGGACTTGTCTATGCTTCGCTGCAGGATGTTGTCGCGCCCGCGCTGCGCGGAATCGCCATGGCGATTTACTTTCTGGTGATGTATCTGGGCGGCGCTTCCTTCGGTCCGGTCATCACCGGCTGGCTGAGCGACTACATGGCGCATCGGGCCGCCGGCGTCGCCGCTGGAGTCAAAGTTGCGGAAGCCTTCCGCGCCACCGGTTTGCAACAAGCCATGCTCGTCATTCCTGTGCTGGCTTTGGGACTGGCCCTGGTGCTTTGGGGCGGATC
Source organism: Terriglobia bacterium (assembly GCA_020072815.1). Taxonomy (NCBI): domain Bacteria; kingdom Pseudomonadati; phylum Acidobacteriota; class Terriglobia; species Terriglobia bacterium. Next base: position 266,814 of record JAIQGE010000001.1, on the reverse strand, counting down.
GAGGAGCATGGCGCGACACAGCGAGAGTTAGCAAGCTTAGCTATTCTGAAATCCCGAGCCAAAGGCGAGGGATCCCTAGTATCACGTCAGAGCTTAAGGTCTAATTTCCATAGCTTTCACGAGCGTGGCGAGCGATGGAGACAAGTCTAACTTCACGGCAGGCCAACCTTGGATTGCCAATTACGAAGAATCTATTGCAGATACCGCCGGAAAAACGCGAAGACTTCGGTTCCGTAACATTCCAGCGCCGTAGGCGCGAAATGAGTTAGCCCAGGACGGAAGTCCTGGGTAAGCTTCGAAGATAGATGTAGAGCCCCGGAGGGGCGATACATGTCAGACGCGTGCTCCTCTGTGTCCTCTGTGGTGAGGGTTTATCGGATCTTGATCCCCAACTCCTTCAGCTGGGCTTCGCTCACCGGCGTGGGCGCGTCCACCATCAGGTCCACGGCTTTTGCGGTCTTGGGGAAGGGGATGACCTCGCGCAGGCTCTCCGCGCCGGCCAGGATCATCACGATGCGGTCCAGACCCAGCGCTATGCCGCCGTGCGGAGGTGTGCCGTACTCCAGCGCTTCCAGGAAAAATCCAAAGCGGGATTTGGCTTCTTCGTCGCTCATGCCCAGTGCGTGGAAGATCTGTTTCTGAATGTCCTGGCGATGGATACGAATCGAGCCGGAGCCCAGCTCGGTGCCATTCAGCACAATGTCATAAGCCAGCGCGCGCACCGAGCCGGGGTCGGACTCCAGCTTGTCCATGTCGCGCTCATGCGGCGACGTAAACGGATGGTGCGCCGGGTTCCAGCGCTTTTCCGCTTCGTCATACTCGAACATGGGGAAGTCCGTGACCCAGGTGAAGTGGAATCCGCCCTGGCGGAAAGCCATGTGACGGTCAGCGTATTTGCGCGCCAGTTCCACGCGAAACGCTCCGGCGGCGGTGAACACGCCGTAATCCGGACGCAAACCTGTTTTCTCCGACGTCAGCGGCCCGCCGACGAGCACTAACAAGTCTTCGGCTTGCGCGCCGCACATCTCGCGCAGCTTGGCAACGGCTTCCGGGAAAGATTTTTCCAGACGCTTGATGTCATCCAGCAAGCGCGCTTCTTTGCGCTCGCCGAACAGCGGACGATTATCGTCACGCTCCTTGCGCGAGAGCTCGCCAATCTTGGGAATGCGAATCGCCACCACCGGCAGCTCAGGATTGAGTTGCAGCGTCTGCAGCTGCTCCGGCGCGAACGCTGTCCGCACGTCCGTCAGTTTGGGCAAGCGCAGATCAGGCTTATCAATGCCGTAGTTGCGGATGGCTTCGTCATAGGTCGTGCGCGGGAACGGCGGCTTGATCTCAAATCCGGCCACCTTGAACGCCGCCTGCAGAAAACCTTCCACCACCTCAAACACGCGGTCCATCTGCGGGAAAGACATTTCCAGGTCAATTTGCGTGAACTCCGGCTGGCGGTCAGCGCGCAGGTCTTCATCGCGGAAGCAGCGCACGATCTGGAAATATTTATCGAACCCGGAGATCATCAGGATCTGCTTGAACAGCTGCGGAGACTGCGGCAGCGCGTAAAACTCGCCGGGATACACGCGGCTGGGCACCAGATAGTCGCGCGCGCCTTCCGGCGTGGAGCGCGTCATGAACGGCGTTTCAATTTCAAAGAATCCCTTGCTGGAAAGGTATTCGCGAATCGCCAGCGCGACCTTGTGGCGCAGCTCAATGTTGTGTTGCATGGGCTCGCGCCGCAAATCAATGTAGCGGTACTTAAGCCGCATCTCTTCGTTGGCCAGCGCCGGATCGCCGGGCAGGAACGGCGGCAGCTTGGATTCATTCAGCAGCTTCAGCTCGGTCACCACCACTTCAATTTCGCCCGTAGGGATGTGGCGGTTGATGGTCCGCTCCTCGCGCTTGCGCACCGTGCCGATGGCGGCAATCACGTACTCTGACCGCAGTTCGCTCGCCTTCTGGTGCAGCGCCGAGTTGTCGCTCTTGTCAAAGACCAACTGGGTGAGCCCGGTGCGGTCGCGCACATCAATAAAGATGACGTTGCCCAGGTCGCGACGGCGGTTGACCCAGCCCATCAACACCACTTGCTGCCCGGCGTTTTCCGCGCGCAGCTCTCCGCACATGTGCGTGCGACGAAGTTCACCAACGAAGTCGAGCGCCAAAAGAAATTACCTGCCTTTTGCTGAAATAGCCGGCTGTCGGCTAAGAGTTTGATTATAAAGGTAATCAGCGGCTTGCGGACGGAGGCCCGTGAGCCATGCGAAACTAAGCTTATTCCGTCCGGGCCGCACGCTCACGTTCGGGCGACGCAACCAGTCTGCAAGAAAGCTCTTGGGCGCAGGGCAAAAACTCTTGACCGTGGAACATGTTCCATATTTGAGAATAAGAGGAGAATGATCTTATGGCGGAGAAAGCTCCGGAACGGACCTTCCGCTCCGGAGAATTGGCGGCCATGACCGGCATCAGTCGCGACGCCCTGCGTTATTACGAGCGCCACGGCCTGTTGCCCGCGGCACAGCGTGCGCAGAACGGTTACCGGCGTTATCCGGCGCAAGCGGCCGCGCGGGTGCGGATGATTCGCGCTGCCTTGGGAATCGGCTTCACCGTGGACGAACTGGCGGAAATCTTCTCCCAGCGCGATCGCGGAGTGGCTCCCTGCAAGCGCGTCCACGCACTGGCGAAAGAAAAGGCGCGCGCGTTGGACGCTCGAATCGCCGAGCTGACAACGTTGCATCGTGCGCTGCAAGCGGCCATTCGAAGCTGGAGCCGGAGATTGAAGTCCACGGCGCCAGGCCGGCAGGCCGGGTTGCTGGAGATGTTTGTCGCTCACCATCCGGAGAGCGCGCTGGCGATTTCGCCGTTGATTTCTCCGGGATTGAAAAGCAGATTGCAAACCCGTAGTTTGGAAAAACGAAAAGGCGGAAAACTATGAAACGTTATTTTCAGTTAGCACTTATGATCGCGGCGTTGGCCTTGGCCGGCTTCGCGCAGGAACAGGAAAAAGACAAATCCAAACCGGCCGGCGACAGTATGCCCGCAAGCGACAGCATGCGCGGTCACATGAACGACTGTCCCATGCACGCCCAGCACATGGCCGCCGGCCAGCACGACCATGACATGATGAAGCGCGGCGAGAGCCACCAGGGCATGGGCTTTTCTCAGGAAAAGACCACGCACCACTTCCTCCTGAGCAAAGACGGCGGCGCCATCCAGGTGACCGCCAATTCAGCCGACGACAAAACCAGCCGCGACCAGATTCGCATGCACCTGAAACATCTCAGCCAGGCGTTTCAGGCCGGCGACTTCAGCATCCCTATGTTCGTCCATGACCAGACGCCGCCGGGCGTGCCGGTGATGCAAAAGCTGAAAGACGCCATCACCTACAAATATGAAGAGGTAGAAAACGGCGGGCGCGTGGTGATCAGCTCTGGAAACGCTGAGGCGCTTGGAGCGATTCATCAGTTCCTGAAGTTTCAGATCACCGAGCATAAGACGGGGGATGCGCTGGAAGTGAAGTAGCTGGGCTTTTTTCTAAAATCCCGAGCGAAGCTTCTTCTGAAATCTCGAGCGCTTTTGCTTGAGGGCCACCGGCCCGAAACCCTGAGCGAAGCCGAAGGGGAGAGATCGCTATGGCTCTCGATAATCTTCAGGTTCACCGCGGCGAGCTTTCGTAACAATAGGGATCCCTCGCTTCGCTCGGGACTTCGGAAAAGGCTTACGCTCGGGACAAAAAAGCAGCAATCTCCCCCCTGGCCACGCTATCCTGCTCGCCCGTCGCCAGGTTCTTGAGCGCGAACTGGCCGGAAGCAGCTTCATTTTCGCCGACGAACAGAATATATTTCGCTCCAGCGCGCTCGGCTGCTTCGAAGGATTTCTTGGCACGAAAAGTCTCGTCGCCCAACTCGGCGGCGATTCTGTGTTTGCGCAGGTCGCGCGCGATCACCGCGGCTTCAGCGTTCATGCCCTCTCCCAACGGCGCCACGTAAACCACGGGGCGTTGGTCGGGGATGCCTACGGTTTCTTCCGCCTGCAGCGCCAGCACAAAGCGGTCAAGCCCCAGAGCAAAACCGATGCCCGGCGCCTTCGGTCCGCCCAGCGCTTCGGACAGGCCGTCATAGCGTCCGCCGCCCAGCAGCGCGCTCTGCGCGCCCAGCCCGCCGTGGGTAAATTCAAACGTGGTGCGCGTGTAGTAGTCCAGGCCGCGCACCATGCGCTCATTCACGTGGTACTTGATGCCCACGTGGTTGAGGATTTTCTTTACTTCGTTGAAGTGCTCGCGGCTGGCGTCACCCAGGTAGGCGGAAATTTTCGGCAGCGCGTCAATGATGGGCTGGTCTTCCGGGACTTTGCAATCGAGCACGCGCAGCGGATTGGTCTCCGCGCGGCGCTGGCAGTCAGCGCACATCTTGTCTTTCACGCCGGCCAGGGCCTCGCGCAGCGCCACGTTGTAAGTGGCGCGGTCTTCGGAGGTACCCACGGAGTTGAGCAGCAGAGTCCACTCTTTGATTCCCACTTCGCGGAGCAAGTGCGCCAGCATGGCGATGATCTCGGCGTCGCGCGCCGGCGATTCGCTTCCTGAAGGAACGGGTCCAAGCACTTCCGCTCCAATCTGGTAAAACTGGCGGTAGCGGCCTTTCTGCGGACGCTCGCGCCTAAACTGCGGGCCCATGTAATAAAGCTTCTGCAGCTTCCCGGTGTCGCCCATTTTGTGTTCGATGTAAGCCCGCACCACGCCGGCGGTGTTCTCCGGACGCAGCGTCAGCGACTGCGCTTTCTCGCTTTGCGCGCGCGGTTTGTCTTCCCAGGTGAACATTTCTTTGGAAACGATGTCCGTCTCTTCGCCCACGCCGCGTGCAAACAACTGCGTGTCTTCAAATACCGGCGTGCGAATCTCATGGAAGTCGTAGAGATGGAATATGTGGCGGCAGGCCTGTTCCACGTGCTGCCACAGGGCCGTATCCGGCGGCAAAATGTCGCGCGTGCCGCGCACCGCTTTGATGAGAGAAGCCATTTAGCTCTTAGCCATTAGCCTTTAGCCAAAAAAGTTTCCATGTCAGCGTTTGGCGCCGGGAAATTCTTTCTTGTAGATTTGTGTGTAATCCATGTAATTGTTCGCGTACATCATGATCATCTGCTGGGTCTTTTCGTCGTCAATTTTTTTCTTGAACGCGCCCGGCACGCCCATCCACAGCGAGTACGGTTCCACCACGGTATTTTCCGGAATCACCGTTCCCGCGGCGATGATGGAGCCTTCGCCGATCTTGGCGTTGTTCAGCACCACGCAGCCCATGCCGATGAGGCACCGGTCGCCGATGGTGCAGCCGTGCAAAGTCACGGAGTGGCCCACGGTCACGTAGTCGCCCATGACCACGCCGTATTTGTAGCGCATGCCGTGCAGCACGCTGCAATCCTGTACGCTGCAGTTCTTTCCGATGCGGATGGCAAACACGTCTCCGCGGATGACGGCGTTCATCCACACGCTGGAGTTTTCGCCGATCTCCACGTCGCCGATGATCTGTGCTGACTCGTCAATGTAACAAGTCTCATGGATGCGCGGCGAGATTCCCTGGTATGGACGAAGCATGGCGTTCGAAGTTAGAAGGTACCATGCAGGCGCGAACGGGAGCAATTTTGACATCGCCGTGATCGCGCGTCATCGCACGACGTCGCCGCCATCGGAAAGGCAAACCTTACCGCTGATGCCACTGATTACACTGATCGACGGTGATTCCAAATGAGAGCGATGGGCCATGCCGGACGAAGCCGGTCCGCGCGCTGAGTCCGGCGGTATCCAGTGCTGAGAATTCGCTGCGCGGGCAAAACTCGCTAGCGGTTTGCGGCGAAGCCGCCTAAGGAGAAGGGCGAGGCCGGCTTGCGCGCCGAGCCCGCTGCAACAGGAGCAGAATGGTCCTGGCGCTGAGAAAACTCGTAAGCGGTGTGTCGCGAAGCGACAGTATTAACGCGTCCACGACACCCGTGACTTGATTTCGTTTTCCCAGATCATGTTGGCGGGCTCAAGGCACTCCACGCCAATCTGGCCGGCTTGCGAGGTCTCCGGTTCGCCGATCCAGGCAACTTTGTACTTCGCGCGCCGGTTCTGGCGCTGCAAGAAGATAATCTGGCCGACTTCCTTGATGCTCGGCAAGGCCGAGAGCCGCGCGCCCAGAGTGGAAATCTCATAGGTGCACGACGCGAACGATTCCATACTCTTGATGTCCGGAAAGACTTTGACTGGAACGACAACCTGCAAGCGTCTTTCTTCTCGCCTGGTCGTTCCCAATCCTGTTGGTGCTCCTACCGAAAATGGCAGACCCTGGTTTGTTTGCATAGTACCTACGAGTATTGACGTACTCGCCCTGATGGTCAACATTACTTTCGTTTGACAAAATCCAAGTTTCGCGACCGAGATCAGGCCTGCAAGTGCTTTACGCTGTATATCTTGCAGGCGTTTTCTGCTGGGCTCGCTGCGGCTTGCACGGGCTCCGGCTGACGCATTTTGTCAAAGCGTTTACAATAGAAAACTAGACCTTCCTTAAGAGATAAAACTTATGATTCATTTTCCCGTGCCTGAGGCCTTGACCTTTGATGACGTATTGCTTTTGCCTGCGCATTCTGATGTGGTTCCGGCGGACGTCAACATGCAGACGCAGCTTTCGCGCAACATTCGCCTGAACATTCCCATCATCAGCGCGGCCATGGACACGGTGACCGAATCGCGCCTGGCCATTGCCATTGCACAGCAAGGCGGGCTGGGAATTGTCCACCGCAATCTCTCCATTGAAGTGCAGGCGGACGAAGTGGACAAGGTCAAACGCTCCGAAAGCGGCATGATCATGGACCCCATTACGCTTTCTCCAGAGCACCGGATCGGTGACGCCCTGGACCTGATGCGCCGCTACAAGATTTCCGGTGTCCCCGTCACCAAGAACAAAAAGCTTGTCGGCATCCTCACCAATCGCGACCTCCGCTTTGAAACCCGCACCGATGTTCCCATCAGCCAGGTCATGACCAAGGAAAACCTGATCACCGTGCCGGTGGGTACTACGCTGGAAGACGCGGAAAAAATCCTGCATGAACATCGCGTGGAAAAACTTCTGGTGGTGGATGACAAGTACAACCTGAAAGGCCTGATTACGGTCAAGGACATCCAGAAGAAACTCAAATATCCCAACGCCGCCAAAGACGAGCATGGACGCCTGCGCGTGGGCGCGGCCATCGGCGCGACGGGCGACTACCTGGAACGCGCGCAGGAAATGGTGAAAGCCAAGGTTGACGTGCTGGCCATTGACAGCGCGCACGGCCACACCACGCGCGTGCTGGACGCCATCAAGACCATCAAGTCCAAGATCCCTGAAGTTGATCTGCTGGCCGGCAACGTGGGCACGCATGAAGGCGCGTGCGCCGTGATCAAAGCCGGGGCCGACGCGGTGAAGGTGGGCATTGGGCCGGGATCGATCTGTACCACGCGCATTGTGACCGGGGCCGGCGTGCCGCAAATCACGGCCATTGCTGAAGCCGCCCGCGCTTGCCGTGATGCCCAAGTGCCGGTGATTGCCGATGGCGGCATCAAGTATTCCGGCGACATCACCAAGGCCATCGCTGCCGGCGCCAGCGTGGTGATGATCGGCTCGCTCTTTGCCGGAACCGATGAAAGTCCGGGTGAAACCATCCTTTATCAGGGACGCTCCTTCAAGTCCTACCGCGGCATGGGCTGCGTGGCGGCGATGGCCGAGGGTTCCAGCGAGCGCTATTCGCAGACGCTGGATGATTCCTCCGCCAGCGGCATGGAAGACAGCGACGGCGGCAATCGCCTGAACAAACTGGTGCCTGAAGGCATTGAAGGCCGCGTGCCGTATCGCGGAACGCTGGCCGCCATGGTGTACCAACTGGTGGGCGGTGTGCGCTCCGGCATGGGCTATTGCGGCACGCACTCTATTCCTGAACTGCAGCAGAAAGCCAAGTTTATCCGCATCAGCGGCGCTGGACTGCGAGAGAGCCACGTGCATGATGTCATGATCACGCGTGAATCTCCCAACTACCGGATTGAGTAATCCGGCGGAATTGCCGTTGCCTTCCATTTCCAGGCCGCAGGCAGCCCCGCGGCGGTCACCTCTGGTGGCGTGGCTGCCGACTCTGCTGTGGTTGTGCGTGCTGGCCAGTTTCTCCACCGACAGTTTTTCCGCGGAGCACACGGGAAGCATCCTGCTGAAGATCATCCACGCGGTGTACGGACCCATCTCCCACCACCGCTTTGCGCAAATCCATTTTCTGGTGCGCAAGGCGGCGCATTTCGTCAGCTATGGGATGTTAAGCGCGCTTGCCTTCTATGCATGGCGCGCCACGCTTCCCGCCGTCGCCCGCTGGACGCGGCGCTGGTGCGCCTTGGCGCTCACGCTGACCTTGCTCGCGGCCAGCCTTGACGAATTCCACCAGGGCTTTGTCCGCTCGCGCACCGGCAGCTGGCATGACGTGGTCCTGGACATGGCGGGGGCCGTGTTCTTTCAGATCGTCATTGTGCTGTTCGCAAAACGCCGTGAAAAGGCCTAGAGTGGTTCCCCCTCTTGCTTTATCCCGAACTGGGTGGAGCAGGCATTTATGCCTGCGTATCAGGCCTGCGAAAGGGCGGCTTTCAGCCGCTGAGGTAAGAGGTCCCGGAACACAACAATTCGGGAACAGCCCTGATCAGCTCTGAACAACTGGACCAAGAAATGCATCTTGCCGTCGTTCGGGGGCCTTCCTGACGGCCAGCAACATCACCGCAGCCATCACCGCAAGCGATGCAGAGAGCAAAAATGGCAGAGCTGCTCCGTAGTGTTTCCACAATTCACCGGTGATCAGGCTGGAGAGAAGCGTGCTCACGCTGGTGGTGAAATAGAACAGTCCAAAGGCACGGCCACGCGCTTCCGGAGCCACCGTTTCCACCACCATCGCGCGCAGCACCGGACTGGTCAGCGCATAGTACATTCCATAGAGCGCCATCATGCCCCAGACCGCGGCCTTGCCCGGGGCGGCTGCAAACGTGAAATACGTCGCCGCGAAGACCAGGTACCCCAGACCGGCAATCACCGGTTTGGAACGGCGGTCGCTGAGCCAGCCCGCCGGCCAGGACCCAAGGGTGTAGGTTACGTTGAAAGTCAGGCCCAGCAACGGCGCCAGCCCGGGTCTTATGCCGATTTGCTGTGCGCGCAGGACCAGAAACATGTCGCTGGAGTTTCCCAGCGAAAAGATCAGGACCGCTGCCAGCATGTAATAGAAGCGAAAAGGCAGATGGGCCGCCCGCCAAAACGGAGGAGAAGGCCCTTGCTCAACCGCGGCGCGCTTGGGCTCACGCACAAAGAGCACCACGAGCATGGCGACGAGCCCCGGAATCGCGGCGATCCAGAAGACCGTGCGCATTCCGCCCAGGCGCGAGAGAACCAGCCAGGCGATGAGCGGCCCGGCTATGGCTCCGGCTGAGTCCATGGATTGCAACAAGCCATAGGCGCTGCCGACTTGCTTGCGGTCCACCGACTCGGCCGCCAGCACGTCGCGTGGTGTGCCGCGGATGCCTTTGGCCGTGCGGTCAGTAAAGCGGATCAGCAGAACATGCCACCATTGGGTGCTTACGGCCAACAATGGTTTAACGGCATTCGCCAGCACGTAACCAAAAACCACCAGCGGCTTGCGGCGCGGAACAACGTCCGTCAGATAGCCGGAGAACAGCTTGCCCAGCGCCGCCACGCTTTCCGCGATGCCTTCAATCAGCCCCAGAGCGGCCGGACCAGCGCCCAGCGAAGTGAGAAACGCCGGCAGAATCCAGTACGCCATTTCACTGGCGGTATCGGTAAAGAACGACACCGAGCCGAAGATGACAATGTTGCGGCGCGTGTCCAGCGATATTGGCGGGTTGGGCATAAAAAAATCGGGACGGGCCCGATATATTTGCCTAAAAAGAGCAAACCCCGCAAAGATCTGCGGGGTTCGCCGGTTGACTGTTGGGATTGGCTGAAGGCGCGGAGGCCTTACGCGATCCACAACTCGCCAGGACTTAAAGACTCACGCCTTAAGCCTCAGCCACCTCACGTAAACCACTACTATCAGAATTTTTCATATTTTTTGGATCGCCCTCCTTTCCCGTGTAACCGCATTATGCCGACTCTTATTTACGAAGTCAACTGCCGCTGATTACTTCCGCGAATTGACGAGAATGGTTACCCGGCTAAAATACTGCCATATGAAATCAATTTTCCTATTTTTGGTGCTGATGGGGGCGCTGTCTGGCTCGCCCGACCAAAATAGCGCCAACGCCAAGGCCAAGAAGCCGGCTGAAAAACCTGGGCAGGCGTCCAAGCAGGCGAAAGCTCCGCTTCCCGAGCGTCTTCTTTCCGCCAAGTCCATGTGCATCAAAGTCCGGAGCGCGCCAGACGCCGACGTGGCCGAAGCCCGTAAGGAACTTCAGGCCTGGGGCCGGTTCCAGGTCATGGAAGACTGCGCGCAGGCCGAAATAACTCTCTGGATCCAGGCCCGCTTGGTGCCTGAAGCCGAGATTTGCGGCGCCGTGGTCCAAATCACCGCCAATTCTGACGGCGCCATTCTCTGGACCGCCAACACCAAATGCAAAAAGTCCACCAAGGGGTTGGCCGGCCTCTTGGTGCGGAAACTGCGCAACGACATGACGCCTGCGCCGGCTGCTACAAAATCAAAAAAATCGCCGGGGAGTCCTTCATCAGCCCACTAAGTTCGCAACCTCCTTCCGCGACCTAGTTCTTCCCGCCTTTTGGCTTGTAACTCCGGTTCGGCGCCGGGCGCGGTTTCTCCGCCGTAATCTCGTTGGCGGTCACAAAGATCGGTTCAATGTCTGTGGGTACGTTCTTCAGCCGCTCCAGCGCTTTCTTCACCACCGGGCGGACATTCATCAAGTCGGCCATCATCTTTTTTGCGCCGGCGTAATCGCCTCTGGCTTCCAGCGTCAGGAACTCGTGGTCCAGCGAACTCACCGCCTCTTTGATCTTCGCCAAGTCCACGCTGAACGTTCCGTCGGCGTTGGCGACGAACGCTCCCTTGTCCAGAAAATAGTTGAACTGGATGGCCATGCCTTTGGCGTGCGCGTCCTGCAACCCAAAACGCAGCGTGCGGAATGACGACGCCAGATAGGTGGTGTACAACTGCCGCTCCGCGTCCGGTCCGTGCGCGATGGGCATCTGCAGCGCGCCCTTGTCGGCTTGCGACATCAAGTACTGCAGCGCAAACAACCCGGTCACGTCGGCTTTGGCTTCTTCAATCGCGCTGTAAAGTTCTTTCAGCTCCATGCGCGGGTTGGTGTCGCGTCCATCTACCTTGATCTGGTGCGGCCCCAGCCCGTGCGTGAGTTCGTGGGCCACAATGTGTATGAAGAACAGATCAAAGCTCAGGTCTTTCTGCGCCGCCAGCCGGAGCACCACTTTGGAGATCGGCAGCAGAATGGACTTGAACTTTGCTTCCTGGACGTTCTTCAGCATCACGCGCTTGGCGCCCTTCTGCTGGACAACTTTGTCATCGTTGGGCAGGTTGTAAGCGGCGGTCTGGATGCCGTGCCCGCCGTCGCCCGCGGCGAACACTTCATTCACCACGCGGATCGGCGCCGACGCCCCCAGCTTGGCCACGCGATACTGCGGATCTTCCGGCAAATTGTCTTCAATTTCCTGCAGGTGCTGGCCCAGAAACGCCAGGCGCCCGGATTCCTTGTCGTCGCGCAGGTTGATGTAGGCTTCAAACGCCGCTTTGTAGCCGAAGATCTCGTCGTTGTAGGTTTCGTAGGGGCCAAAGGTAATGTCCAGCGGTGCGTCCAGGTCCATCCAGGCCATGTCGCTGTCAAAATAGTTGTTGGAGCGGAAGGCGTCGGCGCGGGTGGTGAGAAATTTCTTGAGTGACGCGTTGTCGGTGAGCGCCGCTGCGTCCTTGAGCAGCTTGGCCGCCAGCACGATTTCAGATCCGTATTCCTTGCTGTACGGGACCAGCTTCAGCTTTTCGCCGGCGTCCCGCCGCACCACCGTGAAGAACCCTTCTGCCTGTTCTTTCTGCTCTGGCGACAGCGTCTTCACCCAGCTCTCGAACTCCTCTTTGGTCATGTCCTCGGGATAGAAGTTGGCCCCCGCCGGCTTGTGCTCCGGCACGTCCGGCATGAACGCCTTGTGCCCGTCAATTTCTGACCACGGGCCTTTGTTCAGCCAGAAATAATGCAGCCGAGCCTTGCCCAGAGGGGTCTTGTCGGACAGCATCTTGTCGTACAGGGCCACGTTGCCGCTCCAAAGTTGGCGCATAAAGAGCTGGTTCACCAGTTGCGATGCCTGGATCAGCCTGGCCAGCGCCTGCTTGTCGCCGGCGGAGAGCGCGGAGATGTCCACCTTCATCTCCGTAGGCGCAAAGCGCGCGGCCATCTTGTTCAATTCGGCTTCATTGGGAAAAGCCGCTGCTGCGGGCTTGGCCTTCTGGGCGGCAGGCTTGGACTTTTGAGCGGAGGCCGCGGGCTTGGGAGCGGCGGGTTTTTGGGCTGCGGCCATCACACTCAGCGTCAAACATACAATCAGACATACCAGTAAGATTCTGCGCATTCGGTTGAAGTTCCTCATAAGGAGGATAAACCGTGATCGCCTTTTCTGTAATCCCGAGCGGCAGCGAGGGGTCCCTATAGGTGACCATGCACTTCGGAACAAGACTGTGGCTTCCGATATCACCCAGACGAGGTCGGCGACAACGGTGACAATCGGCGATCCTGATACCCAGGAGGTTCATGCGGTTATGCACCGTTGAGTTCTTGCTAGAGATAGGGACCCCTCGCTGCCGCTCGGGGCTTCGGAGAAAGCAAACGTCTCCGCCCTTTCTTCTCCCCACCACTTTGCTGTACCCTTATCCTCAGGGTGCCTCTTGCAGCGGACCATCTTCCACCTCGACATGGACGCCTTCTACGTCTCCGTCGAAGAGCTGTCTGATCCGTCGCTGAAGGGCAAGGCCGTGGTCGTGGGCGGGCAGCGCGACGAGCGTGGCGTGGTCTCCGCTGCGTCCTATGAGGCCCGCAAATTCGGCGTGCATTCAGCCATGCCGCTGCGCACCGCCGCCAAGCTTTGTCCGCACGCCATTTTTCTTGACGGCCACATGGACCTCTACGTCGAGTACTCAAGAAAAGCCCGCGCCGTGCTGGAGGATTTTTCTCCCGCGGTGGAGATGGCGTCCATTGACGAAGCTTACGTGGACATGACCGGCACGGAAAAGCTCCACGGGCCGCCGCTCCAGGCCGCACACAAGCTCCATGCCGAGATGAAGCAGCGCACCGGGCTGAATTGTTCCATCGGCATCGGCTCATCGCGCCTGATGGCCAAGATCTTGTCCGACCAGGCCAAGCCCAACGGCATCCTTTATGTGTTGCCCGGACAGGAGCAGACTTTTCTTGCGCCGCTGGACGTAGGAAAAATCCCCGGCGTCGGCAAAGTAACCAAAGCGCGCCTCAATGACATGGGCATTCGGCTCATTGGCGACTTGCTGCGGGCAGAGCAACAAACGCTCGAGGAAAACTTTGGCAAGTGGGGCCTGGCGCTGGCCGGCAAAGCTCGCGGAGAAGATGCCGGTGGATGGTTTGAAGGAGAAGTGGGCGAAGACTGGAAGGCCAAGTCCATCAGCCACGAGCATACCTTCAACCAGGACACTGCCGACCTGGAGAAGCTGGAGTCTACCCTCTCCAAGCTATCGGAGATGGTAGGCCGCCGCCTTCGCGAACAAGGATTCATGGCCCGCACCATCCAGCTCAAGCTACGTTACTCGGACTTCACCACCATCACGCGCGCCCAGTCGCTGGCCAATTCCACTGCAGTGGACATGGAGATCTACGAAACCATTCGCAAGCTTTTCCTCGCCAACTGGACCATGGGCCGCGCCGTGCGACTGCTGGGCGTGCACGCGGGAAATTTTGACGACCGGCCGGAGCAGATTGACTTGCTCGACAGCGACAAGCACCGCAAGCGCACACAGGCGCTCTCCGCGTCTGATCGCCTGCGCGACAAGTACGGCGATTCCACCATCTTCCTGGCCAAAGGGATGGGCGGCACGTTCCGCGAACGCGTCCATGAAAACCCCGCGGAAAAAAAGAAGAAAGACCCCTCTTGAAGACGCAAGAACTTCGCCCACCAGCGTTCGTCACATAGCCAAGATTAGAGATGACATTAGAAAAAGCATTGGAAATCGGCGGCTTTTGGCGCTTATTGAAAACAGAAAAGTATTTATTTCTCGTTGGAAAAGGGCTTAAAAGGGCTTAAAGTTTCAGCCGATAAGCTTTTCAGGAGCGCTTCCAAAGCGCTTGCTGGTTGGCACGCTTTGCGCACGGTGTTTGCCCAGGAGGCTGTGCAGTTATCTGCAAGTTACGGATATGTCCCTCCGCTTTGAGGAAATCCTTGTCCTTGTCGTGATCAGTATCCAGGTGACGCTGTTCACCTGGACGTACCTGCGCGACCGCCAGGAGAAGTCCTTTCTCTGGCTGCTGGGCTGGATCGCCATCTTCATTCACTTTGCTATCCCGGTCATGAATGAGTGGATGCACTGGCCGCGCCCAGTGACCGATTGGATCAGAGTCACTACGCTGATCGCCGCCGCCACATGTTTCCTGCTCTCAGTTTCTGACGTTTTTCGCAACAAACGCCAGCGGGCGCTCTTTCTCCTACTCGTTGGTAGTAACTCCATTCTGTATCTCACGGGACTGGTACTGAACTTCGGGCCCAGGTGGCTTTACCTTGCGCTGTTGATTTCCAGCGTCGCTACAGGTCTGTTTCAAACTATCCGCCATTACGGATTCAAGAGCCTTTACTTCTACGCGATGTCCATCCTGTTGTTGCCTTACGCAGGTTGGGCCATGGTGCGAGTCAGCCGTGGCGATCTGGATCAGGGGCTGAACTACTATCTTTTTGGATTGTTCATGGCAGCCGGAATGACCTACCTTCGGCATTTCCGGCGCTTCACTCCAGGCGTGATCTTCACTTCCATCTCTTTCGTGATGTGGGGGCTGGTCTTTCCGGTTTCAAGTCTTCTGCTGGCGCGCGGGGCCGGTCCGGCGGAGGCCAGTTTCTTCTGGGACATACCCAAGGTCTTTGTGGCTTTCGGAATGATCCTCACGCTGTATGAGAACCAGGGGGCGGTCTCCAACTCCGTGGCCGGCAAGTATCGCGTGCTGTTTGAAGGCAACCTGGCTGCGGTCTATGTCTCGACTTTCAGCGGCCAGTTGCTGGACTGCAACAGCGCGTTCCTGAAGATGTACGGATTCAGGTCCAAGGAGGAAGCGCTGGCCGACTCCTGGGTTTCGATCTGCCCGGATGCCGGGGAGCGGCGCGCGTTTCTCGACGAACTCAGCCTGCACGGGCGCGTGGTCAACCACGAATGCCGCCATAGTCGAAAAGACGGCACGCATGTGTGGATCCTGGAGCGGGCCACCACGGTGGTGGACCCTTCCGGGCAGCGGGTGATTGAAGGCACGGCCATTGACATTACCGAACGCAAGCAGGCTGAGATCGCGCTCAAGGAGTCCGAGCAGCGGTTTGCCACGGTTTTTCGCGAGAGCCCGGTCGCTTGCGGGATTGTTTCGCTGGATGGCGTATTCCTCAGCGTCAATGAGGCGTTCTTGCGGGTCATGGCCATGAGCGCCGACCAGGTGATCGGCAAGACCGGCGTGCAACTGGGCTTCTGGAAGTCCCAGGAAGAGCGCGATGCTTTTTTCAACAGGCATCTCCAGAGCGGCGGCGCGGTGCAAAACCTGCCACTGGAATTCAAAGACGCCTTGGGCAACGAGCATGTGGTCTTGTATTGCGCCTCGGTGGTCAGCATCGGGGAACGAAACTGCATCTTTGGCATGATGCTGGACCAGACCGAAAAGAGCCAGCTGGAAGCCAAGTTCCTCCAGGCGCAGAAAATGGAAGCGCTCGGACGTCTGGCCGGCGGCGTGGCCCACGATTTCAACAACCTGCTGGGGATCATCGGCGGCTATGCTGAGCTGCTGGAAGGCAAGCTGGGCCACGACGAGACTTACCGCCGTTATTGTTCCAAAATCATTGATACCACGCAGCGGGCCAGCGGCCTGACCCGCCAGTTGCTTACCTTCAGCCGCAAAGAGATTGTCCGGCCTACGCCGCTGCGTGCGGACCACGCCGTCCGTGAGCTGGCCGTCATCCTTCCCCGGCTTATCGGGGAGGACGTTGAACTGGTGCTGGACCTGCGTTCGGAAGGCACAGTGATCATGGACCGGACCCACTTCGAGCAAATCATCCTGAATGTGGTCATCAACGCACGCGACGCCATGCCCGGCGGCGGCAGGTTGATCATTGAGACCGAGGACGCCCTACGTCAAGTTCCGCTGCTTTCCACGGACATCGCCGTGCGCAGCTTCGTCGTACTGCGCATTCGCGATAACGGCGTCGGCATGGATGAAAGGACACGCTCCCACGCCTTTGAGCCGTTCTTCACCACCAAAGAGGTTGGGCGCGGCACCGGTCTGGGCCTGGCCACCGTGTATGGAATCGTTCAGCAGTGCCGCGGAGAAATCAGCCTTGATTCCCAGCCCGGACAAGGCACGCAGGTCAGCATCTTTCTGCCTTCCGTCGCCGGGACGGAGGCGCAGGTGCTGGAGACCACGCGCCGCGAACTCAGCCACGGCGCCGGCAGCATCCTGCTGGTGGAAGATGAACCTGATTTGCGAAACGCCAATGCTGAGTTTCTTGCTTCCATTGGTTATTCCGTCATCTCCGCCGGCAACGGCCCGGAAGCCCTGGACATGGCCCGCAACCTGGGCAACATTGATCTGGTCATCAGTGACGTGGTCATGCCCAAGATGAGCGGGCGCGAATTCGCTGATCGCCTGCTCCAGGTGCATCCCAACACCAAGCTGCTCTTTGTTTCCGGCTACGCCGACGATGTCGTCCTGCAAACCGGACTGGCCATCCAGGAGACGCCGTTCCTGCAGAAGCCTTATTCCCTGCGCCAGCTCGGCAATAAAGTGCAGGAACTGCTGTCCATACCGAGCCGGGCAGACGACTAGAACCTCCCTTGCTTAGGACGCTTCCTGAGCCAGACTCGGCGTTTCGTCCAGTGCCTTGACCTTCATCGGCAGCCAGCCGCGCACCACGATGTACAGCACGGGAATGATGACCACGTTCAGGAACGTGGAGACGATCATCCCGCCGAACACCGTGACTCCCACGGAGTTCCTGCCGGCCGCGCCGGAGCCGGTGGCAAACACCAGCGGCAGCACTCCCAGGATGAACGCGACGGAGGTCATCAGGATGGGCCGCAAGCGCAGGCGCGCGGCTTCAATCGCCGACTCCACCAGTCCCATCCCGCGATGCTGAAGTTGCTCGGCGAATTCCACAATCAGAATGGCGTTCTTGCTGGCCAGGCCGATCAGCATGACCAGCCCAATCTGGCAGTAAACGTCATTTTGCAGGCCGTGGCCAAACCAGGCTGCGTACAACGGCGACCCCAGCATCACCGCGCCCAGCGCGCCCAGCATGGCCATGGGCACGGCCAGCAGAATAATGAATGGCAGCACAAAGCTCTCATACTGCGCGGACAAGGTCAGATACACCACCAGCAGGCCCAAGCCAAAGAGCATCAGTGACTGCCCGCGGGAATTGATCTCTTCCAGGGAAATTCCCGTCCACTCGTACTGGTAGCCGCCTGGCAAGGCTTCTTTGGCCACTTCTTCCATGGCCTTGATGGCCTGACCGGAGCTGTAGCCGGGCGCCGCGCTGCCGTCAATTTCCACGCTGCGAAACATGTTGTAGTGGTTGATCAGGCTGGCGTTGGTGCCTTCTTTCACCGTGACCAGGTTGTCCAGTGAGATCATGCGGCCATCGTCGGAGCGCACGTAGTACTGGCGCAGGTCGCGAGGCTTGGAGCGGAACGCCTGGTCGGCCTGCACCATCACGCGGTAGCTGCGGTTGTTGAAGTCAAAATCGTTGACGTATTCTGACCCCACGTAAATCTGCAGCGCTGAGGTGATCTGCGAAAAAGGCACATTCAGGCTCTTGGCTTTTTCCCGGTCAATCTCCACCACGAACTGCGGATCGCGCGCGGTGAACGGGCTGTACATTCCGGTGAGTTCCTTGCGCTGGCGGGCCTTGGCCAGAAAGGCTCCCACCGTGCTTTCCAGTTCATCCAGGCTGCCGCCGCCGGTCTGCTGGAGTTCGAAGGCAAACCCGCCGAACGTTCCCAGTCCAAAGATGGCAGGCGGCGCAAACGGAGTGACCATGGCTTCTGAAATGCCCATCAACGGCCCGCGCAAGCCTTCCACCACCGCGGACACCGTGTGCTCCTTGCCGCTGCGCTCTTTGATGTCTTTGAGGCTCACAAACATCAATCCCTGGTTGGAAGCCGAGCCGCTAAAGCCAAATCCTGGGACGGCAAACATGCCGGCCACGTCCTTGTTGTTGTTGATGATGTCGGTGGCCTTGTCCAGCACCCTGGTGGTGTACTGCAAGGACGCTCCTGGCGGCGCTTGCACCACCACGAAGAAGTATCCCGAATCTTCCGCCGGGATAAAGCTGGTTGGGACTTTGTTGTAGACGTAACCTGTCGCGACGAGCGTCAGCACGAAAACCACAACCACCGCCGGTTTCCACCCGGCCAGCCAGTGCAGAAAAGTTCCATACACCGCAGTGCCGCTGCGAATGAGACGGTTGATGGCCGCAAACATTCCCTTGGGCGTTTCGCGATGTTTGAGCAGCACCGCGGCCAGCGCTGGCGACAGCGTCAGCGCGTTGAAGGCCGAAATGGCGATGGAGAAGGCAATCGTCAGCGCGAACTGCTGGTAGAGCCGCCCCGTTGATCCGGGGAACAGTGATACCGGAACGAAAACGGCAATCAGCACCAGGGACGTGGCCACCACCGCGCCGGTCACCTCGCGCATGCCCGTCCTGGTGGCTTCACGCGGATCGTGCATGCCTTCTTCAATGTGGCGCTCCACGTTTTCAATGACCACGATGGCGTCGTCCACCACCAGTCCCGTGGCCAGCGTGATCCCGAACAGCGTCAGCGTGTTGATGGAAAATCCAAAAAGCTTGGCGAAGATGAACGTCCCGACCAGCGAAACCGGGATGGTAATGGCCGGAATCAGAGTGCTGCGCCAGCCCTGCAAGAACAGAAAGATGACGATGATGACGATGATGATGGCCGCCGCCAGCGTCTTGAGCACTTCCCGGATGGAGTCGGCCACGGCGCGCGTGGTGTCAAAGGCCACGGCGTATTTCAGTCCCGGAGGAAAGCGTTTGGCGAGGCGCGCCATCTCGGCTTGCACGTCGCGGTCCACGTCCAGCGCGTTGGCGTTGGAAAGCTGGATCACGCCCAGTCCCATGGCGTTCTTGCCGTTGTAGCGCAGCTGGCCGCCGTAGCTTTCCGCGCCTAGTTCAGCGCGGCCCACGTCGCGCAGCTCGACCAGCGTGCCGTCACCGGCCCGCTTCAGCACGATGTGGTCAAACTGTTTGGGATCGCTCAGCCGGCCCACGGCGCGCACGCTGATCTGGTAATCCTGGTTGTTGGGCGCCGGTTGCTGCCCCACTTGGCCGGCCGCCACTTGCACGTTCTGCTCGCGCAAGGCGTTGACCACGTCGGCCGCCGTCAGGTTGCGTGCCGCCAGCCTTACCGGGTCCAGCCACAGCCGCATCGAGTACTTGCGCTCCCCGAAAATGAGGATGTTGCCCACGCCTTTCACCCGCTTCAGGGCGTCGCGCACGTACACGTCAAGATAATTGCTGATGAACAGGTTGTCGTACTGGTCATTGTCAGAATAGAAGCCGAACGCGCAGACAAACGAGCCGGAACTCTTGTTGATGCCCACGCCCGTGGTCTGCACTTCGATGGGCAAGCGGCCCAGCGCCGTGGAAGCGCGGTTCTGCACGTCCACGGCGGCGATGTCCAGGTTGCGTTCCAGGTCAAATACCACGTTCACTGCAGCTGAGCCGTCATTGCCGCTGGTGGAAGTCATGTAGCGCATGCCTTCCGCGCCGTTCAGCGCCTGCTCGAGCAATCCGGTCACGCTGGTTTCCACCGCCTGGGAGTTCGCGCCGGTATAAAAGGCGCTGACGGTCACCGTGGGCGGCGTCAGGTTGGGATACTGCGCGATGGGCAGCGTGGGAATAGACACGGCCCCAGCCAGAACAATCAGCATGGAGCAAACAGTGGCGAATACCGGCCTGCGAATGAAAAAATTGACCATGGGGGATAATTCCTACCGCGGATGAACGCGGACTAGCGCGGATCAGACAAAGCTTAGCCAGCGCTCATGCGCGATGCAATCCTCACAAATGCCTTCTCTGCCGCGAAGGCCCGGCTAGAGTACGAATTCAAGCCCGCCTTTGTGTTCTTTCGTGCCCTTTGTGGTTAAGGTCTTTGCGTTCTCTGTGTTCCTCTGTGACCTCTGTGGTAAAGAGGTTTACGATCCCGGAATCACCGGCATGCCGTCCGCCAGCATTTGCACGCCGCTGACAATCACTTTTTCGCCGGGCTGGATTCCCTCCAGCACAACGTAATCATTGCCAATCAGGTCGCCCACCTGGATCAATCTCTGCTTGGCGACGGCCTGCTGTCCCGTGCCTTCAGCCACAAAAGCAAAAAGCTTTCCGCTCAGCCGCGAGACGGCCGTGACCGGGATCATCGGAAGCTTGCGCTCTGACCACACCACACGAGCGTGCACTTGCTGGGCGTTGCGGAGTTTCATTCCGGCGTTGGCCACCAGGGCCTTCACCAGCAGCGTTTGCGAATCGGGGTCCACGCGCGGCGAGACAAAGGACACCCGCGTGCGCGTCACCGGCTGGCCGATTTCATCCAGTAGATCCACCGGCATGCCCACGCGTATGTCGCGCGACTTCTCCGCCGGAACGTAAAGGTAGGCTTCCAGTTGGCCGCCCATATCCAGCGTGGTGAGCTGCGTCGCGTTGGTGACGTGGTCGCCCACGCGTACCGGGATGTCGCCAACCACGCCCGCCGTGGGCGCGTTCACCGTGTAGTAGCGCAGTTGGACCCGCTGCTCGCGGATGCTGGCTTCCAGCGCTTCGGCGTCGGCCTTGGAAGAGTCATACACCGACTGCGCCTGGTCCAGATCAGCCTTGGCGATCACTCCCGCTGCAAATAGCTTCTTCTTGCGCTCCAGGTCAATGCGGTTCTGTTCCATGGTGGCCAGCTTGGACTTGTGCGCTGCCTCCTGGTTGTTGACCGTGGCCTGCTGTTTGCGTGGATCAATTTCCAGCAGCGGCGCGCCAGCCGCCACGTGGTCGCCGGAATGGACAAAGATGCGGGTCACGTCGCCTTCCACCTGCGGTTGCAGTACTGCGGAGTTGCGCGACTTCAACGTGGCCAGATAATCAGTGGACTGCGGGACCAGTTGCGCCTGCACCGTGATGACTTTTACCGGAAACGCCGGCATCCCCGCCGGCTTGTCCGCGGAAGCCTTGTTGCCGCAGCCGGTGGCCGCGAATGCAATCAGAAGCGGGGCGACGGTGCTGAAGATAAGTCTAGGCATGGGGGTCAGATCTTTTATGTTAACTAACACTTATGTTAACTAAGATTGGAGTTGTCCGGCAACGCAACGGATGCAATGTTGTTTCGGCCGGCTGTCACCTCTTAAGGCGTTCTCGCTTGGCCTAATTGTTGGACGTGATGGCGCCAAATCCGTATTCAAGCAATCCTTCCAAATCAATGTGGCTCAGACCTAAGGTTTCCGCTTTTTGACTTCCGATGACGGCGATGGCGGCGATGGCGGCGATCACGGCGATCACGGCGATCTTGCCCGTCCTGCGCAGGTATCATTTACCAATCAGGCCCATGCAGATTCCCGAAATCCACTGGCAACCGCTCCCGCGCCGCTATTTTGTCGCCTGGGAGGTCTTCTACGCTTTCCTTCTGATCTTTCTGGCTTTCAACTTTGGCCAGCTCACGCTGCTCGACAACGTGCACCTGGTTACGCATGAAGCCGGGCATCTGCTGTTTGGCTGGTTCGGCGAAACACTGGGCCTGTGGGGCGGAACAATTTTTCAATTGTTGGTACCGGCGCTGCTGGCCGCGGGGTTCGTCGCGCGAAAAGAACTTCCAGGAACCGTCTTCTGCGTGTTTGCCTTCTTCCACAGCCTGACCGGCGTGGCCACTTACATGGCGGACGCGCTTCGGCTGGAGCTTCCTCTGGTGACCGTCGGCGCCATCGCCGACGAGTCCCAGCATGACTGGCTGCGCATCTTCACCCAACTCGGCGTGCTGCCGCATGCCATTCAAATCGGCAACGCCACGCGGCTCGTCGCCTGGTGCGGCATGCTGGGAACATTAGCCTGGTTCAGCTGGAGATGGTACCAGCAGGGCAGGGAAGAAGAGATTTCCTAGCCTGCGGTGGAGCCTTCTGTCGGCCGTTGCGATCGGCGCCCTTGCTTAAGTCGTACCGTAACCCACGCGACTCCATCGTAGATCGCCGCGTTGACAAGCGGTACCAAGGACCAGTGCAATTCGAGACGCAGAAGAAAGATCGGCGGGCAAGTTATGAACATGACGCCATACCAGAATGGCGAGAGCTTCACACCGTAGTGCATTACCCCAATCGCTCTGATCCAAAAGAAGGCGACTCCAACTCCAGCGATTGCGGCAACTGTTGAGACGATTCTGTGCATTTTACTCCGCAGACCCAGCGCCGGAGGCGCGAAATGAGTTAGCCCAGGCTGGAAGGCCTGGGTAGGCTGCGTCCCAGACAGTGAGCCCCGTAGGGGCGACACAAAAACTTGCTCGTCGCATTTCGAATCTACACCGCCATCGTTTCCACCAGCTCCAGCATCATCTTCCGCAGCGGCTTCATCAGCGGCAAGGACGATATCCGCAGCAAATTCACTACCAGGTTCAAACTCTTGTCCATTAGTTTCTCCGTGCGCTGCTGGCGGGGCGAGCGATCATACAGCCAGAACAAAATCAGTCCCATCTGGTACAGCCACAGCAGGAAGGGAAGCTGCGGCTTGAGGTCCGCGGGGACCTTGATTTCACTGCCGTCCACGGCTTCGCGCAGATGTTCGATGGCGCGCTCGCGGATGGGACGCGTCTCCGCGCTGAAGGGCGAAAGCGGGTCGCTCGAGTCCGGCGCGTGGCGGAACAGCGCGTCACAGAACTTGCGATTGGGCATCAGCGAGTCAAAGCGTTTTTCAAACACGCAGCGCAGCCGTTCCTTGAGCTTCTTATGCGCACCCATGGCTTGCAAAATGGATTCGTGGCTGGACTCCTGCAAATCCTGGTAAAAAGCCAGGACAATGCCTTCCTTCGCGGAGAAGTAATAGTAGGCGGCGCCCAGCGCGACTTCCGCTTTGGCGGCGATGTCCCGCATGGTGGTCTGTTCAAAGCCTTTTTCGCGGAACATCTCCAGTGCGGCCTCGTAAATGCGGCGACGCGTATCTTCCGCGCGCGGCGTAGGACGGATTTTCATCGGTGTCGTGGTCATAGAGGTACTCATTGTAAGAAGTCGGAAACGGTCCCTTCGCGAATCTCGCAGGGCGGCAAGGTCACCTTCCGCAACTGCAAAGCCGTTTCTTCCGGAGTGTATTTCAGCCAGCGCGAAATCGCGTGCCGGTTCCGGGAGATGGCCTCAAAGGCCTGCCGGACAAACGGCAGCAGCAGCGGGTGCGCCAGCCGGCAGGCCCAATCACGATACTCTTCCAGCGCGTACAGCGCCATGATCCAGGCCGAGTTGTTCATGTACACCTGGCCTTCATCGCTGATCACTACCAGGTCGTTGCAGGTGGCAATCTGGTCCAGGTCTGGGAACAGCTTTTTGGCTTTCTCCGAACCGGCGGGGACCATGCTCAGCCCCAGCCACTGCTTTTGTATCAGCAGCCAGTCTTTCAGCCGTTCGCACAACTCGCATTTGGGATCATAAAGCACGTAGAGCATTTCCATATTCATCTCCTTCTTGGGTGGCGATGGTGGCTTTTCCCCTGGGGGAGGGCAGTCCGCGATGGGTCCGCACTTCGCCGGACCGGCCACTCGGTTATCGCGTCGCGGGAAGCGGCGGCGGCGGGACGCTGATTCTAAGAGTTGCGTCCGGGGCCACCGGCGGGCGACGCGGCGCGTGGTCGCGGGCCTTGCCGCGAATCACCGAGAAGATCACCAGGTTGAAGAAGTGCATCGCGCCCAGCACCAGCAGCACAACGCCCAGCTTGTCGCCTAGCATCTCAAAGGCCGCGCGCGAATTGGTGATCACGCCTTCGGTCTTCATCGCCAGGGACACAAAGCCGATGTTGATCAGGTAAAAGCCGACCACCAGCAGGTGGTTGACCGAGCCGGCAAGTTCCGCGTTGCCGTGGAAGGCGTCCACCAGGAAGATGGCGCCGCGCTTGTGCAGCGTCCGCGCCACCCAGATGGTCGGCACGACGCTGATCAGGATGTAGACGAGGTAAGCAATCACGATGGTGGGCAATTGGTTCAGGTAATACATAGTTCCTCCTTTATGATTTGGCGCCGTTTTGCTTAACTGAACATGTTCAAAATAACGCGACAATGCAACGGATGTCAAGAATTATTTTGAACGCGTTCAATACTTTAAAAATCAACGAGTTCAACATGGAAGAATTATGTATGTGATGCTATAATGTGTCACAAATGAAGAAAGCGTCCATCCGCGACCTCCGCTACGGCTTCGCCAAGATTGAACGCCTGCTGAAACAGGGAGAAGAAGTTCAAATCACCAGGCGCCGGCGAGTCATCGCCCGGCTGGTGCCGGAGGGCGAAGGGGGGCCGGTGAGAACCCCTGACTTTCTGGCGCGTTTGCGGACGATCTATGGCGATCAAGTGCTGGCTGTCAGCGGGGCAGAACTGGTGGCCAAGGACCGGAACCGCTATTGAAGATCTACGTGGACACCAGTTTCCTCGTATCCTTGTACAGCCCGGACGCCAATTCCGCGGCTGCTGCGGGCGTCATGCAAGCTTCCAAAGGTCAACATCTGGTCTCCACATTGGGCGAACTGGAAGTGGTTAACGCTTTGCAGCTTCGTGTCTTTCGCAAAGAGCTCTCTCCCGCGCAGGCCCGCGCGGCGTTAGTTGCGTTCGAAAGCGACCTCCAGAGCCACGTTTTCCAGCTCGTCGCACTGCCGGAGCATGCTTTCGACCGCGCGCGCCAGTTGTCCCTCCGGACCACTGCTAAGCTCGGCACTCGGACGGCGGATTTGTTGCACATAGCGCCTGCGATGGAGTTGGGGGCAGAGGTGCTTTACAGTTTCGATCTGCAACAGAGAAAGCTGGCCCAGACACTCCAACTGAAGCTCAACTAAACCTTGCGGTTCTGCGCGGCCCCAAAGCCTGCCACCTTTTACAACTTCTTTACCTCAAAGCCTTTCGCGCATGTGTTTTCATGCTTCTTACATGCCTAGGAGCTGGCCCAAGCCGGGCAGCCTGCAGAGAGCAGCTACCAAAATGCGGACCCATAAGAATCTTCTCTCCCATCCTGCGCGGGAAGCCGTTGCGCTTGTGTTCATGTTCGCGGCGCTGTGTGCCGTGCCCTTGCTTTGCCAACAATCAACGCCTGCGCAGCAGCCAAAGCCGGGGCAGCAGACATCGCCCAACCAGCAGCCCACGCCCGTCCCGCAAACGACGCCCGCTCCGGCGCCAGCTTCGGCTCCGCAGACGGATGATAAGCCCTCGTTTTCCGTGCAGGTGAAAGTGGTGAACGTTCCAGCCACGGTTCGCGACAAGCACGGCAAGATCGTGAGCGACTTGACTAAAGATGATTTCGTGCTGGAAGAAGACGGGCGTCCGCAGGTCATCCACTACTTCTCCCGGGAAAGCGATCTTCCTCTCACCCTTGGCCTGCTGGTGGACACCAGCTTCAGCCAGCGGCGGGTACTGGAGAAGGAACGCAGCGCCAGCTACACCTTCCTCGACCGGATGGTACATCAGGAGAAGGACGCGGCGTTCATCATCCACTTTGATCACGAAGTGGAGTTGCTGCAGGACCTCACCAACTCGCATC
The DNA here is from genome assembly GCA_020072815.1 of Terriglobia bacterium. Classification (NCBI taxonomy): domain Bacteria; kingdom Pseudomonadati; phylum Acidobacteriota; class Terriglobia; species Terriglobia bacterium. Next base: position 240,851 of record JAIQGE010000001.1, on the reverse strand, counting down.
AGAAGCTGCAGGTTGCGCTCAATTCATTGCAAGTCGGGCGGCCCAGTGACAGCAGTAGCAGCAGTGGCGGCAGCGGAGGCGGACCGCCTTCCGGCTATCCCGGTGGCCGCGGCGGCGGGACAAGAAGAGTCAGCTTTGGCCATGGCACGCTACTTTACGATGCCGTCTATCTCGCTTCCGACGAACTGATGAAGAAGCAGCAAGGCCGCAAGGCGGTCATCATTCTTTCCGATGGCGTGGACCGTGGCAGCAAAGTGTCGCTGGGATCGGCGATTGAAGCGGCCCAGCGCTCTGACACCATTGTGTATTCCATCTTGTACAAAGATGATGAAGACTACGGCAATCGCGACCGCGGTTTCGGCGGCGGCATGGGACGCCGCGGTCCTTACGGTGGCGGCGGTGGTCGCCGCAGATATCCTCAAGAGGAGCGTCCGGACGGCAAAAAGATATTGGAGCGTATCTCCAAGGAGACCGGCGGACGTTTGTTTGAAGTTTCCGGCAGGCATCCGGTGGACAAGATCTTCAGCCAGATCGAAGAAGAACTGCGCGGCCAGTACAGCCTGGGGTACACCTCAGACCGTGCGGAACTCGCGGGATATCACAAGATCCACCTGCAGGTGAAACAGAAGGATATGACCGTACAGAGCCGGGACGGATACTACGCGGACCACTGATCTTTTTTAGGGGAAAATCTTTTCAGGAAGAATCTTCTTAGAAACGCCAAGCCCCACTCAGAAGCGCAGGTATTTGCCCAGCACGGCCACGACTACGCCCAGGCCAATGAGGACGACTGGACCGCGATTGGTCTCCAGGATGTTGACCACGTCCCCGCCCTGGGTCACCAACCACGTGCCCCAGAACATTCCGCCGGCTATGCAGGCTATGCCCAGATAGCGCAGAATGGGGCTTCCGGGATCTCTCTTCGGCGGGCGTGGCGGGCGGAAAGCGCCGCGGTCCTCATATCCTTCGCGCGAGCCGGTACCCCAGTCGTCCTTAAACTCCTTGTACTTCGGTGGTACGGGATACCGCATAGCGCAAATTTGCCTCATTTGCCGGCCTGAATTCAACCGACAAAAAACCTTAGAAGGTGTTTCGGCGGGTTCCGGTTGCATCCCGCGCGGAAATTCGGGTTAGAAGCCGGAACCGTTACAATGGACATTCTGTATTTCCACTCATTTTTCAACTATGGCCCACCTATTTGAACCGCTCCGTATGCGCGGCGTGGAATTGCCGCACCGCATCCTGGTTTCGCCCATGTGCCAGTATTCCTGCACCGATGGCCTGGCCAACGAGTGGCACCTTGTACATTTGGGAACACGCGCCGTAGGACGCGCCGCCGCGGTGCTGACGGAAGCCAACGCTGTGACTCCCGACGGCCGAATCAGCCCTGACGATCTGGGTATCTGGAGTGACGCCCACGTGGAACCGCTGCGCCGCGTGTTTTCCTTCGTCGAAAAGCAAGGCTCCGTGCCCGGCACGCAACTGGCGCACGCCGGCAGGAAAGGCAGCACCAGCGCGCCCTTCAAGGGCGGCAAACCGATTTCACCCCAGGAAGGCGGATGGTCGCCCATTTTGGCCCCGAGTCCTCTGCCCTTTGCCGATGGCTATCAAACGCCGCAGGAGATGAGCCGGGAGCAGATCGCCGCCGTCGTCCAGGCTTTTGCCGATGCAGCGCGCCGGGCGGAAGCTGCCGGAGCCAGGATCGTAGAACTGCATGCCGCCCACGGGTACTTGCTGCACTCGTTCCTTTCGCCGCTCAGCAACCGCCGCAAAGACGAGTACGGCGGTCCTTTGCAAAACCGCATGCGGGTGGTGGTTGAGGTTGTGGATGCCGTCCGGCGCGTGTGGCCGGAAAAGTATCCGCTGTTCCTGCGCATCTCCGTCTCGGATTGGACGGAAGGCGGCTGGACGCCGGAGGATTCCATCACCCTGGCGCAAACCCTGAAGGGCCGCGGCGTGGACTTGTTTGATTGTTCCTCAGGAGGCAATGTGGCCGGCGCCAGAATTCCGGTTGGTCCCGGCTACCAGGTGGCCTTCGCTCAACGCGTGCGGCAGGAAGCCGGAGTGCTCACCGGGGCCGTGGGCATGATCACTGATCCTGCTCAGGCCGACCAGATTATCCGCACCGGCCAGGCTGACGTGGTGTTTCTGGCGCGCCAGTTTCTGCGCGACCCTTACTGGCCGCTGACCGCGGCGCGCGCTCTGGGCCAGGACATCCAGTGGCCGCCGCAGTACGATCGCGCGAAGAAGTGAATGCTTAGCAGGCCCAAAAAACTGCCCAGAACGCACCGGATCAATGCCCCGCGCCCGCGGCCGGCTGATCGAGCTTGGCCATCTCCTGGACGAACAGCGGATTGTTGGGAAACTGGTTGTGGAGCGCGCTGAGACGCTTGCGCGCGGACGTTGTATTTTTGTGGCGCAGGTCGTCAAAAGATAGCAATATCTGGGCGAACGAGGCCAGATAGTGGCCGTGGTCGGCCACCAGGCCCAGTTCGCGCACTCCTTCCGCCTGGTCGCCTTTGAGCCCGCCCAGGCGCAGCATCCAGCGCACCGGAGCCGCTTTGCCGCCGATGATGTACTTGCCCATGCCGGTGGCGATGTGGGCGTCATAATACTCGGGGGCGCGCGCCAGCAGTCGCTCGGCGAAACCTTCGGCGGCCTTGGTGTAGGAAAGCGCCGCCAGGTTCTTCTTGCTGATGAGCGCGGCGTCGTCGGCGCGCAGGCCGTTCACCATGGTCAGGACGAACAGCGCTTTCTCGTCATTTTTGTCGCGGTCCAGGCGCTTCTGCGCAATCTTCTCCGCGGCGCTGGCAGCCTCGTCAAACTGTTTCTTTGACGCTGCGTCCCAAGTCTGGACGGGACGCGCGTCAAATTTCTCGTCGGAAGCGAACATCTCGCTGGTCAGGATGTGCAAGCGGTTGAATTCCCGGAACAGCACGGCGCAGGCCTGGGCCATCCACGGCGTGGGATCTTGCGCGTCCAATGCCTTGGCTTCTTCTGTCTTCCGCAGAGCGGCATCAAATTCCAGGTTGTACATGTCGCGGAAGGCCAGTTCCAGGGCCGGCTCCACGCTGGGCCGGGCCAGGACGCTCGCCACCTGGTGAGTTGGCGTCTCCTTCTGCGCGACGGCGCTCACCGCTACGCAGCACGGCAACGCTGCCAGCAGAAGGCACGCCAGAATCAATGTTCGACTGTGCGGCTTGGCGGAGCTCAAATCCAGTTCACCCCAATCCTATTGTGAGAATGCAGCATGATAGCCATAAAAAGGTTGGATGCAACTACATACCCAGACTGCTGCCAAAAGTATAAGGTTCCCAAATTATAGGCTTCGGTCTGGGGCTTTTGTTTGCTCCTCGGAAGCGATAAGATGGCACCTTCCCGTTTAGGTGAAAGTATGCCTCCACAACTCATCGCAGCCCTGATCTCTCTTCAGATCGTCGCCTTCGGATGGCGACTCAATCGCGAAATCACCCAGGCTGATAATCGTCGCATTACATGGCTACCGCTACCTGATTATTTAAACTTGGCGTCGCTTCTTGCGGTTGTAACTGTTTGCGTAATTATGCCGGCAACTGGAGCATTGGCGCCAAGGGCTGCAAACACGGCCTTAAGTGTTGCGTATGTTCTAATCGCGTTCCACCCCATCAATGAAGCTGCACATTACCGCCTTCTTTTCTCAAAGGAAGGACGAACGATCTATCGCAAGATGGGGAGAGACATTCCTTGGGTGACGGACCAAGAGATTTTCACCGTAATTATTTCCGCTGTTCTCGCTGCCATAGCCGGATGTGAGACATGGCATTCGATACGGTGAGATAATTGTGGACATGACTTTTGCGATTGGAACGTTGATACATAACAAGCTCAGCAATGAAGACGGGCGCATTACGGGAACACAAATAGAGAATGGCGCTCTTGTTTACATGGTATCTGTCTCGTTGGATGCTACGAGTTGGATGATGGGCGCGAGGGAAAGTCATTGGCCTGAGTCTGAGGCGGAGCTTTCTACGAATAAATTTCTCATGCAAAACCAATAAAATTGGAAAGCTCCGATGCCAGTCGGCGGCCTTCAAAACGCTCTATTGTTATGGTGCTTTCTAGCATACGGCTCTTACAGTCAGATAATGTCACAGAGTTGTCGCCGCAAGTGCCCAATTTTTCGTCCTTTTTACCGTCATCTTGAACTTTGATCGGGAATAAACGCTGGTTGCCTTGGTTATACAGATGAAGGCGCCGACGACTGGCCACAGGGCCGGGGGCCGGCGCGTTCTCTCACAAACGCAGTAACCCTGCTCGCTCGGGGCAAGCCCGTGGCTGCAACGGTCTTGCCCCCTAATAATCCTGTCGCTTCGCTCCAAACCGCCGACGATTGCCGTTTTCACAAGGATTCACAAGCGTCCGTGGCGACGGGCTCGGCACGCAAGTCGGCCTCGCCCTTTATATTGTTGGCTCTGTTCTTGTCGCTTTACTCCAAACCGCTCAAGGCCATCGAACCTGCCAATTTTCGTCGAAACCTGGCCGCCAAGGAATATTTCTCATGTTCTTCAGTTATCCCCAGTGACAGAGCAGCGCAGCCGTCGGTACGGAGCTGCCAATTTCCTTCAAGGAGAGAACATCATGTCCAACCGGCCCCAGAAGAAAGAAGATGAAATCGTCCACGACCACAACCACGACGGCGTTGATCGCCGGGGCTTCCTCAAGTGCATGGCCTGGGCCGGCACCGGAGCGTTCTGCGTGATCAAGGGCGGCGTGCTGCAGTCCTACAGCTTGAGCCGCCTGTCGGAGATTGGCGCGGAGGCGGCCGCCGGCGAGCTGAGCTTCGTCCAGATCAGTGACAGCCACATGGGTTTCGACAAAGCCGCCAACCCGGATGTGGTGGGCACATTGAAAGCGGCGGTAGGCAAAATCAATGCGCTGCCGGTTGCGCCGTCGTTCATCCTGCACACCGGCGACATCAGCCACCTCTCCAAGCCGGCGGAGTTTGACACCGTGGACCAGGTGCTCAAGGACGCCAAACCCAAAGACATCTTCTACGTCCCCGGCGAACACGACGTGCTGGGCGACAACGGCGAGCAATATCGCGAGCGCTACGGCAAAGGTTCGCATGGCGCCGGCTGGTACAGCTTTGACAAGAACGGCGTGCACTTCATCGGGTTGGTGAACGTGCAGGACTTGAAAGCCGGCGGCCTCGGCAGCCTGGGCCATGAGCAACTGGAGTGGATGGAGAAAGACGTGAAGCACTTGTCCAAGAGCACGCCGATCGTCGTGTTCGCGCACATTCCGCTGTGGAGCGTCTATCCGGAGTGGGGATGGGGCACGGACGACAGCGCGCAGGCGCTCGCGTACTTGAAGAAGTTCGGCTCGGTCACCGTGCTCAACGGGCACATCCACCAAACCATGCAGAAAGTAGAAGGCAACATCACCTTTCACACCGCGTGTTCCACGGCGTTCCCTCAACCCAAACCGGGAGCAGCGCCGTCGCCCGGACCGATGAAAGTTCCGGCGGAACAACTGCGCAGCCTGCTTGGCGTGAAAGAAGTCAACTATGTTCGCGGCAATAACACGCTGGCGGTGATTGATAAGAGCTTGGAATAGAACGAATCATCGCGACGCAAGCCGCAAGCTAACTGAGAAAAATAAAGGAAAAGGAAGATGCAAATGAAAAGAACGTTCTGGAAGACGGGTCTGGCGACGATGATCGCCTGCCTGGCAATGATCGCGCTGGGTGCTGGGCCGCAAACGTGGGCAGTTGCGGCCGCGCCCTCGGCACCTTCGACGGCGGGTCCAGGAGAGGACCAGCCCGCAGCCGCGGTGAAGATTGACAACTTCACCTTCTCGCCCAACCCGCTGACCATTGAAAAGGGAACCACCGTGCGCTGGACCAATCACGACGACGTTCCGCACACCGTGGTCGCCGACGACAAGAGTTTCAAGTCCAAGGCCCTGGACACGGACGACGCTTTCACTTACACCTTTACCAAGCCAGGGACCTACAGCTACTTCTGCTCGCTCCATCCCAAGATGGTTGCGAAAGTTGTGGTGAAATAAGCCATGGTGAACCCGTTTGACCTCAAGTCGGCGTTGCTGGCCAAACACGCGCAACACGTGGTGCTGGTGCATTTTCCCATCGCGCTGTTTCTCTCCAGTGTGGGATTTGATTTTGCCGCGCACTGGACGCGCCGGAGCATTCTGGCCACCGTGGCGTACTTCAACTTGCTTGTGGCAGCGGCGACCTCGTTGCCTGTGGTGGCGACCGGAATTCTCGCGTGGCGCTGGCAACTGGAAGGCCAACGGCTCAAAGGCGTCCTGCTGCTTCATCTGGCGCTGGGCGTGAGTTCCACTGTCTTGATCTGGCTGATTTGGTGGATCCAGTTTCGCGTCCGGCGAAAACCGGAACAGTCATCGCCAGTTTACGTGCTGGGTTTGGAAGCGCTGGCTGCGCTGGCCGTGGCTTTCACTGGACATCTGGGCGGGTTCTTGAGCGGAGTGAACGCCGGTTAGCATGAGTTTTGCCGATGCATTCGCGGGCGCGCGCAATTTCACTCGTCGCGAGACGAGCGCAGCTCGCCGCACGGCGCAATTTCAAGGTAACGGGAATAGAATGGTGGCGACCCTGGTTGGGTTTCGAGGACACGTGAGCGGCCTTCAGAATTCAGACTTTGAAAAGCTGGCGCTTCCCCTGCTGGACCCGCTGTACAACTTTGCCCGCTGGCTCAGTGGCGATCCGGACGAGGCCCGCGACCTGGTGCAGGAGACGATTGCCAAAGCGCTGAAGGCCCTGGGATCGTTCCGCGAAGGCACAAATTTTCGTGCGTGGATGTTCCGCATCCTGCGCAACACCTTCCTGACCAGCCGCACTGGGCTCGAACGCCGCAGCACCGAGCAGGAAGACGAAGATGGCCTGGACGATGCCGTCGTCAGTTATCACACCCCGGAGCTGGAGTTGATCCGGCGCGCGGACACTGAACTGGTGCGGCAAGGCATTGCGCGGCTGGCGCAAGGTTTCCAGGAAGTGCTGCTGCTGGCCGACGTGGAAGAAATGAAATACCAGGAAGTTGCGGAAGCGCTGGACATTCCCGTGGGAACGGTGATGTCCCGGCTGGCGCGCGCCAGAAAGCAATTACGCGGGCACATTCTGGAAATATTGGAGACCAAGAAAGCTCAAGGTGTAAAGGCATGAGCTGCGAATTGTTGAACAAAATCGCTTTGTACGCGGACGACGAGCTTGATCCGCGGGCGCACGATGCCGTGGCCGCTCATCTCTCCGGTTGCGCGGAGTGCAGCGCCGCGCTGGCGGCACATTTGGACATGAAGAAGGCCGTGCGCGTGGCCGGCAAGCAGTTCGCCGCTCCCGCGGAACTGCACGCCGCCGTGTTCAAGCAGCTTCGCCGGCGGGAAGGCGTAAGCCCGTGGTGGAAGTGGGGCCTGGCGCCGGTGACTGCGGTTTTGATCGCAGCTCTGGGGTTCATGTTGTGGCCGCGCACCAAAACAGACCCGGTCATCGCCGGCTTGGTGGACCAGCACGTGTCCATGTCGGCGACCAACCACTTGGACGTAGTCTCCGACGACCGGCATACGGTCAAGCCGTGGTATCAGGGCAAGCTGCCCTTCACTTTTAATCCGCCCGAACTGGCCAAGGACTCGCCCTTCAAACTAGTCGGCGGCAATCTGGTCTACGCGCAACAGAAGGCCGGCGCGGAGCTGGTTTACCAGGCAGGTCTGCACAAGGTTTCCATCTTCATCTTCCAGGCCGGCGACCGCTCCACGCGCGAACCCGCGTGGAACCACGATCTTTCGTTTACCGTCAGCTCCTGGAGCGCGGGCGGCCGCCAATGCTATCTGGTCACCGACGCCAGCCAGGACGAAGCCGGCCAGTTGGTCGCGTTGTTCCGCGACGCCAACCGCTCGTAAGGCCGGGTTTTGCGGCAGGTCGGCAGCAGAAAAAGCTACTGCTTGCCGGTGGGCTTTACCGGGGACTTGGCTGCATACGGAGTCGTCGCGCTCTTGGACACAAAGCGGTTGGCCAGCTTCCATGTGTCCCCGTCTTTTTTCCATACGTCCACCACAAAATACTCGCCGCCTTCAGCCTTGCCCTTGTTGATGGTGTTTTGGCGCCTCTCAAACTTCACCACCGCGGCATTGCCCAGGTCCACCACCGAAACCTCCCGCATGGCGAACGATTTCAGAGTGAAATCTTTGGCCATCACGGAATCCACCCAGTCTTCGCCGGGCAGCGGGTCGGCATTCGGCATCTCGACCATGAAGTCCTCCGTCAACATCGCCTGCACGGCGGCTTGGTCTTTCTTTTGCACGGCCTTGAGCAGTTGTATCTCGAGTCCGGAGAACAGCGTGGCTTGCTTGGTCGCAGTCACGATCCGCGGATTGAGCTTGGGCTTCACCGGCTCTTGCGCCGTGGCGAAGACGGTGCAAGCAATCAGGACGGGCAGCAGACGTTGAAAAAAGGAAACCGGCATTTTGGAGCACTCTCCTGTGACAACTCTGATTTTAATCAAAACAAGACCCCCTCCGCGCAACATGGATGGGACAAAAGAAGGCCATCTGTCCGGCAGACGGCCTCTTGTGGTCAGGGATTAGAGATGCAGGACGCACTTGCCGCCCGCAGCGTTTTCCCATTGCTGCTGAAGCATCCAGTCGTTGCCGCCGAAGGTCACGTTGTACTTTGCACCCGCGGCAATGCCGGCAGGGGTACACAGACTGCCTGGCCCGCAGGTTGAGGTCGTGCCGAAGTTGAAGTTGCACTTGTCGGAGTCTTCCTGGCCGCTGGCATCAAACCAGGCATTCAGGTCGGGGTCCGTGATGGCTTCAAACTGTTCGTGCGCGAATACGTTGATCATGCCATCGGCGCCGCCCACATTCGTAGCTGGGCTGTTAGGGCCGGTGGTTTGGATTTCGCAGCCGCTGGGACAGCGGTCCGGGTTGCCGACGAAGGCGTATTTAATGTCCGATCCACTGAGCGTGGCATGGGTGTGGAATCCGCAGTATTGCGTGCAGAAGCCCGACGTCTCGTTGATGTTCGAGGAGCTAAGCACAAAATATACGCCCTGGGGATCGTTGGGCAGCGCGCCGCTACTGATGGCGTTGCCGACCGTGGTCCGCAGGCGGGTATCGGTCAGGTTGGTTGTGGTGTTCACAAAAGTGTGGCCGCCAAGCGTTACGTTGCCGCTTACATTGCCGGTGCTGTCGCCGTAGGTAGTGGCAATCTTTTCGTAGGGTGTATTGCCCAGGGTGTTGATGAAATGCTCAACCAGGCTGACGGTGGCGGCGGTGTTGGACCCGCTGCCGGACCAGTTGCCATACCAGATCACGTAGAACTTTACGGGATCGCCTTTCAGCACCGGACCGCCATGATAGTTGATGCCGTTGCCGGTGACCACAGCCTGCCCGATGGGGCCGGAAACGGCCCGCTCCATGGTCTGCGGGAGCACGCCGGGAACGTGGCCGCTGGGTACCTGGTCTTTCATCGGGGTCTGCCCCGGGTTGTCAACATGCTGCTTGAGCAGCTCCTGCGCCATCAAAAAGTTGGCGGCCAGAATTACGAAGAGTAAGGCTAAGGCGCGTCTCATTTTTCCGACGGGAATCTTCATTGGTGACCTCACGGATTGGTGTTTTTGCTGTATCCATGTTTCTAAGAACGAACAGAAGAAGCCAAGGTTTTGTGAATGCCCCGTGAACCCAACTGACCAGGCGGGGCCGTGCAGCGTGCTCGCTGAATTTCAGAACTGTACTACAACCTATTTTGTGAGAACAGCTCTAAGCTGCAAGTTGCACCGGAAACACAAACTCAACAGAAGCAGCGTCCCATTTTGGGAAGGAGTCCAACGTCGGGTTGCCAGCGGGACAACGAAAAAGGCCGCCCGCGATGACGGACGGCCTGATATTGCTGCTTCGGTAATTTAGAGGTGCTGCGCGCAGGCGCCGCCACCCGAGTTGCGCCAGTTCTGCTGGAGCATCCAGTTGTTGCTGCCAAAATTCTGGTTGAAGCGGGCTCCGGCGCTGATGGCCGCTGCTGTACAAGGGGCAGTTGTACACACGGTGGTGGCGCCGAAATTGAAGTTGCACTTGTCGGCGTTTTCCTGGCCGCTGGAATCAAACCAGGCGTTCAGGTCAGGATCAGAGATGGCTTCTTCCAGTTCGTGGGAGAGCACGTTGGCCATGCCGTCAATGCCACCCTGTCCTGTGACCGGACTGTTGGGGCCAGTGGTCTGGATCTCGCAGCCGGAGGGGCAGCGGTCCACGTTGCCGACAAACGCATACTTGATGTCGGTACCGCCCAGGGTCGCGCGCGTATGGAAACCGCAATAGCGCGTGCAGAAGCCCGAGGTTTCATTGATGTTGGAGGAACTGATGACAAAATACACGCCGTTGGCATCGCGCGGCAGGGGCCCGCTGGGTGTGATCGCGTTGCTCACGGTGCTTTGCAAGCTCCTGTCGCTCAGGTTCTTGCTGGAGCTGACAATCGTGCTGCCGCCAAAATTTACCAGGCCGGTCACATTGTGGGTGGCATCGCCATAGGTGCTGTTCACCAGCTCAAGGGCTGAGCCGCCGATTGTCGAGAAGAAGTGCTCAATCACGCTACGCGTGGCCGCGGTGTTCGATCCGGTGCCGTTCCAGTTGCCGTACCAGATTATGTAAACATTCGGAGTGTTCGGCATCACCGGGCCGCCGTTGTAGTTGATGCCGTTGCCCAGGTTCACGGTCTCGCCAATAGGGCCGGCCTCGGGCGCGGGGGCCGGATTACCCTGGTGCTTGCCGTCGGGGAACTTTTGCCCGCCGCCGTCGTGGGTTTGCTGCGCCATCAGGAAGTTGGCGGCCAGAATTACAAAAAGAAAAGCTAAGGCATATCTCATTTTTCCAAGGGGAAATTTCATTCGGATGACCTCACAAGTTTGGAATGTTGTCCGTCGATAAAATCGAAGAAGCCGTTAAAAAAATGCGGGTTTTGGGACAAACCGGACCTTCCGGTTTCACGCGGCCGATTGTTTCTCTATTTCACCCTTCGTCCCCGGCCCTGAAAGCAGTTCAACGTTGCAGGAGTTTACTACGAAAGCAAATCGTTTTGAGCAAGAAAAATGACGTTCCAAAGCGGGATGGCGGCACAAAAATAGCCTCGCGCGCGAGCATCCCGGCGGCACGCTTCTGCAACGCGATGCAGTCCGAAGCAGCGATGTCTGCTCGTAGTAAGGAGAAATCGCTTACGCGGCGCTGGGTGTGAAGAGAAACATCAAATTCAACTTAAGAAGCACGGATCAGCGCCTTCGCCGAGACCAGGTCTGCGATCGGCGCGAGGTGGGAAGCAGCTTGACGGTCATCGGTACCACCGGGGACCCGAGTAGAGCTCGACGTTGTCAGGCAATGCGCTGTGAATCCAATAAATAGGGGCCGTCCAGCCCAGCAACGGCCCCGTGACAGCTAGAGGTGCAAGCTTAGAGGTGCTGCGCGCAGGCGCCGCCGCCGGAGTTGCGCCAGTTCTGCTGGAGCATCCAGTCGTTGCTGCCAAAGGTCTGGTTGTATTTCGCCTTAGCGGACGTGCCCGCGGCAGAACACAAACCATTCGCATTGCAGGTGGAGGTTGCGCCGAAGTTGAAGTTGCACTTGTCGGCGTTTTCCTGCCCGCTGGCGTCAAACCAGGCGTTCAGGTCGGGATCGGAAATCGCTTCTTCCAACTCGTGGGAGATGACATTGGCCATGCCGTCGGCGCCGCCTACTCCTGTAGCCGGGCTGTTGGGGCCGGTGGTCTGAATTTCGCAGCCGCTGGGGCAGCGGTCCGGGTTGCCGACGAAGGAGTACTTGATGTCCGCGCCGTTGATTGTGGCATGGGTGTGCCAGCCGCAGTACTGCGTACAGAAGCCCGAGGTCTCGTTGATGTTTGAGGACGTCAGCACAAAGTACACGCCGTTGGTGTCACTGGGAAGTCTTCCGCTGCTGATGGCGTTGGCTACCTGGGTGCGCACGCCCGAGTCGCTCAGATTGGTGCTGCTGCTGACGATGGTGCTGCCGGAGAAACTGACGTTGCCGCTCACGTTGCCCGTGGTATCGCCGTAGGTGGTGTTGACCAGCTCAATCGCCGATCCGCCGATGGTTCCCAGAAAGTGCTCGATCAGACTCCTGGTCGCAGCCGTGTTCGATCCGCTGCCGCCCCAGTTGCCATACCAGATGATGTACGTATGGACGGGATTGCCCTTCATCACCGGGCCATTGTGGTAGTTGATGCCGTTGCCCAGAGTCACGGTCTCGCCAATCGGGGCGGGGACCGCCGCTGTGGTCTGGCCGGACTTGCCGTGCTTCCCGTCCGGGGTATCGTCGCCGTTCTGGCCCCGGTTCAAGGGGACTTGCGCCATCAAAAAGTTGGCGGCCAGAATCACAAAGAGAAAAGCTAAAGCGTATCTCATCTTCCCAAGGGGAGCTTTCATTCGGATGACCTCACAGGTTTGGAATTTGCTGCGTCTGTTGATGATGAATGAACAGAAGAAGCCGAGGTTAAATTTGGTTGGGCCCGTGGGCCGTGACTTTCATTTCCAGAAAAGCAATGCAGATCTGCCCCCGAAGTTTCAGAACTGTACCACGAGCTTGATTGGAACGGCTGGCTTGCTCTCGTGTTGTATCGAAAACCGGATTTATGGAGAAGGCGTTCCATTTCGGGAAGGATCTTGCAAGCCGCCAGCCGTCACGGCTGGGCCACAAAACAAAGGCCGCCTGCATGAGCAGACGGCCTTTTTGATGCGGTCAAGGATTAGAGGTGCTGCGCGCAGGCGCCGCCGCCGGAGTTGCGCCAGTTCTGCTGGAGCATGTAATTGTTGTTGCCGAAGGTCTGGTTATATTTGGCGGCGGCTGCCGTGCCCGCCGGAGTGCAGAGACCGTTCGCGTTGCAAGTGGAGGTGGCGCCGAAGTTGAAGTTGCACTTGTCGGCGTTTTCCTGGCCGCTCGAGTCGAACCAGGCGTTCAGGTCAGGATCAGAGATGGCTTCTTCCAGTTCGTGCGAGATCACGTTGGCCATGCCGTCAATGCCGCCCACGTTCGCCGCCGGGCTATTGGGGCCGGTAGCTTGGATTTCGCAGCCCGAGGGGCAGCGGTCCACGTTGCCGACGAAGGAGTACTTGATGTCCACGCCGCCCAGGGTGGCGCGCGTGTGCCAGCCGCAGTAGCGGGTGCAGAATCCTGAGGTCTCATTGACGCCCGAGGAGGTCAGCACGAAGTACACGCCGTTGGCATCACGTGGCAGAGCTCCGCTGTTGAGCGCGCCAGCCACAACGTTCTGTACGCCGTTGTCAGTAAGGTTCTTGGTGGATGTGTTGGTGGTGCTGCCGCCAAAGGCCACATTGCCGCTCACGTTGCCGGTGTTGTCGCCGTAGGTGGTGTTGACCAGTTCAATCGCCGAGCCGCCGATCGTGCCCAGGAAATGCTCGATCGCGCTCTTGGTGGCCGCGGTGTTCGATCCCGTGCTGTTCCAGTTGCCGTACCAGATGATGTAGGCATTGACGGTGCCCTTCATGACCGGGCCGCCGTTGTAGTTGATGCCGTTACCGGTGACCACGGTCTGGCCGGTGGGGGCAGCATCGTGGGTGCCGTGGCCTGCGCCGTCCGGCGCCTTGTTCACGCCCGCGCCGTCGCGGACATTCTGCGCCATCAAAAAGTTGGCGGCCAATAGTACAAAAAAGAAAGCTAATGCATACTTCATCTTCCCAAGGGGCGTTACCATTTCGGAGTGACCTCACAAGTTTTTGGAATTCTGCCGCATCTGTCGTTCTTAATAGTGAACAGAGGAAGCCGGGAAGGGCGGTGATGGTGGTTCCTTCAGGGCAGGAATCTCCCTTCGTCCTTCAATATTTTTCGCGCTGAAATTGGCCTTTATCCCAATACCTGGAAGACAGTTCAATGTTGAAGGAGTTTACTACAAAGCTACTTGTTCTGTGAACAGAAAATTGATGTCTCCAAATCGGGAAGACATGCCCTGATTCCCGTTCCTGGCTGACAACTCCGTTACGCGCTCCGCGCAACGCGACTTCTCCGGCCGCGCTGGTTAAAAAGAAGGACTCGCGAGAGGTGGGGTCGTGAAGAAGACTGCAAAGTCGATTTAAGAAATCGCGATCTTCGGTCCCTATGGATTTGTTCCCTCGAACGGAGGTTGATGGGCCTGGTGATAACCAGAGTTGCTTAAGGAATAACGATCTTCCCGTTCCAGGGATCAGGGCTTTCCGTGCCGGCTTGGGGCTCAGGAACCCCGGTGGAACTAGCTTGGGGTAACGGCTGTGATACCTGGGGATCAGGCGCCGTTTGCACCAAAGGCGGTGCAATAGGGCGGGCATCTACCGGCAGCAGCTGGGGGTTCTGCGCCGCCCATTTTGCCGCCAGGCCGTTCAGGGGGCTCTTGGTGTTGTATTCCTGATAGGCAATCATGCGGCCGATGCGGACGATCAGGTCGTCCAGCCCTTCGGAAGCCGCCCAGAAATCGCCGATGCATACCGAGCTGTCGTCAAAATTAGGATGAAACACCGGAGTGAGCATGCGGCATTGCGGCGCGCGGCGCGGGTAGCCCAGCGACAAATTGACTTCCAGCACATGCTCGTCGCGCTCCAGAATGGCGCCGTCCGGCGCGACGTACAACCCGCGCAGCAGGTACTGGAAGCGGTACAACTCCGGCGGCATGCCGGCGGTGCCGACCATGCGAATCACCGGCCAGCCGGCAAGACGCTGCTGCAGCGATTCATAGTCGAGTTTCAAGCGGCGGATTCGGGGCGAAAGCATACGGTTTCCAACAACTCACATCAAGGTCAGATCGAAAACCCGAAGCCCATGTTGCGGGCCACGGCAAAGAGCACAACCAGCACGTACAGACCAACCATCACGGCGCGCGGCATGCGGAATGCAGGCGACCGTCCATGGCGCATCAGCGAGTAGTACCAGAAAGCAAACCAGGCAAGAAAAAGAGGGGCCGCCACGGTGACCAGCGCGTTGTAATTCCAGGCAGCAGATAAGTTCAGATGCAACAACTGGTAGAGCGCGCGCGTGCCGCCGCAGCCGGGACACAACAGATGAGTCAGCGCATAAAACGGGCAGAGCGGGTAGAAGTGGTAATCCTGCGGGGGAAAGTTGTAAAGGACCCCGCATCCCAACAGGAATGTCCCCAGCCAAAGGTTCGCTCGACGCTGCACAGAGATAATCATTATTATTGTGGCGCCAGGTATCCGGTTTTCTTCCACGCAGCAATGCGGCTGAAATGGTATTGGAAGTAGTAGAGGGCGAAAAAGAACGTCATTACGCCACTCAGGCGCAAGTTGATGGGCTCGACTGTGTTGTAGTACTCCACCAGCCCATCACGCAATTTGAAACTGCCGATGATCATCAGCGCCCATGCGGTCACACCCAAAAGCAAACAGAACAGTAAAGCTCCAACGGGCAGCTCCGGCTCCCGGCCGCCTGTCGTGCCAACAGCGCTTATGATGACGCCGAAGTAGACGATTACCGTCAGAACGTAGACAACAACGGCGCCTATATAGAACGCCATGCCGCTGTTTTGTGGCCGGAGTTTTTTGACAAAAGACGCTTCCATGAACATCCACACCAGGCTGAAGAGGCCGCAAAAGAAACCGATCAGCAGCACCAGAGCCCAGTGCAAATCCGGTGGCATCAGGGCCCCGCGCATCGCTCCGGTTTCATACGCCGGCAGGGCTCCGGGGTACGCGGGACCGCCTGGAGCGCCGGGGCTGCCGTAGACTGTGCCGCCGGCCGGTGTTGATGCTCCTGTGTACGACCCGGCAGGATTGCCATAGGTTGGGATGGAGCCCGGAGAAGAAGGACCAGACGCAGCGCCGGTCGCCGACGCGGGAGTTGCGCCGCCGTACACCGTGCCCGTGCCCGCTGCGGGAGTTGAACCGTAGGGTGCGCCTGCGGACGCCGCCGGGGCCGGCAAAGGAATGTTGCCGATGACCTCTGATACCGGCACCCACTCGGTCATGCTTTCATTGCGGGTCAGGTCGCTGAGCTGGATATTGCCGGAAGCGATATACCGCTGCAGGTCGGCGAGAGTATAGGGTCCATACTCGTTCAGCCCGCGCTGAATGTAGTACTTCATTCACTTTCCTCCGCTAGCTGAACTGTAAACCAGCGCTGTCTTTTTGAACAACGCAAATCTCCACAATGGCCCAGATCCAGGACACTACCAGCAAATAGCCGAGCGTGAGGATGGACAGGCACAATTGGCCGACGGCTTTTCCGGTATAGCCAGCATAGAAGTTGTGCGCGCCGAACATTCCCAGAAAGACTCCCAGCACTACAAACGTGGTCCGGCTCTTGGCGGTCCCCGCCGGGTAAGGCGACGGCTGCTGCTGATATTGGGCATAGCGGCCGTATTGGCCGAACGTGGGCACATTCGTTTGCGGCGTCATCATCACCGAGCCCAGTTCCTGCTGGGACACCTGCAGTTTAGGGTCGTCCGCCGGAGCGCGCGGGCAACCGAATACCGTGCAACCGCCGTTTTCCATGTAGCAGTCTTCATGGTGCGGCATGCCGCACGCCGTGCAGTAGATCTTCGCCGGACCGTCTTCGGCGAAATCCATCCGGCAATAAGGACAGACCGCGGGGCCGCTCATCGCTGCCTCTCGCGGAAGTGGAACGCGTAACGTCCCACCTGGATGAGGTCGCCGTTCTGCAGGGCGCGGGCTTTCACCGGCTGTCCGGAAACATAGACCTGGCCGGCGGCGTAGATAAACGTTTGCGCGCCGCGCAGTTCGATGGTCGCGTGCTGGGGAAGGATGGAGGTGTCTTTGAAGAGATAGATGTCGCACTGCTGGCTGCTGCCGATGACCGTCTGCGGCTTATACAAAATGAACTGCTTGCCTGCCAGCGGGCCGGAAGCAACGTACATCCAGCGGTCTTTGAGGGCGCTTTCCACAATGCCCATGGCCACGCCCGTGGCCAGACCGAGCATGGCAAAACCAATCGCGCGGCTGGGAGCGCCGGCGTGCGTCGCCATGGAGATGGGATCAAAAACCATCCCGCCCAGCCCGGCGCCCACGATCCCGCCCAGAATCCCGTAGCGGACTTTCTTGCCGGAGCGGTCCACCAGGCCGTAAACAATTCCGCCGACCACGCCGAAAACCATCCACGCCAGGCCGCGCGAGATCCAGAACGCAGGATTCCTGTAGGTCTGTACGCCCAGCTCAAATATGATCGCCCGAAGAATGTAGAACAGAATGCTGGCTATCCGATCAAAAATGAAACCGCCGACCACTCCCAGCAGCAGCGCCGGCAATCCGCGCCACAGCGCTTTCTGCAACGACCGTTCGACAATGCTTTCCGCAATGCCGTAGCCCAGGCACATGAACGCCGCGATCAGAGGCATCATCCAAATGTTGCCCCAGCGATGCGCTACCGGCGGGTCCATGAACCGAGGCTCGCAAATCCCCCAGCCGATCAGCGCCCCGATGAGTCCAGCCGCGCCCAGATAGAACCAGCCTTGCAGAAAGATGTTGGACTTGCCTTCGTCGTCGGCCACCGGCTCCGTGCCGGACATGGAGATGTTGCCGTACTGCCGCGCCGCTCCGGGCGCTCCGGGCGCAAGCGGGGCCCCGGCAGCTTCGCTGGAGACGGCCACTTTCTCCAGGTCCTCCAGCGTGATCTTCAAAGTCGGTTTGTCGTCAGCGTTTGCCATTCTTTCCTTTATCCGCCGGTGGCTTCTCCTGCTGCGCAGCCGGTGGCGGATTCTGAGGCTCCGGCGCTACGGCGCCGGGCGGCTGCAGGTATGGCTGCAAGAGCTGCTGGCACGCCTCAATCGGATGCCGCAAGATCTGCTGGTAGGTCTCAAGGACAGGCGCGTAGCGGTATTCGAAGAACATGTAGCCCAGCCCGAACCCCAGCGCCGCTACCGCCAAATAGCCCAGAATGCGGCTGGCCCATGTTACCCACACCGGCTCCGGCGCAGGCCCGGCGCGGCCCTTTTTGCCCGGCGGGCCGCCCAGCATGAAGCCGTGGTCTTCGGCGTCTTCGTCGGCAGCGGCTTCATCTTCGTTGCCCTGCGGTCCAGTCAGCTCCACGCTTTGCGAATAGCCAAAGCGCACTCCGGAAAGCTTTTCGATTTTGCCGCTGACCCAGCCGAAGCAGCCTTCTTCGTCGGTGTGAGGATCGTAGACCCAGGCGATCTGCTGCGGGCTGGAAAAAAAGTTTTCGTGGATGAACAGGTCATGCTCAGACAGAAATACGCCGAAGCCGGGATGCGAGTGGTACCAGCCGACGATCTTGGAGTCAGGATACTGGCGGTCTTTGATCTGGTAAATGTGCTCCCAGGTGTCCTGGGTAAAGGTGACGTGGGCCCCACCCTGGGCGGCGTTCACGCCGGCAATACAGGCTTCCACCAGAGTGCGTTCGTCGCTGGTCTCGCCGATCAGCACGCCGCAAACCTCGGCTTTCATGGAAGTCCGGGAGTGCTGGCGGATTTTGCGCGCAACTTCGGCTTCCATGACCACCGCGGGCTGGATCTTGACTTTGATTTTTGGAGCCTTACTCATGCCGGCGGAGCCCCCTTGCGCGATGCAGACTCCAAAGGCCCCAGCACGGCGGGCGCGTCGCCGGCGATCAGGTAGGCGATCTCCCGCTCTGCTGAACGTGCGGTGAAAACGTCAAACAATGGGAGTCCCAGATTGTCCAGGGTGCGCGCGCCAAAGTCTTCAGCGCCGCTGAAGCCGTGGGCGGTGATTACAGTTCGCATCGCGCCGCACCCTGGACATTTGCCGCGCGCGTACGGCACCGTGCCCACGGCGGCAAACAATTCTTCTTCCGCGCCAGGCATCTCTTCCGCTTCGCACTTGGGACACTGCAGCTTGTGCACCACGTCGCGGCTGAATTCGAGTGAGATTTCCTGGGCGCTCAGATCGCGTTGTGCTTGGGCGAAGAGCGCGGCTAGAGTCAGGTCAGACGATTTTTGCGGCAGCTTCACAACTTCGGCAAAAGTGTAATGGCTCATGCAATCGGAGTTTTCCGTGTACTCCACACGGTACGAAGTGTGGTTGAGCCCCTCAAAGATGAATCCGCGCCCGCCCAGCACGGGCAATCCGTGCAGCAGCTTCAACGCTTCCTGCACCTGCAGGCCGGCAATAATAGAGGATATGGTGGGCGTGGTGGGTACTTTGCCTTCGGCGTCACTCTCCAGCGTGAGCAGGTTGCAGGACATCCGCTTGTTCAGGATGGCCCAGTCAGTTTCTCCCAGCGTGCATTCGTAGCAGGGCGGCGTGCCGGGCAGAAAAACGCGGGCCACACCGTTGATGCCCTCGATGGCGCCGTCAATCCACGGCTTGTTCATCTTCCAGCAGGCACGGTTGATCCACAGGCGGGCTTCGCGGTTGTCCAGGCCGGCCAGCACCACGTCCGCCCAGCCGAAGATGCCCAGTCCCAGGCCGTGGACCACGTTGGCGGTGATGGGATGCACCTGGGCTTCAGGGAAAATTTCACGCGTGGCGCGCGCAGCCACGTCGGCCTTGCGCTGCCCGATGTCCGAGGAGCGGTACAGAATGCTGCGGGAGAGGTTGGAAGCGTCAATCGAATCCAGATCCACGACGACGATTTTGGCGAAGCCCAGCAGCGCCAGGTTTTTCAGGATTTCATTTCCCAAGGCCCCGGCGCCGATCACCAGCACACGGGCCGCACGGATTTTTTCCTGGTCCCACCAGGGAATGAGACGAAAGCGGCTGAACCGGTCTTCTTCCGAGACAACCGCCGCAGATTCTTGCCGCCCAGCGTTCCCGCCGGCAGGTACCGCAGTCTTCTTGTCTGCGGAGCCGGCTGCCGAATTCGTCTGAGATGGAGCGGTAGTGCGGATCATCGGGTCATCGCGCTCCGGCGGTGATTTCCGGCTGAAGGCGCAGGATGTCGCCGTCTTTCACCGCGGCGTCGGCCAACGTCTGCGCGTCCTGGATCTGGCGGCCGGAGTTTTTGTGATGGAACTTGTAGCTCAGCGGAGCGCCATCGGGGCCGTTGCGCGGCAGTTGCAGCTTCTCCACCAGCACGGCAATGATGCGGTTGGCCGGCGCATCGTCCGGCAACTCAACCGGCACCCGCTTGTTTTCCGTGGAATCGTAAACCGTCACTGTGATGTTTGCCATGTTGTTTGGAACATTCCTTATCGGGAGGCGCCGGAGTCCGCCGGCGCTTTGCGCACTTTGGCCTGGTGCAGAAAGTCAGTGAACGCGCTGCTCGCGGGGCCGCTGCCCACCACTTCCCAGTCATGCTCATGCAGAAAAACGTCTGTGCTGACGGCAAAATTCAGGTTCTCCGCCTCCGGGTCCATGGTCTTTGCGACCTTGGCAACCACCACGCCCAGCAGGTTGCCGTACTCGTCATAGAGCGGGCCGCCGCTGTTGCCGGGACTGACCGGCGCGGACACCTGCAACACTTCATCGCCGGGCGTGCGCGACACAATGCCGTTGCTAATGCTGAAGTTCAACCCCTCCGGATGGCCGATGACGTAGATCTTCTCGCCGGTCTGCACGCTCGAGTAGTTGGCGATGGACTGGCGGAAATCCACGTCGCCACTGCGCCGCTCCAGCCACAACAAGGCAATGTCCTGGCGTTTGTGGCGCGCGACCACCTGGGCGCCGGCCCAGCCGTTCATGCCGTCAGAAACCATCACCTTTTGCGCGCCGTGACGGGATTGCCAGCCTTCACCGTCAGCCACGTGCCGGGCGGTGGCCAGCAGATAACCATGCGAATCCGATTGCAGGATCAACGCTGCGCCCAGCAGGCCTGATGTGCTCGCGGTCTTGCTGAACCACCGTTTGGCCGCAGGCGAAGCCATCAATACCAGCGGCCGCAGCGTGGAACTCAGTTGCACGCCGGACATGATCTTGTCGGAAGGCAGATCAGGGAAGCTGGAGCGCTCGTCCAGGCTGGCCAGCGCCGAGCCGACCACTTCCGGCGTGGGCATCCAGTTCAAAGAGAAGCCCAGCACCACCAGCAGAGTCGTAAGGAAGCCGCTGATGATCAGCAGCGTCAGCAGGTACGACCACCACGCCTGCAACACCCGCGGCGTTTGCTTGCGCAGGGAGACCCGCACGATCAGCGCCGCCAGACTCAACAACGGCAGCACCAGCACCAGCGGAACCAGAAGCAGGCGGACCCACCAGGGAACGGGGTCGGGAAGATAGGGCTTAGGCTGCGCGACGCCCGGTACTTGCTGCGGCGCGTGGTCCACTTCCTGGTTTGTGATTACGATCCTGTCCATTGAAAAAGTTGCACCCAAAAATTGAAAACCAGGGAGGTAACTGGGCAGTCGAGCACGCCAAAAGTATTGGAAACTTTATTTTTATATTGGCTTGGGCTTTAAATCAAGCGAAACCGTCAGTACCAAGCACCTTCAGGTTGGTATTCCCAGGCCGCTGCTTCGAAGAGCATAGAGACAGAAAAAAATGATGCTGGTAGAGCTTGATGTGTGCGACGTCCGGAAGAGCCGCCTTGGATCGCGAAAGCCACGCGCGCTTTTTCAGACGGCCCTGCTTGCGAATTTGTCGCCACGGACAGAATTGTTGAGCTTGGGTTCTTGTCATCGTTTCGGGCAGAATAAGCCGCCGGTTGAGGAAGCAAAGGATCGCTCGATTTGAGGCAGGCCATTTTCGCCGCCACGCGAATTTTTGTTCCTTCACAGCCAGGCTGAGGGGTTGCGAGCAACCAGCGCAGGGAGCGATGGTACTTGTAAGTGATTAACAGCAAGTAATTTAAGGCGACGGTGAAGTTATTACCAAATTGCCATATTAGCTCTAGGCAGAATTACAACACTAATGGTTTAATATGGGGCTTCGTCGGGGCGGGCAAATATTTAAAATTCTCTAATGCGTGATGGAGCAAAACCGATATTAGAGACAATCCCCAATCTGTTTTACAATATCAACCCAAAATGGACTCGACTTTAAAGAACGAGAAACTATTAGATCAAATCGGTTGGAAGCTGCTCCATGAGTTGCAGGTGAACGGGCGGCTTTCCTACGCTGAGCTCGGACGCCGAGTGGGCCTGACAACTCCAGCGGTGGTGGAACGCGTGAAGCGCATGGAGGAAGCCGGCATCATAGTGGGATACCACGCTGACGTGGACCCCATGAAAGTCGGCATGCCGATCACCGCGTTCATTCGCATGTCGGTGGTAGGCGACGTGTTCGCCAAGATCACCGGCGTGGTGAAAGCATCACCCGAAGTGGTGGAGTGCCATCGCGGCACCGGCGCCGATTCGTTCATCATGAAGGTGCACGTGCGTTCGGTGGAACACCTGGAGAACCTGATTGACCGCCTGACGCCGTACGGCACCACGTCCACTTCCATTGTTCTGTCGTCGCCGGTGGAGCAGCGGGAGATCCAGAAGCCGGACGACGCCGCGCACGCGGCGCAAACGCAGAAGAAAGCCGAGCATCACTAGAGCCGTTTGCGGCTTGCAGACCTTTGAAGGCTGACCTCAGCGGCTGAAGCCGGCCATGTCTGGGTTTGTCTGAAACGCAGGCATGAATGCCTGCTCCACCCTGCTGCGACACAGTGACTCATCACAGCTTGAGCGTTGCGGCACCGACGATCTTTCCGTTGTCCGGCGCCTGCACAAACACCACCGCGCGCAGATCAGCGCGCTTCCAGTCCTTTTCAATCTTGAGCGAGACTTCCGACTGAAAGGCCCCGTCATGGAGTTGGCCCAGGAGGCGGAAGTCGCGCACCACGGCGGAGTGGCGAAGCAGGCGTCCGCTGTTTTCTCCTGCGCCGATTTTGTTGGCCAGGTTGTCCTCCGTCACGGCCAGCAGGACGTCGCCGGAAGCGTTGGCGGGAGCTTTCACGCGCACCAGCAGCTTGTCGGCGGAAGCGGGCGTCAGCTCGATCGCAGCCGATGCGGAATCGGCGGCAGCGCGGGCGATGGCCGAGCGAGCGCGGCCGGAGTCATTGCCGACGAATTGCTCGGCGCCGTCCACCACCATCTGCGGGGTGTAAGGGCCGTCGGGCGAAAGCCTTGCCGCGTATTTTTCCTGGCGCTGGGAAAACGCGTGGGAGGAAAAACGGTCCTGCCAGCCGAGATAATTCCAGTAGTCCACGTGGAAGCCCAGCGGGATGACCTCAATGCCGCTCAGGGATTTGTCCTCACGGAGCTGGCTGAGAAGAATATCGGCCGGAGGGCAACTGGAGCAGCCTTCGGAAGTGAACAGCTCCACCACCACAGCCTTGCGCGCCGCGGCCTGTGCGGGCGGCGTGTGCGGATACAGGCTCCGGACCACGAGAAAACCTACCACGGCCAGAAAGATGAAAATCCGCAGCCAGATGAATTTGACGGTGCACATGCTGTTTACAGTCTAAAAGAATTCCACACTTTTATCGCTTGCTTCCCAGGTCCGCGGGATAGATATCGAACTCCAGCTCCAACTCGTCCTTTACCTTGACCGCGCCGCCACCGGCGTTGACCGGCTCGATCCCGAATTCGGTCTGCTTGAACCTGGTCTTGCCCTGGTATCGCTGGGGTCCGCCGGTGACTTCAAACTCCAATTCTTTGGTCACACCGTGCAGGCTGAGCTTACCGGTTACGCGGAAATGCCTCGGGCTGGTCTGCTGGACGCGTGACGACTTGAAATGGATTTCCGGAAATTTATCCGCGTCCAGGACTTTGGGTCCCAGCATGGTTTTCTGGACTTCGGCGCGGTCTTTCTCCGACGCGTCTGAGTCCGTGACCTTCATCTGCGTGGTGATTACGGTGATCTCCACCACCATGGCCTTGGCGTCCACCGATCCGTGGGCGATGGGCGCGACGACCACGTGGTCGTGGCCAAAGCCGGAAAACACACCGGACTTGCCGACGTGGATGGTGATGGTGGAGCGCGGCGTCTGCGCGCCGGCCGACGACGCCAGTGCAATCGCAATAAGAGCAGTCAAGAAAAACAAATAAAACCGTGGTCGAAACAAAGAATCTCCTTCTTGCCCGGATAGTAAGACGCTGGGGTGTTGTAAGGAGGTTAGATGCAGGGAAGCGAGACTAGGCTGGAAGAAAATCAAAAGAGCTCCATGGTTTTGGTATAGTTCCAGTCCGTGAACGCAGAAAGCCCTTCGCAGTCAATGCCCAGTCGGGCCACCGGACCAGGCAAACAACGTCTGCTTGCAGCAGGGTTTCTTTCGGCGCTGGTCCCGGGCGCGGGACAGCTCCTGGCAGGCCGCAGGATCAAAGGTCTGGTTTGCTTATTTCTGTTCTCCATTCTCCTGTTGTTTTATTGGCCCGTACGTTTGCCGGCGCATTTTGCAGGACTCATCGGCTTGATTTTTGCCATGGTTGCGCTGTGCATCTTTGCGGCAACGGATGCGCCTTATCGAAAGAAGCCTGGCTGGGAAAGACCTTCACAATGGTGGCTCGCGGCGCTGCTTCCCATGGCGTTTCTGGCCGCTGCAGCCCATTCCAATTGGTTGTTGCGGTCAGCGGGCTTTCGGTTGTTCAGCATACCGTCGGCGGCGATGGAGCGCACCATTCATCTGGACGAACACTTCATCGTAGACCTCAGATATTATCGCCAGCGAGCCGTTGCTCACGGCGAGCTGGTCGCCTTCACTCTCGCAAACGAACCCGGCATTACTTTCCTGAAGCGAACGATCGCCCTGCCCGGGGACACCGTTCGAGGCATTCACGGGAGAATTTGGCTCAACGACGTCGAGTTGAATGAGCCTTATGTTCTGCGCCAGGGCGATGTCTTCTTGCCGGAGATGGACAACTTTGGGCCTTTGACCATCCCTGCCGGCAGGCTTTTTGTGCTGGGAGACAATCGCAACAACAGCCGCGACAGCCGAATGCACGACTTTGGGCTGGTGGACTTGGCAGACGTTATGGGAAGACCACTTTACATTGTCCCCGGTCTAGGCGGCGGCAGCCCAAGAACGCTGAGGTAAGTTCAGGGGCTGAAGCCCGCAGAAAAATGGACGGCTCAGCGCGGCACGTAACGGGCCGCTCTTCCACTTTCTGCGCAGCGTTCCTACTCGTGAGCCGTTACGTTACTGACCTTCAGGACACTTGACAGCTGTGCGCGAGGATGAACGGATTCGCGCTTGATTGGGCGAACACAAGACGATAGAATAGGATATCCAGGAGCCGGTAGCTGCGAGCCCCTGGCGAAAAGCCCAATCGCCCAGGAGGCGGGTTGAAGGTTCTTTTGAAAACTACCCTAGCAAGCGGTTTGTGGCTGGTTGAGCAGAACCTTAAGAATCGCACTGACCGGCAAGCCGCACCTAATTTTTGAAGAATCAATGAGTTAGGGGATAATTTTACCATCCAGTAAACAGTTGGGTGACCGTTGGGTCGAATGGCATAAGTCCTTTTGTTTGCAACAAAGCCACAGAGCCAGGGGTGGGGGGGTGAGATTACTGAGTGGTTATTTGCAAAGTAATTAAACCGGCACAGGCAGGAGTGCGGTAAATCAAGGGAGATTTGGATTTGGCCAGGCGTGCGTGGGGAAAACTCCCTGACACGGCATGGTATTGGAAAGATTCTCGGGATCCTTCGACTGCGCGACGCCGTGCTGCGCAGCGTCGCTACGCTCAGGATGACAGACCTGGAAGTGCGTCTGTAGATCCTGAGTCCAAAAAGAGTTTCATGTGACTCATCAAGACATGAGATCTCCGTGCCTCCATGAAGGGCCATTACCTAACACCGTGCTGATCAGTGTTTATCAGCGTAATCAGCGGCGAGCTTTCGCTTGCGTTAGAATAAAAGGTTCTCTGACATCATCAGCCCCATATCTAATCGCAAAAGGACAATATTATGGCTACCACGCTGGAAATTTCGCGCGCTACGCTGCGCGTCCCCCGCACGCCGTTCAAGAACGAGCCTCTCACCGACTTCACCAACGCCGACAACGCCCGGGCCATGCGCCAGGCGCTGGTCAAGGTGGGCTCTGAGTTGGGCCGGGAATATGACATGGTGATCGGCGACAAGCTGATCAAGACCACGAACAAGATCACGTCAGTGAATCCGGCGCGGCCGTCACAAGTGTTGGGCGTGTTTCAGAGCGCGGGCAAGGAGCACGTGGAGCCGGCCATCCAGGCGGCGCTGGCGGCTTTTGCCGGGTGGCAGCGGACGTCAGTGGAAGAGCGCGCGGCGCTGATCCACGCCGTGGGCGGCATCTTGCGCGAGCGCAAATTCGAATTTGCCGCGTGGATGGTGTATGAAGTCGGCAAGAACTGGTCGGAAGCCGACGCCGACATCGCCGAGACCATTGACTTCGCGGAATTTTACTCGCGCGAAGCTCTGCGCCTGGCCAACGCCGAAACGCCGGTCACTCTGCCGGGCGAGGACGACCGGCTGATGTACATCCCGCTGGGCGTGGGCGCGGTGATTCCGCCGTGGAATTTTCCCTGCGCCATCATGGCCGGGATGACCATGGCGGCCATCGTCACCGGCAATACCGTGGTGATGAAGCCGTCGCACGATTCGCCGGCCATCGCCGCAAAATTCTTTGAAGTCCTGCAGGAAGCGGGCATTCCCGATGGCGTGGTGAATTTCTGCCCCGGCTCGGGGTCCAGCTTTGGCGCCGGGCTGGTGGAGCATCCGCAGTTGCGATTCATCGCCTTTACCGGATCAAAAGAAGTTGGCTTGGACATCAACCAGCGCGCCGCGGCGCCGCGTCCGGGGCAGAAGTGGATCAAACGCACGGTGCTGGAAATGGGCGGCAAGGATTCCATCATTGTGGCCGATGACGCCAGCATGGATGCCGCGGTGGAAGGCGTGGCTCAAGCCGCGTTTGGTTTTCAAGGACAAAAGTGCTCGGCGTGCTCGCGCGTGATCGTAGACGAAAAAATCTACCCCGTGTTCCTGGAACGCCTGAAAGAGCGCGTCAACAAAATCACGGTCGGCGATCCGGTGGAAAACAAGGCCATGGGGCCGGTGGTGAGCCAGGGCGCG
Organism: Terriglobia bacterium; assembly: GCA_020072815.1. Taxonomy (NCBI): domain Bacteria; kingdom Pseudomonadati; phylum Acidobacteriota; class Terriglobia; species Terriglobia bacterium. The sequence continues at coordinate 213,949 of JAIQGE010000001.1, read as the reverse complement.
TACAAGAGCATTTTGGAATACATTGAGGTCGGCAAAAAAGAAGGCCGGGTGATCAACGGCGGCGGCGCGGCCAAGGAAGCCGGTGAAGGCTACTTCATACAGCCCACGGTGATTGCGGACGTTGCCCCCACGGCGCGCATTGCGCAGGAAGAAATCTTTGGGCCGGTGCTGGCGGTGATCAAGGCGCGCAATTACGACGACGCGCTGCAGATCGCCAACAACACGGAGTTCGGCCTGACCGGCGCGGTGTATTCCACCTCGCGCGAGAAACTGGAACGCGCGCGGCATGAATTTCACGTGGGCAATTTGTACTTCAACCGCAAATGCACCGGCGCCATGGTGGGCGCGCATCCTTTTGGCGGGTTCAACATGTCGGGCACCGATTCCAAGGCCGGCGGGCCGGATTACCTGCTGCTGTTCACGCAGGCCAAGTCGGTTGCGGAGAAGATCGGGGACGCGGGACCGGTCACCGGCAAGCCGGCCAACAGCTAGCCTTCTGCCAGCTATTTTCGGGTCAAGGCCGCAAGCGTGTTCATGGCTACCGCGATGAACGTCGAACCGGCCTTTCTTTTATTTGACTTGAGGCGGACGCGTGCAGCAGAATATGGCAGTTTGCTTTAGCTGTCCGGCGAATGCTTCCGGGTAGAAAAGTCTTCGCCGCAGCTAATATCCCCCGAAGACGCGCTCTGAACGCGGGCGCGCCGCCGTTAAAGGACGCCCATCATGGCCAGGATCCTTTGCGTAGACGACGAACCACACGTGGTCACCCTGAAGTGTGCCATCCTTGAACAGGCTGGCCACACCGTGACAGCGTCCACCTCCGCGCGCGATGCCATCGATAAGCTGCAGAACAATGTTTACGATGCGGTGGTGACGGACTGGCGGCTGGGCGACGCCAACGGACGTGCCGTGGTCCAGGCGGCAAAGAACAACAGCAGCATGCCCGTGGTGGTGGTGTCAGGATTTGTGGCTGAGGCGTTTCAGGCCGCGGAACCGCTGGCTGACTTGTATCTGGAAAAGCCGGTGAATCCGGAAGAGCTGGTGACGATTGTCAACGAACTGCTGAAGAGCAGCGAACGCGCCGCTTCCCGCTAAAGCGTCTACTCCTGAAAATTCTTAAGCCCGGCTCTGCGTGGCGACTGCCGCGACGGAGGTGGCTGCGGCTTCCGCCAGAATGCGGTGATGGATGGTGAACAACGCCAGCTCCAGCCGGTCAGAGACGCCAATCTTGTCATACACATTGCGCAGGTAGTTTTTGATGACCTGTTCCGTGGTGCCCAGCTGGGAGGCGATCTCCTTGTTCTTATAGCCCTGCACGATCAGCGCCACGATCTTTAGTTCCTTGGCGGTAAGGCGGTCGCGCACCCGCGCTCCCACCAGATCATTTTCCGCGGTTTCTTTGCTCTCCTGCGTGTCCTGGACCCAAGTCTCGCCCTTGCTGACTTTGCGCACGCATTGCACCAGGGATTCGCCGCTCACGTTGCGGTAGATCACGCCGTGCACGCCGTTGGTCAGGAAATGGCGGGAATCCTGGCCGGTATCGGCGATGGCCACCAGCTTGGTTTTGAATTTGCGCGCGGCCTCTACGACCGCGGGAAGGCTGGTATGGATATCGGCGCCAAAGATCATCACCGTGGCGTGGAATTTTTCCAGGGCCATCATCATCTTTTCTGAGTTTTCCGCCTGAGCGACAATGCGCAGATCGTCTTCAACCGCCAGGACCTTTGCCGCTCCGGTGCGGAAAATAGCTTGGTTATCGGCCAAAATGATCTTCAGCATTACTTGGTTCCTTTGCCTTTGCGTATGAATTTGTACTGGTCAATGACGCAAGCGACGCCGTTCTTTTTCTTCTTTTTCCCGGCGTTGGAGCCGGCCGCCGTCTCGGTATCTTTGCGCACCACGCGCCCGGTGCAGCGCACTTCCACGTCGGTGGGGGTGCCCAGCACGGCGGCGGGAAGGGTGATATCAAATTCGATGGGCGAGCCTACATTGAGATCAACATCGGCCATGATGTAGACGCCCGCGGAGCTCATATCGGCGGTGGTCCCTTTGTCATCGCCGCCTTTGCCGTGGATACGAATCGGCAGCTCAAGCGGAAACCGTTTTCCTGTCCTTGCTTCTGACATTTGCCTCCTCAGCGTAAGCCACGCGCCGCACTGCAAGCGCCTTTCTGGAATGAGAGAAGAACGAATGAAGGTTTATATCATGAATGCTTTAAGCAGGGTAATTGATTCCTAAGCTACGGGCAATACCAAGGATGGGCCAGGCGATCCACGGTCAGAAGATCCTTAAGCAGGGCCGGCTTCTGAGGCTTCCGCCTGATTTTTCCTCAGGAAAGGCCTCAGTCTGACAGATGTTGTCAGGGAAGCAATTGGCCTAATTCATCGTCGCTCAGGCTTTCGATCCATTGCTTGAGCTTTTGCTTGCCTTGCTCGTCCAGGCTGTCCAGCCACATCTTCGTTTCCTCAGGAGACGCGCCCACCGGAGGAGGCGCCGGGATGCCGAAGGGCAACTTGGGAATCTTCGGGTCTTTGTTGTTTTCGTCTGCCATGGTGCGATCCTCGGGGCACAACTGGAAAAGAGCAAAATAACTACCAACCGCCGGTGCCACCGCCGCCAAAGCCGCCGCCGGAGAAGCCCCCGCTGGAAAAGCCGCCTCCGCTAAATCCGGAGGAACTGGAACTGGCGCGCGGAGCGGCCACGAAAGCCGCGCTCGCGGTCTGCGACATAGTGCCCAGACTGTTCACAAAGTAGAAGGTGTTAAAGGTTGTCCAATCGCCCTGGTACCAGTTGGGCGGGTTCTGAATAATGCCTTCAAATGCCTTGGCCCAATGATGCTCCACGCCCAGGGCCATGGCGTAAGGCAGAAACTTCTCAAACGTGTCGGGCGGCATGCGCTTGAGCCGGTCAGCGTCCACGCGGTTCATGAAGTCCTGGAACCCGAGAATCTGCACGCGGGTGCGCGCGCCTTTCATGCTGGTGGCGCTGAGCTGCCGTCCAAAAAGAACAATGATGGCCACGGCGATCACTACGCACACAATCGCTGGCCCGATGGAGTTGAGGAAATCAGCGATCTTGAACCATTGCGCCAGCGCGTACGGAGCCAGCACGGCCAAAGCGCCCAATCCCAGGTACGCCTTGGATGAATCAGGGTCCAGCGTGTACATGCCCTTGGTTTTGAGCGCGCCCATGATCTCGTCTTTGATCAAGGGAATGGCGGTGTAGAAGCGGTTGCGCAGGTCTGACACGCGCGTGGTATTGCCGGCATAAAAAATCCGGTCCAGCATGGCGCGCTCGTAGTCGGTGAGGCCGCTCCAGTCGTTGCGGTCTTTCAACAATTGGAGATCGTAATCCTTGGTGGTGAAGAGCAGTCCCTTGTTCTGGGTCTCCACGATCTTGATGTAGCCGCGGACCGCCAGGTCCACCATCACGGAGGTGATGTCGCGCGGCTCCACGCTGTCATCGATCAGCGTGCCGACTTCCGCCGGCCCCATCTTTTCCGGAGGCTCATACATGGGCGCCACAGACATGCCAGGGTCAGGGTCGCGTCCTTTGAGCCACCACAGCGGGAACATCACGGCAAAGGCCCACAGCGGTAGGGTGACGATCGGGTTGCTGCGCAGGAACCAGCCGATTTTGGTGAATGCACCCGGTTCTTTCAGGAGATCTTTCGGGATGTAAACATCAATCGTGAGGCCGCCGTGCATGGGCAAAGGCGCAGTTGTTTCGGCGCTCGCGACGGGACCTTCCACCGAAACGCGGCCGCGCTCTGTCGATCCATAAGTGCCGACGAAGGCCTGCGCCTGCAGCGAACCACTGGTGTTCTCGGGCAAATAGACGATGGCCGAGGCGTGCTCAATGGGCAAGGGCGAATCATTGCCGGTCACATTCCAGTAGAACTCTTCGTGATCGCCAAAGAACTTCACCGCGTTGGCCACCGAGTATTCGAAGATCACCATCTTGGAGGCGTCCACCGCTCCCGGCACGGTGACTTTGAGCTTCAGGAAGCCGTCTTTGGTGCTCTTCTCGTACTTCAGGGGCGAGCCGATGGCGTCCGTGACTTTCTCAATTTTCAGGAACAGGGAGTAGTTACTGCCTCGGGGACCCGGATACTCGATGGGGATATCGCGGTACACACCGTGATACGCCCCGGTGAACAGGTAGGTGATTTGTTCCGTGATTCGAGCGGAGCCATCGGAACCCACGTGCGCTGTGGTGTCCCAGCGCGTTACGCGGATACTCCTGCCCCAGGCCGGTGCAGCGGCCAGCAGGACAACGAGAAGAAGGAGCCCTATCCTGCCCATCCCGCGGAGCGAGAACGCTCTGGCCTTGTGCGTCATCTGGTTAGTACTTCACGCGTCAGAACTTTACCTGGACGTTTTCGCGGTCGCCGGGCGCCTCTACTTCAAAGAACTGTTTGCTGGTGAAGCCGAACATGCCGGCAATGATGTTGCTGGGGAACGATTGCACGCGCGTGTTGTAGTCGCGAATCACGGCGTTGTAGTAGCGCCGCGCATTCTGAATGTTGTCTTCAATCGAGTTGAGCGAGCTCTGCAGGCCGGTAAACTGCTCAGAAGCTTTCAGTTCCGGATAATTCTCAGCCACCGCGAACAAGCTTTTCAATGCGCCGCTGAGCTGGTTTTCTGCCACAGCTTTGTCGCCCGGCGTGGTGGCTTGCATGGCCTGAGAGCGGAACTTGGCGATGTTTTCGAACGTCCCTTTTTCGTGCGCGGCGTAACCCTTGACGGTCTCCACCAGGTTGGGGATCAAGTCATGGCGGCGCTTGAGTTGCACGTCAATGTCCGACCAAGCCGAGTCGGCCCTCACCCGGAGCTGCACCAGGCTGTTGTACATGCCAGCCAGGACCAAGACCACCAGGCCGATCAGGACCAGAACCACAATCAGCGCCATTATTCCTCCCACGTGGATGTTCTTCTGCGAACCTGAGCGGAAGTTATCACACTGAATCCACGGGGCGCAAATCAGGAGGGGTCTTTTCGCGGATGTCGCATCGCGATATAATCCCCGGCCGGGATTGGCGCGCGGGTGGTCGGGCGATTTTCCACGTGCTGCCGCGGTCGCGATGATGGACTTTGTGCGCCTGGGGCAAGGACCAGAGCACCCCATCTCACTGGGACTCAAGGCCAGAGCGCGCTATGTCCGTGTAGCGACTGAAAGCGTGTCTGTTAGATCAGCTTGCTGATGAACGAAAGGACAGCATGACGCACGCGGGACTTTAACTTCTTCGTTCAGCACCGTACTATTTCCTGCATATACGCTATTGAATTTGGAATGAGCGCCAAGATCGCTGCTTGTGGCATTCGCGATAAGCGCTTGAATACTAAAGGCCAAGCACATGAATCGCGCAGTGGCAGACGTTGTGCTAGTACAGCTAAGACACCTGAATTTCCCGGTGAATGTGTAACTCAAAATCAACCTTGTCTGCAATTCTTTAAGATCGGGTGATAAGCAAACTCTAAGGAGCGACAAATGATGGGAAAGAGAATCTTGCTAGGCGCTTTAATCTGTGCCCTCTTCCTGTTTTTAGGCGTTGGCGCGTTTGCGCAGGAATCTGCCGTGAAGGGCAATTTGGGCGGATCGGTGGTGGATACCACCGGAGCCGTGATTCCCGGGGCCAAAGTCACGCTGGCCACGCCGACCGGCTCAGAAACCGTGAACAGCGATGCTGAGGGAAATTTCCTGTTCAGCCGGCTGGCTCCCGGCATGTATAGCCTGAAAGTCGAGAAGCAAGGTTTCAAGGCTTCTGAAGTCAAAGGAGTGGAAGTAGCCATTGGTCGCACGGCGAACGTGAAGATGCAATTGCAAGCGGGCGCCATCACGGAAACCGTGGAAGTGAGCGCTGAAGCCGTCACGGTTGATGTGACCTCCACCGCGTCAGGGTCAAACCTGAGCGACACTTTCTATTCCAAAATCCCCACGCCCCGCAATGTTTCCAGCCTGTTCTACGTGGCTCCGGGAGTTGCGGACAGCGGCGGAGCAGGCCGCGCGAACCCTTCCATCTCCGGCGGCTCCGGCCTGGAAAACCTGTACGTGGCTGACGGCGTCAACATTACCGATGCGGCCTTCGGCGGGTTAGGCGTCTTCACCCGTAACCAGGGCTCGGTGGGTACCGGCATCAACCTGACCTTCATCAAGGAAGTCCAGGTGAAGACCGGCGGCTTTGAGCCTCAATACGGCCAGGCGACGGGCGGCGTGGTGCAGATCGTCACCAAGTCCGGCGGCCAGGCATACCATGGCGCCATTGCGGGTTACGGTTCGTCACGCAGCATGGCGGCCACCCGCAAGAGTCCTGACGACGTGCGTTTCTTCAATTCCGGGCGGCTTGATAACCCCGCCGACTTTGACGTGAGCGGCGAGATCGGCGGCTACGTTCCCAAGTTCAAGCAGCACCTCTTCTTCTTCGGAGCGTACAATCCATCCTGGGTGTTCAACTACGCTACGGCGCCCCAGTTCGCGGATGACCATATTCCCACCCCCGCAGATCCGGCCATACCGGTTGGCCTGTTCTCTGCTCGCGGCAACAGCCCCTTCGTCCTGCGAACGTTTGTGAACAACTACGCCGGCAAGCTGACGTACAAGATGAATGACAAGCATTCGATCGAGTCTTCCGTGTTCGGAGACCCTTCGCGCAACAACCAGGGTCCTGAGAACCTGGCGCTGGCGTCCTCGACGGACGGCGGCTTCAGCAAGTGGGACTACGGCACACGCAACTGGGTGGTTCGCTACAACGGAACAATGTCTCCGACGTGGCTGGTGAATGCAAACTTTACCTGGAGCAACAACCGCTTTACGGAAACACCGCTGCGTGACATTTTTTCGATTACGGATTTGAGCCAGGGAGCTCCCATCGCGCTCTCCGGCTTCGGTTTCAAAGAAGACCATGACGCGAATGATTTCGCGTACACTGTTGATACCTCCAAGGTGGTCAAATTCTGGGGCCAGCACACCTTGTCTCTCGGCTTCAACGACCAGTTGCTGAACTATGACAACAATCGCACGCGCAGCGGTCCCAAATACGCTCCGCCGGCCACCAACGCAGTGGGCGCGGCAGTGTCTTATTCCACCTGTCCCGGTCCCGTTTGCCCGCTGAACCCCGGTACCCTGGCGGACGCCAGTTTCAATGTCCTGGTTGAGCCCGGTTGCACGTTGTGTCCCGTTACGCTCGTGCCCGGGAACCCTATTCCACAGCCAATAGCGCTGGACGTGAGCCGTGGCCAATTCGGCGGCAACTTTACGCCGACCGAAGGTTTGTACTACGCCGGGTATGCCAACGACACCTGGAGCATGAACAAACACATTACGGTAAGCGCCGGGCTGCGTTGGGAGCAGTACACCATGCGTGGCACCGCGGTGGGCTACACCTTCACCGGTAACTGGGCCCCGCGGTTGGGGGTAGTGATTGATCCCAAGGGCGATCGCAAAGGCAAGATTTACGCGAACTTTGGACGCTACAACTACCAGATGCCGCTGGACGCCGCGATCCGGTCTCTGAGTTCGGAACTGGATCTTTCCGGAATGTTCTTTGCCCCTGGCTCACCGGGCCAGGTACTGACTAGAGGTGCTGACGGTTCGCTGCCCTTGACCGTTGCCATTGACGGCGCGCATTTCCTGAACAACGCTGCGGGCGGTGTCGCCGGAGCGCCCATCGTGTCTGCCCAGGCGGCTGGCGAAGCATTCGCGCCTGGAACCAAGATGCAGTACGAAGATGAATGGATCGTAGGCTACGAACACGAACTCAAGCACGGCGTGGTCTTCAGCGTACGCTATCTTGACCGCCGCTTGAAGAGAGTGGTGGAGGACATGGCGGGCGTCTCGCCCGAGGGCGCGGTCGCGGGAATCACGCAGAATTTCGTGATCGGCAACCCGTCGAAGAGCACGGACCTGTTCATCAATGAGCCAGCGTCTGTCATTCAAGCCGCGGGCGCGGCTTGCAGCGGTCCCGTGAATCTGGGTACGTCAAACACCGGCGCTGCGGGGCCGGTGGATGCCAACGGCAACCTGATCGGTGGTCTGGTCAACCAGCAGTTGTGCTTCCCGGCACTGGCCAGCGGCGCAACCCCTGCTGCCATTGGAGCTGACGGCACACCAGACGGCTTCGTTAACCCGGTACGCAACTACCAGGCAGTCGAAGTCGAATTCAACAAAGGGTTCAGCAACGGCTGGCTGATGCGCGCCAACTATCGGTTTGCCCGCTTGCGCGGCAACTACGAAGGCGCGTTCCGCAATGACAACGCCCAGACTGACCCCAGCATCAGCTCGTTGTTCGACTTCACTCCGGGATCGTTCAACCTGTTGGGCGACCAGTTCAAGACTGGCTCGTTGAACACGGACCGCCATCACCTGCTGAATACGTTCTTCAGTTACACCATGCAGAGCGGACGCTTCAAGTCGCTGACCTTGGGCACCGGCATACGGTTCCAGGGCGGCACGCCGATCAGCCAATTGGCGGACCATCCGGTGTACCAGAACTCCGGTGAAGTACCCATCGGCGGACGCGGCGCCTTGGGACGCACCTCCATGCTTGGCCAGGGCGACATGCACGCTGACTACCCGTGGAAGTTCAACGAGCACTCCACGGTGCGTTTTGCCGTGGACCTGTTCAACGTAACCAACTCCAAAACCGCCACGGTGGTGGACCAGAACCGCGATCTTTCCGGCGGCGCTGCGTTCTCCAACGTGGACTTCAATAAGCCCGGCAATTCCAACACCAACGCCGGGTTGCTGACCGGTTATCAGGAGCCTTTCCGCGCCCGGTTCTCCCTGCGCTGGGAGTTCTAGGCGGCAAGAGGCGTCAACGATTTTGGGGAGGACCACGATCCTCCCCAAAATTTTTTGCCCGAGGGAATGGAGATTGTCCACTAAGGGGCGGCTATGTTGCGCTCTAGCTTCGTCGTCACTTTGCTGTTGGGCCTAGCGGCAACGGCCGGCGCCCAGTTGACTCCCGGGTCGGCCCGGGAACGGCAGATTTACGGCCAGATCCGCATTGATGGCCGTGCCGCGCCGCAAGGAGTCCTGGTATTGCTGGACCGCGCACGGGGACGCGACGCGACCTACAGCAACGGCACCGGCGAACTCGGCACCGCCATGACAGATTCACGCGGCAAATTCTTTTTTGATCACGTGGACCAGGGGCAGGAGTTTACAGATGGCGCGCGCTACGTGGTGACCGTCCGTTACCCCGGTTACCGGGTGGCAACACAAGTCCTGGACTTGACCGCCACGCGCACCGGATACGCCAACCTGGACTTGCTGCGCGATACCAGCAAGGACGCACCCAACGTTCCACCCGGCGGCCCGGGAGCTACGATTTCAGCCAAGCAACCTGCAACGCCCAAGGCCCAGGAAGAGTGGGCCAAGGGCCAGGAGTTGCTCAACAAACATGATCCCAGGGCCAGCATCAAGAATTTCAAGAAGGTTGTTGAACTCGAGCCGCAATATGAAATGGGCTACTTGCTCCTGGGGACTGCGTACCTGCAGACGCAGGAATTTGGGCAGGCCCAGTCGGCGTTTGAAAAAGCGGCCAAGATTAATCCCCGCGATCCTACGGCGTTCCTGGGCCTGGGCAATGCGATGAACCAGCAGCACGACTTCAGCGGCGCCGTGAAACCGCTGCAACATAGCCTGGAGCTGGCCAATTCGGCGGAGGCCCACTATGAGCTGGGCAGGAGCCTGTGGGGACTAGGCAAGTGGCAGGACGCCGAACCGCATGCACAGAAAGCCCTGGAGATCAGTAAGGACTTTGCTCCGGCGCACGTCCTCATGGGCAACATCCTGTTGCGCCATCGCGACGCCAAGGCTGCACTGGCTGAATTTCAGGAATATCTGCGGCTGGAGCCACAAGGGCAATTTGCCGCGCCCGTCAAAGAAATCGTCGCCAAGATCGAAAAGGGCCTGGCGCAGCGGTAGACTTAAAGAGAACTTCCACACCTTTTATGCGTCTTTTTATACGAGTGTTCCTACTGTTTCTGGTTGCCGGTCTTTGCAGTTCGGTGCTGCCGGCAATAGACTCTGCAAAAGATTTGCCGCCGCGCTACCGCGCGTGGCTGGCGGATGAAGTCAACTACATCATCACCCGTGAAGAGCGGAACGTCTTTGTCCAGCTTCCCAATGACGAAGCCCGCGACAAATTCATCGAGCAGTTCTGGGACCTCCGCAACCTGGTGCCCGGCGCTCCCGCCAATCCTTACAAGGAAGAAATCTACCGGCGGATCGAATACGCCAAGCAGTACTTGGACGGCGTCCACAGCGCCATGGGGCAGGTCTACATCACCCTGGGTGAGCCCAAACAACGGGCCCGGTACACCGGCCGTTCTGAAGTCCGGCCCATGGAGATATGGTTCTACCAGAACACCAACCCCGCGCTGCCACCGTATTTCTCCGTGATTTTTTTTGACCGCGACAACAGCGGCACCATGCGGCTTTACAGCCCGTACATGGACGGCCCCAGCAAGCTGACTACGTCGGTCATGACGGTGAACGACAACGTGCACTCGCTGCAGGCGATTGACCGCGCCCTGGGCCGCGAAGTGGCCCGTACCACTCTCACGCTGCTGCCGGACGGGCCCGTGGACCTGCAAAACGCCACCACCAGCCTGGAATCGGACGTGATGCTCAGCATCATCAAGAACCTGGCCAACCATCCGCTGACCAAGGCGGAACTGGAGCAGAGACGGCTGGCCGAGCGGGTCACGCACCGCATCATACTCAATGAGGAATTCCTGGACGTAATCACCGTTGCGCTGCGCGACGCCGCGGGCAACATGAACCTGCATTACCTGTTGCGGTTGCACCGGCCATCCGATTTCGCGGTGCAGCAGGCGGACAACAAGGTGTTCTACAGCGTTTCTTTCGCGGCGCGGGTTTACGGGCAAGACGGCAAGCTGATTTTCAAACAGGAAAAAGATGTTGCCCAGTACCTTGACCCGGTGGAACTGGACCGCCTTAAAAAAAGCCTTTTCGGATACGAGGGCTGGCTGGCCCTGGCGCCGGGGAAGTACAAGATTGATTTTCTGCTCACCAACAAACTGAACAAGACGGCGTATCGCGCGGAGCGCGAAGTGACGGTCCCCGGCGCGATCAGCAAAGGCGTGCGGCTTTCTGATGTGGTGGCGTTCTCCAACGCCGAGTCGGTGGGCCCCAATAAAGACTATCTGCCGTTCACCCTCGGCGGCGTGAAGTTTACGCCCATCACCGGGGAAGGGCTGACCTACACTCCGGGGCAGAATGTGAACATCCTGTACCAGATGTGGGCGCCGGCCGGCGATCCCGCCACGTACAGCGGGAAAAACCTTGCGGTGGACTACGCGTTTGGCCGTCTGGGCGCGACCGGCGACGCCAAGAGTCTGCACGAAGAAGTGGCCAAGCAGCAGTTTGACGGTTTTGGTTCCATGCTGACAGGCAAGAAGATCGCGCTGCCGATGGAAGCGGGCGCAGGCAACTACCGCCTGCTGATTACGGTCACCGATCCGGGCGATCCACAGAAAGTGTATTCGTCACTCAACTTCCGCGTACTGGGCGTGCCGGGTGCGGTGTCTCCCTATGACGTCCACGACCCTGACCTGGCGGACGAGGTGCGCAAAGGCGTGCCGGACTTTGACCGCGCACTGTGCTACCTGGCGCAAGACGACAAAGACAACGCGCTGCGCTGGTTCAAGTCTGCTCTCGCCAAAGACCCGTCGAATGAAATCGCCCGCTCGCGTTTGTCAGGGTTGTATTTTGCCAAGCAGAATTACGCGGAAGTGGCCGCGCTGTTCAGCCGCGTGCCTTTGACTTCAGAGACCGATGAAGAGACCGTTCTGCGCGGTGCGGAGAGCATGGCGAAAACCGGTGACGTCCACCGCGCCATTTCATTCCTGGAGAGCGCGTTGAAGGAACACGATAACAGCGGCCCGCTGTACCTGGCCCTGGCCAGCTACTATCGCGACGAAGGCAACGTGGAAAAAGCCAGCCAATTGGAGTCCAAGGGCCGGGCGCTCACCAAGGAATAAGCGCGCAGGTTTTCTGGTTTGCCGCGTTCTCCCTCTAACAGGCCTTTCCTGTCCCGTCTACAATAGAGGCTGTTACTCCCTTATGCGTAAACTGTTGTTGATCTTGTCTTTCATGCTGTGGTCCGGGTTCGCCCTGGGCCAAACCGCAGCGGCTCCCCAGCCTGTTCCGGTTCGTGAGATTACCGGCCAGGTGCGGCTGGGCGGACGTCCTGCGCCCGCGGGCGTAGTGGTTTCACTGCGCGTTGTCTTCAATCGCGACTTGATTGAAGCCGACCAGGAAGAGTCCGTGCGCACGGCCACCGACGTCAGCGGCAGGTTTGTTTTCCATCATCTGGAAAATCTAGGCAACGGCGGGAAAGATCTGTTTGCTGTGAGCACAATCTACCAGGGATTCATGTCCGGGCAGCAACTGGTTGACTTGACCGAGAGCCTGCGGAGTGACGTGGTGCTGGACTTGCAGCGGACCTCCAACACCCCGGCCGCGCCGCGGGCGGCGAGCGATTCCGCCGCGACGACTGCGCCGGCCGTGGACGGTGATCCCGCGCCGCGCCGTCGTCCGCGCAGTCCGGCGGCCCAGGAAGCGCTGGACCGCGCGCAGGAACTGCTGTTTCGCAAACACGATCCTGACGCCAGCCTTGCCGAGTTCAAGAAAGCGGTGAAGCTGGATCCCTGGTACGGCCCTGGGTACGTGCTGATGGGGCTGGCGTACACGCAGTTGCGTCGCTGGGACAGCGCGCAACTGGCCTTCGAAGAGGCCATCAAAGTTGAGCCGGGCAACGCCCAGGCGTTTCTGGGTCTGGGATCAAGTTTGAATGAGCAGCACGATTATCCCGCCGCGCAGAAGGCGCTGGAAGAAAGCCTGAAACTCAAACCAGAGTCGGCGGAAGCGCATTATGAGCTGGCGCGGGCGCTGTGTTCGCTGGGCAAATGGCAAGCCGCCCAGCCGCACGCGCAACAGGCCATCGCCATCAATCCCGACTACGCCGGTCCGCACGCGCTGATGGGCAACATCTACGTGCAAGCCGAAGACGCGGAAAGCGCGCTCAACGAATTCCGCGCGTACCTCCGCCTGGCTCCGGAAGGCGATCTTGCCCCGCAGGCGAAAGAAATGGTGCAGCAGTTGGAAAAAGTGCTGGCGGAAGACGCGGGCAAATAGCCGCTGAGCATGGTGCAAGCTTATTTTGCCGCGGTCAGCACCACCTGCTGGGAGTCGCCGGCGCTCACTCCACCGAATAGAGTTCTCAATTCGGGATAGGCCTGCACGGGAAAAGCCATGTTGGCGATCGCGAAGTCGCGGCGGAAGTGAATCGAATTGCCGGTGGACGTCCGCTCGAACTTGAATATGGCGAAGTCCGTCTGAATGGGTTGGGTCCGGGGCAGGTCCTCCACCTTGTAATCCGGGGGCAGAGAGATTTGCACGTCGTCAACGACGCGGTAGGGATAGCTCAGATACACGGCGGCTTTGCGGTCAGCGTGCGTGAAGGTGGAATGCTTTTTGGATTCAAATACTCCTGAAGGAACGATCAGGCGTTTACCGGTGACGCCCGCAAGCGCCGGGACCTGTACTTTGAATTTTGCGGTGAGGGCCGTTTCCGGGGAGTCCCAGCCAGTGCTCGATTCCATTTGCACTTCGGCGCCATTGGGCAGAAGCGCGCGCAATTCATCTTCCAGTTCTTTCTTGCGTCCGGCTTCATCGGTCCTGGCGGCCCTGATGCGGCGGGCCAATGCCTCTTGTCCCGTCCATGACAGGTTGGCAATTCCTGAGGCATCGCCGTTGCTGGTCAGGGTGAGTGCGGCGGTGCGCAAGGTAAGGGTTTTGGTGTAGTCGGGCGGCGGCGTAGTTGCGAACTCGGTGCCGCCATCGGCAGTCTGGCGGACGCCCTGGACAGCGGTGTGTCGCCAGTCCAGCAATCCAAACGGGCAAGCGGGTGTGCCCGGGTCAAGAAACAATTCTTTGCCGTCCGGTCCCTGCACCACTGCGACTTCAGAATCCAACTGGCGCCAATCGGGAAGGTTCTGCTGGAAAAAAGTTTCGTCGCGCGAGGTCACCCGGGCCACGTACGCCGGCAAGTTGACGGAGCGAACCATGGCCACGAACAGGCGCGTGAGTTCGTCGCGCTTGCCTTCGTTGTTCTTCAGAACATCTTCGGCGGTGATCTGTTCCTGTGTTCGCTTCTCGGTCCTCAAGCGCTCCAGACCTTCCTCACGGCGGGTGGCATCTTCATACGAAAGGTTCTTCATTTTCTGGACGCCGGCATAGATTTTGCGCAGCTTTTGATCGGGCGTGTCTGACGGACTCACCAGTTGGTTGGCCGCGGCGGCGACAGCGGTGGAGTGACCGGTGAACTTTTCCACCTCCTTGGTCCAGTACTTTCCCTCTTCTTTCCAGAACTCGGCCGGCTTGGCCATCTTGTCCGTGCCATAGTAGAAGTTCACCCGCCACTTGAGCATGGCGGACGGAGGCGCGAGTTCTTCCTCTTCGAAAGCGGGAATGTCCTTCAGTTCCAGTTGCAGTTGCCGGTCATTGATCGACTTGATGGCCGCGCCGGAAGGAAGGCCGACCGTGGTAAAGAAAACCCGCCCGGTGTTGCCACGCTTATCAACAACATCACGGCTGCCACTGTAAGGGATAAAAGTGAACAGGGCCCGCTTTTGCGGAAGCTTTTCCTGCACAATCCAACGGGGAGCATAGACGCCGGCGTCCCAGTACTCGGTGTACTTGAATTCAACAATGCAGCCGGGTTGGACGTTGGGCAGCGCAAAAGCCTTGGCCTGCAACTTCACGCCCTGTCCTCTGACGATGGTTTTGTCGAATACTTTGCCGGTGTAAGGCGTGATGCTGCCGTCCGGAGCGATGGTGCGACCCTTGACGTCAGTGAGATGGAATGTTGTACCTAGATAAGGGATCTCGACGTCGCCCCACTCGCGGCCCTTTTCCGTGAAGATCTTAATCCGCATGTAAACGATTTGGTGCCTGCGATTGTCGTCAAAGGTTTCTTCGTGATTAAGGATGATGGCATCCGTAGGGTGCGCGGGATTGGCGGTCATCTTCAGCTCTTCTTGCTGGATGGCAGGCCAATCGTCCAGTGCGGACAATGAGCGAGGGTTGAACAAAGCAACGGCTAGCAAGATTGCCGGCAAACGCAGGGCACGGGGCATGGTCAAACCTCATCTTGGTCATGATGGTGTGAAGGTCTGGGTAGGTTTTTATACCTCAGCTGGATAGTTTGCGGCAATAGGGCATGGAGGATGGCCCTGTAGTTCCAGGTAAGTTTCGTGCGAGGGCAGTTTCGCTCAGCTTAGTTTACGGGCTGAGAATCGCGCGGTGGAACGGAAGCTTTGATCCGCTCGAACACGGCCTTGACTACGCGATCGCAGCGCACCGCGTGGAACTGGTAAAGGTCGGCACTGCGGCCTTTGGCGCGACTATACAGTTCTTTGCGCAGCATGGCGTGGGCGCGATGCAGGCGCGTCTTGACCACGGCTTCGGTTACGCCCATGCTGTCCGCGGTCTCCGTCACGCTCATCTCTTCCACTTCACGCAGTACGACGACGGTGCGATAAGCCTCCGGCAAGTGCTCGATGGCTTCTTCCAACAAGCGCCGCGTTTCGGTGCGGGCCGTGGAGTCTTCCGGAGTGGGATCTGAGGATTTCAGCATGGGCATGGAATCTCCGTTGTTCGGCAGGGCGTCAAGCTCCTGGTAACGTCCGCTGCGCCGCTTGCGCGCCAGCGCTTCATGAATCGCGATCCGAGTGAGCCAGGTGGAGAACGCGGCCTTGCCGGCAAATTGGTCCAGATGCGTATAGGCGCGGACATACGCGTCCTGCATTACGTCTTCCGCCTCTCCATCATTGCGCAGGATGATCCGCGATACACGGTAAAGACGCTGGTTGTAACGCCGCATCAGGATCTCAAACAGCGCGGTTTCTCCAGCCAGCACGCGGCTCACCACCTCTTCGTCTTGCATTTCACTCTGCGTATCGGGTTGGAGCGCCGCAATCATCGCCATTTGGGGATCCTCCTGCCTGCACAGCTATAGAGTAGCGGATACGGGCGGAAGTTACACGATTTTAGGGCGCTGTTGGTGGCAATCTCAGGATCACAGCACGTTTGTTTACAATAACTTAAGGGGTTCGCAACTTCTGAAGGCGCTTCTTCCAGGGCACCAATCTGAACACCTGTCGCGTGGCAAAGCTTAACCTGCTGAGGATTAAAAAGGGTTTATGATTGTCGATTATGCCGGCCACAGGTCCAGGTTCGAATTCAGCCATTATTGAAGTGAAAGCATACTCCGGGGAGCAGGCACGCTGGTATTGCGACCAACTCGAACGTGGCAAAGTCATTCTCTTCTCTGAAGTGCCGTTCGATTTTCCCGAAGACGACCGCAAGTTTCTGCTGTCGCAGAAGCAGACCGGGTCGCGATTCCACAAGAACATTTCGTATCGTCCGGGCAAGGACATTCTCAAGGGGATGTCCGCCGGGGCAGAAGACCGGGAGCGGCTGCAAAGCGTGCTGCGGCAGTTCTCCGCCGATCTCACGCGCTTTGTGTCCAAGTTTCTGGGGCCGTACGCGGGCAAACTCAAGCTGGACTTTGCCAGCTTTCGTCCGCTGGAAGAACAGGGGCGAGATCTGCCTCTGCACAAACGCAATGACCTTCTGCACGTGGACGCCTTCCCCACCCGGCCCACGCACGGGGGACGCATCCTGCGGGTGTTCGTCAACATCAACCCGGCGGTGGCGCGCGTTTGGAACGTGGGCCAGCCGTTCCATGATTTTGTGCCGCGGATGATGCAGACCCAAAAGATTGAGCCTCCGCAGCGCAGCAGTTTCGCGCGGGCCTTTGCGCGAGTGGCGTCGCGCATGGGCCTGCCGGTGCCTGACCGTTCGCGCTATGACGAATACATGCTCTACCTGCACGACTGGCTCAAAGAGAACGCCGACTTCCAGGAGAAGTCGCCGAAGCTTGAGCTGAGCTTCCCGCCCGGCTGCTGCTGGATGGTTTATACCGACGGTGTTCCCCACGCCGTGATGTCCGGGCAGTACGCCCTGGAGCAGACGTTCATTGTTCCCCCCGATGCGCTGGTGAATCCGGCAGCGTCGCCCGTGCGTGTGCTGGAAGGCGTCACGCGCCAAAAGATGGCCAGCTAAGAAAGCTTCTGGGAAAAAAGAAGGCGGCCCACAAGGGCCGCCTTTTCAGTTGGAAGGAGCGAGCAAATGGTTCAGTGGATCAAGGTGTCTTTCTGGAATCAACGCCGTGGTCGTCGTTGGCGTCGTGATCGTTGTCGTTGGCCTCACGCGTTTCCTTCGCGTCGTGGAGGTCCGCTTTGGCTTCTTTGTCGGCCAGCTTGACTGCGGCCTTCGCGTCCACTCCGGGCTTCAGGTCCTGAATCGCTTTGCCCAGGCTTTCTGCGCCGGGTCCGGTCAGTTTGGCTTTTAGCTGGTCAAAGGGAATTCCCAAGTTCTGGGAAACATGCAGCGCCGCCACGAACTGGCCCAGGTTCTTGAAGCCCTGGGCGGCTGCGTTGAGATCAGTCCCAGGAGGCAACAGGGCCTGGAGCTTGGCGGCCAGCGCCGGATCGCGCGCCAGCTTGGCGGATATGCTGCCATGCCCGCCATGATGGCCGTGTCCGTGGTCGTCGGCAGATGCGGACCCGCCGTGTGATGAGTCGGAGTGCGAATCGCCGTGTCCGCTGTCAGCGCTGTGGCTGTCACCGCCGTGGCCGCTGCCAGAGCCGCCGCCGTGTCCGCCACCGTGCTGGGCGAACGCCGGCAATGCCGCAAAGCACGCCATTGCCACCAGAGTCAAAAACATTCGAGTCTTCATTTGTTACCTCCCTTAGGAACTTCTTCTTGAACGCAGCATTCGTCCCACGTTGAAGCGCAGGTTGAAAGCAAAGCTGTTCAAGTTAAACGTGATGCTGCGGGTGAATCCGACTTCCGCACGCCACATCGGCGAGGGCTCAAACGCAACCCAGGCGTTGAACCCGTTTTCCCGAGTGATACCGTTGCCGGTGGTCTGGGGGGCATTGTCAAAAGCATTGCCGCCTTTGCCTTTGCCGTTGATCTTGCTGAAAATCGTCTGGCTGCCGAAAGGAACAATCTGGTAGCCGGAAGCGCCCAGGTAAGTGCGCTTGATGATGCGATAATCCGCGCCTTCCTCCCAGTGCGTGATGGCCCCCAGCGAGGTAAACGGCTGGGCCAGGAGAGTGGAATCGGGTACCGTGTTGCTCACCCCGCCTTCCAGGAAAGGCGTGAATTTGTGAAACGAGTGCGCGAAATGGTTGGTGAAGTCCACGCCCGCCCGGCCGGTGCTGAAGCCATTGGCCGTGCTGCCGGTAGGAGCGGAGACGGTGAGCACGCCCGCATAGTTCAGTGCCGGAGTCTTCGCCCGGAAAGCCATTCCGGCGTAAACGTTGCCCATGCCCCGGTTGGTGGTGCTGGTGGTGCCGGTGGTGGCGGCGGCAGCGTCAGCAAAGTACAGCGGCAGACCTGCGAACACGCCAAAGTGTTTGTTGAAGTCCCAGCCCAGCGTGGTATCAATCTTGAACAGCCGGACGTCGGTGTTGATGGTGCCCTGAAATGTTTCAACTTCAGTAAAGCCTTTTTGGGTGTCGATCGCCAGCGAATTCGGTTTCTGGTTCTGTACATTTTGGACGCTCTGCGTACTTGGGGTGCTCTGCGCATTCTGCGCATAAGCGGCAGTGAACGCGAACATCAGCGCGACAACGCCCAGCGTTTTATAAGATACAAATCTCATATTTCTCCCGGTCCTTGATTTGGTGGCAAATGCCTTGTTCGATCATTCGTTGCTGATCATCCGCGTAAGCGCCCGCTGAGGGTGAGGGGTGCAACGGCTTACGCAACCGGAAGGACCCTTTTTGGCCAGATTTGCTGGAGATAAGTGCACGGCCCATGCCAAAGGGCTTGGCATCGCAAGGTATTGATAATTAAGGATGTCTCTTGGGTGTTTCACACGTTCAGTCGTGGTGATAATACCCATCCGGCGGATATTCGATACAATCCCTCACCTGGCCATGTACAAAAGTTTCATGCGAATCAGAAGACTCCTGGTTGTCGCCGCCGTTGTGGTTCTTCCACACGTCTTTCCGTTTGCGCTGCCGGCGCAGGAAGCGCCGGGCGTCATTACTATTCACGCCGGGACGCTGCTGGATGGTCGCGGGCACGCGCAACACAACGTCCGTATTGTGGTGCAGGGCGGAAAGATAGTCAGCGTGGGCAAGAGCGACGGGCGAGGCCAAGCGGCTGCAACCTACGACTTCACCCGGCTGACGGTGATGCCGGGATGGATTGACGTCCACGACCACGTGATCTGGCACTTTGGTCCGAACGGCCGCTTTGAAGACAAGACTGAAACGGTTCCGCAGGCGACGCTGGCCGAAGCCGCAAACGCGTACGCCACGCTCATGGCCGGTTTCACCACCATACAGAGCGTCGGCTCGCCGGAGGACAAAGACCTGCGCGAGGCCATCACTCGCGGCGCGCTGCCGGGCCCGCGAGTGCTGACGTCGCTGGAGCCGATTGAAGACGCCGCACTGACTCCCGATCAGATTCGCCAGACGGTGCGCAAACTCAAGGCGGACGGCGCGGACGTGATCAAGATCTTCGCTTCGCGCAGCATCCGCCAGGGCGGCGGGCAAACGCTGTCTGACGAGCAACTGCAAGCCGCGTGCGGCGAAGCCAAAGCCCAGGGCTTGCGCAGCGTGGTCCATGCGTACCGCGCGGCGGTGCGGGCCGCGGCCATCGCCGGTTGCACCCAGGTGGAACACGGCACGTACGCCACGCAGGAAGACCTGGACGCCATGGCCGCACACGGCACGTTCTTTGATCCGCAGGTCGGTCTGGTGATCCACAACTACCTGGACAACCGAGCCAGGTACATCGGCATCGGCAGCTACACCGAAGAAGGTTTTGCCAAGATGCAGGAAGTGTTGCCGGCGATCGCGGAGATGTTCAAGCACGCGCTGGCCACCAAGAACCTGAAGATCGTCTTTGGCACCGACGCCGTGGCCGGAGCGCATGGCCGCAACGCGGAAGAATTCATTTATCGCGTGCAAGCCGGACAGGACGCGATGGACGCTCTGGTGGCCGCCAACGCGCGCGCCGCGGAGTCACTCAACCTGCAAGGCGAAATCGGCGCCATCGGCCCGGGACTGCAAGCGGACATCATCGCCCTGGACGGCGATCCGCTCAAGGACATCACCGCCGTGCGGCGCGTGGTGTTTGTGATGAAGGGCGGCAAGGTCTACAAGAATGAAGCTGCGGGCCGTTGAAAAGGCAGCCGAGCATTTGCTCGCCAGGGGATGGCCAACACACGTGAGGCCAGGCGCGTGCGGCGACGACTGGCTTGCTCTGGCCACCCAACCCGCGCGCGGCGACGAAGATATGGAACCCATCTGGTACGAACTCACCGCCTTCGCGGAGAAGTTCAGCGGGGTCTATGATGGCTGGGAGCGCCCCATGGACAGCGGGGACTACCTGAACTAAGTTCCGCGCTTCAGGTCGCGCAGTAGTAGGTCGCGCAACACAGCGCGCGCCGCTCATTTCTTCTTGCGCCTGACTTTTCGCGCCGGTCTTGCTGCCGCCGCTCTCTCGGCGCGACTTCTGACTTTCTTTTTCCGCCCGCGTTTCTTGAAGACCATCTTGGTCATGGGCTTCTTGGCCAGCTTGTACTTCTTGCCGATCCTGGTGCCTTTTACCAGGCGAGGCATGCGTTTGCGCAGGCGCGCGATCTGTTCCTCGGTCCACAGGTGGGTGTTGCGCTTGCCGGGGATGACAAACTTCGGCCCGCTAACCTTCCCGCTTCTGACAAACTGGGCCAACGCCGACGGACTGATGCCCAGCAACTGTGCCGCCTCCCGGCTCGAATAGTTAGACATGGTGGCCTAATTGTACTAGCGGAGGCGAAATTATGGTGCGGGATTTGTGTGTGTGCTCGCTGCGGGTTCCGGGGAGGTGAGATTGCCAAAATCGCCGGAATTGGCAAAATCGGGGTGATTGAAAAGCCAAACCCCGGTCACCGCAGAGGACGCAAAGGTCGCAAAGGAAACACGGCAGCCGAGGACTACCGTTGTCACAGGGTATCGCGAGCCGTCGGCGAAGAGAAAGTTGCGCTATCCCCTAGTGCCCGTTCTTCACGTACCTCGACCGTACCTCATTCAGCTTTTCCAGTTCGCGGATGGGGAGAGTTTGGGCACAGCCGAGCTGTCGCGCTGCCAGGACGATCTTGGCGTAGTGCTCCACCGACTCCATTCGCATGTACGCCTGGCGCAGGTCTTCACCGTAAGTGACCACGCCGTGGTTGGCCATCAGGATGGCGTCATGCCGCGGAATAAACGGCCGCAGTGATTCGCTCAACTCGCGGCTTCCGGTGGTGGCGTAAGGCGCCAGCGGCACCGCGCCCAGGGTGATGACAATCTCCGAGCACAGCGGCTGGTCCAGGGCAATGCCCGCGGACGCAAACGCGGTGGCCGTACAGGGGTGAGCGTGCACCACGGCGCCCACGTCCGGCCGCATCTTGTAAATGGTGAGGTGCATGGCGATTTCGCTGGACGGGTTGCACGTGCCGCTCAGCTTTTTGCCGTCAAGGTTGACGATGACCATATCGTCGGACTGCATCATGCCTTTGCTGCAAGCGGTGGGCGTGACCAGGACGCGGTCGCGGTCCATGCGGACGGACAAGTTGCCGTCCGTGGCGGCGACGAAGCCTTGCTGGTGCAGCATCCGCCCGTACTGGACCAGGTCCAGCCGCAACTGGCTCTCGGCGCTCAACGTTCTTTTTACAAAAGGCAGCACCGTGCTCACGAAGGGGACCATCGTGCCGGCCTCAAGAATCTTTCTTATATAGCTCATGACCTGCCACACCTTTCACTTCCCGATGGCTGGGCGTTGCCGGGGAGCTTCCTAAGTTTTTGCGTGCACTGTGCTTCTGTTTCCGGCAGCCACTCAAGCGCATGTGCGATAGCGGCTTTGGCCGGGTTGGCGCCTTCGGCTGCCTGCGAGTCGCGCCTGCGATCACTTCGCGGGGGACCAACGCCCCCCAAAAACAGCTCCAAGGGCGGCCTGCGCTGCGCATCGGCCAGGAACTTATGACCTGCCGCTGTGGTCTTCATTTTTGTGGTCTTTTTACCGAAAGACTCGCCAGTTGAGTTCCGCTGCGCCAAGCCGTGGGCGGCAACCTCGATGCCCTTACAAACCGCGCTAGCAGAGCCGCACGCAGAGCTTATCGAGAACATCGTGCGCGGAGCCGTATCCCAGAACCGAAGGCACTACGAATAAGGAGACAACGGGTAAGAGCAGTCCGAATAAAGCGGGTGTGACAACAATGAAATGGTCCACCGCGGCCTTTCCCAGGCAGTTGGCGCCAATCTCCGGCAACGGGAAGATCAGCAAGTACAGGATGCCGTAGATCACCAACAGCAGAAAAGCGCTTTTGAGTCCGGGGGCCATTGCCCCACATAGTATCCGATTTCTACAGGGTAGAAAAGGGATTTGCGGCGCAAAATGGCGGGGCGTTGAGCCCCAAAGCGGCAAGGCTTATCTCTTTAAGACTGGGAAAACTTAGGAAAAAAGTCCCGAGTGCCAGATGTCAAGCACCATGATTGACAGGAAGAAGAACGTTTGACCATCGTCGTCACCGGGCGCTTGCTCCACCGAATTCGCGTTTCGCCGACGGCCGCACGGCGCGCAGTTCAAAAGTCCGCGAGGTCGCGCTGGCGGACGGTGACTCGCAACGCGTTCAACACCGCGGCCAGATCAATGACCTCCTGGGCGATGGCGCCGTTGAGCGGAGAAAGATGTCCCAGGGCCGCCGCCGCCATGCCGATGGCGCTCAGCAGGATGCCCCCGACCGCGCTCTGCAGGGAAATCCGTGTCATCCGCTCACCGATGTGGATGAGTTCATCAATCTTGCGCAGCGAAGAATCCAGCACCACCGCGTCCGCCGACTCGGAGATGGCGTCACTGGTGCCGCCCAGCGCCACGCCGACGGTGGCCGCCATCATGGCCGGCGCGTCATTGATGCCATCGCCCACGAACAACGTCTTCCTGTGCGCCGTCGCTTCCTTGACGAACGCGAGTTTTTCCTCAGGGCTTTGCCCGGAATGAATCTCTCTAATGCCCACCAGTTCGGCCATGTGGCGGACTTCACTTTCCTTGTCGCCGGAAAGCAGGACGATTTTCTCCGCGCCGTGCTTGGGCAGCAGGTGCCCGATAAACGGCGAACTCTCCTGCCGCGGCTCGTCCTGAAAGCGCAGCAACGCCGCAAATTTCCCGTCTATCAGGACGATGCACTCCAGTCCGCTCTCCGCCGGAGGCAAGGCGGGCAGCGCGCCATAAATCGCCTCCGCTTTTCTCCTGCCGGTGATGTGGACCTTATGCCTCTCCACCGTGCCGCGCAATCCATCACCAGGAGTTTCGGTTACGTTTTCCGGCGGGGCAGTCACGATCTTGCGGGCCTCGGCCACGGCCAGGATGCCTTTGGCCAGAGGATGGCGCGAATAATTCTCCAGGCTGGCGGCCAGCGAAAGGATTTCATCTTCGCGGTACCCTGGCGCGCAGCGCACTTCCGTCAGCGCCGGACGCCCGTAGGTGAGCGTGCCGGTTTTATCGAAGATGAACACGCGGCAAGCGGCAATCTGCTCCAGCATGGCCGCGTTCTTGACCACGATGCCCCGCCGCGCCGCCAGAGAAATCCCGCCCAGGATGGCAATGGGAATGGCCAGCAGAAGCGGGCACGGCGTGGCGATTACCGCCACGGCCAGGAAGCGCTGTGGATTTCCGCTCAGCGCCCAGCCGAGTCCGGCAATGGCCAGCGCCAGCGGCGTGTACCAGGCGCCCAGCCGGTCGCCGATGCGGCGAATGCGCGGCTGATGCTGTTCGCTTTCCTTCACCACCCGCAGAATGCGGGCGTAGCGCGAATCTTCCGGCAAGCGGGTGGCGCGAACTTTCAGCACGGCTTCACCGTTGACCGCGCCGGAGATCACTCCCGCGCCCGGGGCTTTGGACATCTCAAACGGCTCGCCCGTGAGAAACGATTCGTCCATGCGGCTGTAGCCCTCCAGGACTTCGCCGTCCACTGGGCAGATCTCGTGCGGCAACACCAGCAGCGGATCGCCGGGACGAATCTCCGCCACGGCCACGTCCCTGAAACTGCTTCCGTCCACGATGTGGGCGATGGTCGGCATGCGACGCGCCAGCGCACCCAGTACCGACGACGCTCGCCGCATCGCGTAGGCTTCCAACGCCTGCCCGCCGGAAAGCATCAGAATGACCACGCAGGCCACCAGGTATTCCTGCATCAGAACCGCGCTGACAATGGAGACGCCGGCGATCAAGTCCGAACCAAATTCAAAATGCGCCAGGCGGCGCAGCAGCTCCCAGAGCAACGGAAGACCCAGCGCCAGAGCGATGAGCAGCGGCGCGAGCGTGGGCCAGGCGCTGGACGTCCAGCCCAGCGCGAAGCGCAGCACAAGATACGTGGAAATCAGAAGGAGAACGGCCAGTGCAATTACGCTGTCGCGTGACCACTCCATGCGCGGAAGTTCGGGTTGCGGTAGAGCAGTGCGTTCTGCAACAGATGATTCAGCCATGGCTGGTTGGGTTTTCGCAGCAAAGATTTTCAACAAAAACCCAAGTTTAGTTTAGATGGAGCAGTTGGCGCCTGCCGTGACGGGCATCACCTGCACATACGCTGGTTTTCGCCGATGGCAAGCGCGGCGCTTTATCCGCGTGTTGGGCCCGGTTGCGCGTGGCGGGCCAGAAACTCGCGGGCCTCGCGCGCCGTGAACGTCTGGTTGTAGATAGGAGAGTCCGGCTCCTGGAGTCGGCCGCCTTCGCGCAGGGAACCGGTATCCACCGGCGCGAATCCGATTTCTTCAATCAGACGCGCTACAACTTGTTTGGCATCGCGATCGTCGCCGGCCAAGTAGATGGCGTGGCGATCTTCCACCGGCAGGTCTTTGCGTCCGCGCGTGGCCAGATGTTCGTAGTAAATGGTGTTGAAGGTCTTGACCATGCGCGCGCCGGGCATGCGCTGCAAAACGATTTCACTGGAGGTGGAACCTTTCAGATCAAAGAACCCGCCCTCCGGCCGGTAAGGATTCATAGCATCCATCACAATCTTGCCGCGAAGAATCTCTTTGGCCGGCAGAGCGGTTTCAACGTGCCAGGGGACGGCCAGCAGAACAACGTCGCCGAAGCGGGCGGCGTCGTTGGTGGTCATGGCATGCGCGCGCGGAGCAAGTTCCGCGATCAGCTCGCGCAGCGAATCCGGGCCGCGCGAGTTGCTGATGGCCACTTCGTGCCCGGCGCCGACAAACAGCCGCGCGGCGGTGGCGCCGATTCGTCCGGAACCTATGATGCCAATCTTCATTATTTATGTCGCTGCGCTCCAAACCGCTCACGAACTTGGTCCACTCATGCGTACTTCCGCACTTGTTGGGCGCCACTCGGCGCACGGGCCGGCCTCGCGGCGCTGGTTGCTTATTACTGTAGGGAATTATATCGAAGGGATTTTGCGAAGCAGGGAAGAGCCGGTGCGCGACAACAGTCAGATCGGTCTGCCGGTTGCGCGGAGAGCCCGGCGAACGTGGAAAAAACGCGGACAGGCTCGCCGCCCGTCCGCGCGGAATCTCTAATACTTTCTCAGCACGCCAATCACCCGGCCTTGCACCTGCACGGACTTGGCGGGCACCATGATGGGTTTCATGGCGGTGTTGGATGGCTGCAGCCGGATGGTCTGGCCTTCGCGGAAGAGGCGCTTGAGCGTGGCGTCAGTGCCATCCACCAGGGCGACTGCGATTTCTCCGTCGCGCACCGTGTTGGCTTTCTCCACCAGAACGTAATCGCCATCCACAATGTGTTCGTCCTTCATGCTCTCGCCTTTGACCTGGAGGACAAACACATCTTTGGAGCGGGTAATATCGCCCAGCGAGATGGTTTCCGGGTTTTCCACCGCCTCAATCGGCTGGCCGGCGGCGATGCGCCCCATCAGGGGCAGTGCCGTCTCCGGTTTTTGTACGGTCCGCTTGAACAAGCCGCGCACCGGAAGAACATCAATGGAGCGGCTGCGGTTGTACTCGCGCTTGAGCAGCCCTTTTTTCTCCAGATTGGTGATGTGCTTGTGCACCGTGGCCAGGGAACTCAAGCCCAGCCCTTCGCCAATCTCTTCAAACGATGGCGAGTATCCGTTGGTCTGCATGAAGGTCTGCAGGAAGTCGTAAACCTGACGTTGCCGTTTAGTAATAGCCATAAGCGAATTATTTACGAACAAAATACGAACTGTCAAGATAATTGTGCAAAACGAAGGAAAAAAGAAGGATTTACTGGTTTGGTTCGGGGATTTCCTTCACCACGGAGACACGGAGACACGGAGGAAGCAAGACTCGCTTCGCATCAGGGCTTGTTCACCACGGAGGCACGGAGACACGGAGAAAAAAAGAATGAGGAGCGAACGGACGAACCGTTGTTTTTACGACAACCAAGCAAACATCTGTTGAAGCGGGGTTTGCGATTACGACGATGGGAGTTCGCGAAAGAGGATATGGGCGGAATCCATGAAACACAGATCCCAATTCCCGCTCTGCTTTTCTCCGTGCCTCCGTGTCTCCGTGGTGAAAGCTTTACAGCGACCCGCGAAACCGATAGAGTTCCCTCCCCTTCGGCTTCGCTCAGGGTTTCGGGTCATGCGACCCTCAAGTACGAACGCTCGGGACAAAAGCAAACCCTACATTCCTGGAAACTTCATCCCCGCCAGCTTTCTGCCAAAGCTGGCCTTGCCCATGTCCTTGAACATTTTGCGCATCTGGGCGTATTGCCGCAGCACCTGGTTCACTTCCTGCACGCTGGTGCCGGAGCCGCGGGCGATGCGCTTGCGCCGGCTGCCGTTGATCACCTCATGATTCAGCCGCTCATGGCTGGTCATGGAATTGATGATGGCTTCCACGTGGGTGAGCTGTTTGTCGTCCACGTGGTCAGCGGCTTTTTGCATGCCGGCAAACGGGCCCACACTGGGCAGCATCTTGATCACGCTGGCCAGCGATCCCATTTTCTTCACCTGGCGCAACTGGTCGCGGAAGTCTTCCAGGGAAAAGCCGCCTCCGGAAAGCGCCTTGGACGCGAACTCCGTGGCCTTTTTCTGGTCCACGTGTTCTTGGGCCTTTTCGATGAGCGTCATCACGTCGCCCATGCCCAGAATGCGGCCGACGATGCGGTCGGGATGGAACGGCTCCAGCGCGTCGTACTTTTCGCCCACGCCGATGAACTTAATCGGCTGCCCGGTCACCTGGCGGATGGAAAGCGCGGCGCCGCCGCGTGCATCGCCATCCATCTTGGTCAGAATCACGCCGGTGATGGCCAGCTTCTTATGGAATTCTTCGGCGGAGTTCACGGCGTCCTGTCCGGTCATGGCGTCGGCCACGAACAAGATTTCCTGCGGGTTCAGCAGCTTTTTGAGCGACTGCATTTCCGCCATCAGGTCGTCATCTATATGCAGGCGGCCGGCGGTGTCCACGATCAGGAAATTGCAGCCCGAGTTGGCGGCTTCTTTGCGGGCTTCCTTGGCCAGGCGCTCCACCGTGGGCGTGTCGGCATGCTCAACCTTGCCTTCGTAGAGGTGGGCCTTGATGGCCTCGGCCACAACTTTCAACTGCTGGCGCGCCGCGGGACGGTACACGTCCACGGACACCAGCATGGGGCGATGCCCGCCTTTCTTCAGCCATGCCGCCAGCTTGCCGGATGTGGTGGTTTTGCCCGAACCTTGCAGTCCGGCCATCAGGATGACCGTGGGCGGCTGCGAAGAAAACTTCAGCTTGGATGTGTCTTTGCCCAGCATGGCGACCAGTTCGTCGTGGACGATCTTGATCACCTGTTGCGCCGGAGAGAGCGCCGTCAGCACCTGCTGGCCCACGGCCTTTTCCGCCACGGTGTCAATGAACTGCTTGACCACTTTGAAGTTGACGTCGGCTTCCAGCAGCGCCAGCCGGATTTCTTTCAGCGCTTCCTGGATGTTTTCCGGAGTGAGCGTGCCCTGCCCGCGCAGGTTCTTGAACGCTCGCTGCATCTTTTCTTGAAGGTTCTCAAACATAGCTAGTCAATGAAGGTCCGCGCGGATCAGATATTGGTTTGCGGGGCGCGCTTGCTATCCATTGTACCAGCGGGTTCAGCGACGCCAGCGCTCACGCCCAGATAGGTCAGAAACATCCGGGTGAGTTCGCGCCGGAGGGCCAGATCGTCTTTGGGCAAAAAACTTTTCAGCGGACCAATATCTGTGGGCATTACCACAATTTCAAACAGCGTGCTGATGACCATCATCAAGCCCATGGAGATGGCCGCGCGAGGATCAGGGTGTTTGATTGCGTCGCGGTGGGACATGAATAAATCCACCACTCGTTCAAAGGAGCGGACTTCCAGCTTGGTGGCCTTTTTCCAGAACGGCGTTTTGCATCGGCCTTGGACAAACTGCCGCAGAGCGCGCAACAGGGGAGCATTCATGCGATAGCCCAGGACCATGCCGTTGATCATCTGTTCAGCAAACACTGGCAGAGGAATCTGCCGGACAGCTTCCGGCGTCATGCCGGTGCGTGTTCTTTCTTCCTGGCGTTCCAGAATTCCCAGGATCGCCGCCTCCAGCAGCGCTTCTTTGTCGTGGAACCGCCGGTAGACCGAGCCCGGTGTGAGCCCGGCATGCTGGGCGATACGCGGGATGGTGGTCCCCTCCACGCCGTGCTGGCCCAGCACTTCGGCGGCGGCCTTCATCAACTTGCGCAGCGACTCGCGGCTGCGGGCCTGCTGCGGTTCCAGTGTCTTTTTTGCCTTGGGCATCGGCTCCTTTATATCAGCCTTGCGCGGACGGCGTCAGCGCGAGAAAACGCTTGACAAAAGGGAATATGTAAATGTAAATTCACGTTTACATAATACCACGGCGGGCGAGGATGGTCATGAGCACAGCCGTTCCGCAGACGAAAGAAAGCAAATTCTACGCAGGGCTGTACCTGCGTACTCGCACTGGCGCCCGCTTCTGGGGATGGGGGCAGCCTCCGCTTAACGAAAACCAGAGTCAGGCGCCTAATCTGTCGCCAAGAGAAGCCCCTAAACAAGCCGAAGCTGAGCGCCCCTGGGCCAGCCTGGCGGAATGGCTGCGTCAGGCGCATTCGTCCACGTTTGCTCAGAACAGCAGCGTTCCGCCGGAGTTGAGTTCTGCGGGGAAGGCGCGAGAAGCCGAGCGCGCACTGCCAGCGCAGCAGCGTGTTCCGGCCGCAAGCTCCGGCGAAAAACGCAGACTGCGTTTCGTATGGGACCGCAAATTTATCGGATTCGTCATCCGCTAATCGAACCGTTCACCAGAAAGGACTTTCCCATGGCAGCAGCCGCCATTCCCGCACCCGACGCGCCTAAGGTTCAAGCAAAGCCGCCGCACCCGTTGCGCGAGCGCAACTTTGTCATGTGGTGGCTAGGCGCGAGCATCTCTCTGCTCGGCGACCAGTTCTACGTCGTGGCCCTGCCCTGGGTGGTGTTGCAGCTGACCGGCTCGGGGTTGGCGATGGGCACCGTCGCCATGGCCGCGGGAATCCCGCGCGCCGTGCTGATGCTGCTGGGCGGCGCAGTGACTGACCGCACGTCGCCGCGCAAAGTTCTCATGGCCACCGCTTCGGCGAGGACGCTGTTCGTCGCCGCCATCGCACTCCTGCTCTGGCAGCACAGCTTGCTCCTCTGGCACCTCTATTTGCTGGCCCTGGCGTTTGGCGTGGCTGACGCGTTTGCCCTGCCGTCTTCCGGCGCGATGCTGCGCTCGCTGGTCAAGCCGCAACAACTGCCCGCCGCCAACTCCGTGTGGCAGAGCAGCGCGTTGGTGACTTCCATCGCCGGGCCAGCCCCAGCGGGACTGATCATGAAAACGCTGGGCGCAGCGTGGGCCTTCTTCCTCGATGCAGTCAGCTTTCTGTTCATCATCGGCGCTTTGTGGAAGCTGCCTGATCCTCTGCAGAACCAGCCCGCGGCGGGCGCCAAGCCCAGCGTGTGGAGTTCCATTGGCGAAGGCCTGAAATACGTGACCAGCGACGCGGCGCTGCGTTCGCTCATGCTGCTCACCGCGGTCCTGAATTTCTGCCTGGCCGGTCCCATGAACGTGGGGCTGGCGTACATGGCCAAGGCCCGATTCGGCTCGCCTGCTTCTTTCGGCCTTTGGATATCGAGCGTAGCGGCGGGAATGCTCATCGGGATGCTTCTGGCCGGCGTGCTCAAATCCAAACGCCGCGGGCTCTTGCTGGTAGCCATCACTTCCGTGCTTGGCCTCTTCACGGCCTGCATGGGATTGCTCCCCGGGCTTTGGCCGGTGGCCGCTCTGCTGGCAGTCATGGGCTGCTTCAGCGGCTTCATCAACGTGCAGTTTCAATCCTGGTTCCAGCAGCGGGTGGAACGCGCAGTCCTTGGTCGCGTGATCAGCGTGGTCATGGTGTTCAATCTCGGCCTGGCTCCGCTGTCCATGGCGGTGGCCGGCGCCGCGGTCGGCTGGAGCGCCAAATGGATGTTCATCATCGCCGGGCTGGCGATGGTCGTGGTTTCTGCGTTCGGCGCGCTGCAGAAGCCGGTGCGGGAGATTGCGTAGCCGGCCATCCCTGCAGAATGACTGCACAGTTTTTCATCAAGCAAGCAGACAGCATGCGGGTGCAGGCCGTCCTTCCCGGAAGACATTTTGTTGGCAACTTGCGACTGAGAAGCGGCAACGAAAATAGGAGTAGCATTAGAGCCAAGGAGGGCCTGCCTGATGAGCCGACCTTACCAGTATTTTTCTGCGTTGTTATTGACCGCCGCCTTGGCTGCTCCCGTGATGACCACCGGTTGCACGTGGGGATACCGCATTCATGACCGCGCGCACAACGACTACCATCGCTGGAACTCGGATGAAGACCGCTATTACCGTCAGTGGGAAGTGGAAGTCCGGCTGCCCCATCGCGACATCAAAGACCGCGATCAGGATGACCAGCGGCGTTACTGGGATTGGCGGCACAGCCACAGCGACCAGGATCGCGACAAAGGCAAGAACCGGGATAGAGACAAGGACAAAGACCGGCGCTAGCCCTTGGTCTGTTCAGGAGCCGCGTCGGCCCAAACCACCGGTGTACAATTCCTCACGTCAGCCATCCTCTTTATGTTCCGGGAACCAGGAGGCACTCACGTGAAGTTCAAACGCTCCACCATCATTCTTGCCGTATTTGTAATGCTGGTCGCCGCTGGCATCGAAGTCGCTCAATCCCAACCCGCGCGTCCTCCCGCCACCGCGCCTTCACCCATGCTTGTACAGGCCGGAGGCCCCACGCAGTGCCGGATGGCGATTCGCGGAACGAAACAAGGCCAATTCAAAGGGCAAAGCACGGGGCGCGGGCAGGAGAAATGGATTCCGTGCTCGCAGTTCCTGCTCTCGCTCACCGCGCCCAGAGACAACGCGACTGGTGTGGCCAGCGGACGAAGACAGTACTCGCCCATCGTGGTGACCAAGGACTGGGGCGCCGCCTCACCGCAGATCATGAGTGCTGCTGCTACCAACGAACTTCTGCCTTCGGTGGAATTCGAATTCTTGCGGACCAACGCGCAAGGGATGGAATACGTTTTCCAGACGGTGACGCTGACCAACCCCACAATCTCGGCGTTCAAGGAATACATCGGTTTCCCCGACGCGGGTGAGCCGCCGAACCCTCACCCGCTGGAAGACGTTTCATTTACCTTCCAGAAAATTGAAGTGACCAACAATGACGGCAAGACCACGGCCATGGACGACTGGAGCACCCGCTAGCGCTTGCGGGTGAAGCTCAGTACAGTTCCCGCGCCGCCACCACCGTGTTGCAGTGGATGGTCACCGTGTCTTCCACTTTGCGCGCGTAGCCGCCGGCAAAGGTCACCATCACCGGGACGCCGCGCGTCTTGGCCACTTTCATGACCAGTTCGTCGCGCTTCTTCAGGCCTTCGATGGTCATCGCCAGGCCGCCGAGCTGGTCTTCTTTATAAGGGTCAGCGCCGGCAATAAAGCACAGCAACTCCGGCTCAAAGTTACGGAACGCGGAGCTAAGCGCCTGGTCCAGCCAGCCAATGTATTCTTCGTCGTTGGTGGCGTCAGGAAGATGAACGTCAATGGAAGACGGAGGCTTGTACGCCGGATAGTTGTGCGCCTGGTGCAACGAGATGGTGAAGACCTCCAGTTCGCCGTCGCTCGCGCCCAGCATGTCCAGATCGCTGTTGCTGCGCCGCAGATCATGGCGAAGCCCG
The DNA here is from genome assembly GCA_020072815.1 of Terriglobia bacterium. Lineage (NCBI taxonomy): Bacteria > Pseudomonadati > Acidobacteriota > Terriglobia > Terriglobia bacterium. Next base: position 181,663 of record JAIQGE010000001.1, on the reverse strand, counting down.
CCGGCGCTGGGCAGATTGCCCGGCTTCTTTTTGGGAGGAAAAATCGCGGCCGTGCCGTTGCCGTTGTGGACGTCAAGGTCCACGGTCATGGCCCGCGTAATTTTTCCTTCCTGATGCATACGCTTGATGGCCACGGCCACGTCATGCACCACGCAGAATCCTTCGCCATGATCAGGGAACGCGTGATGGAATCCGCCGCCGATGTTGAACGCGATCCCGCTGCGCAGCGCCAGGTCTGCCGCAAGAATCGAACCGCCGGCCGCCAGCCAGAAGGCCTTCACCAGTTCCGGCGAATAGGGGACTTCCATCTGCAGCTCTTCCATGGCGGAGAGAGTTCCGGTCTTCAGCTTCTGCACGTACTCCCGGGTATGCACCAGCAGGATGTCTTCATCGCAGGCAGGCTGCGGCTTCACGAAGTCTGCCGCTTCAGCGATACCCGTTTCCAATAAGTGGCGATGGATAAGCCGGTACTTTTCCGCCGGGAACACGTGGGCCCCGATGGGCAGGTAATAGTCGTCACTGTAGACCAGTTTGAAGGGGAGCATGGCTCCATCAGACTAACGCGGGCGGGGCGTGGCCGCAAATGATCGCCAGCATGGTACGCCGCGGATTTCTTTGTTAAAATCCATAAGTAATACCAATCTTTCCCGTCCAGGGTTTTCCGGAAACTATTTTTCAATCTGTAAAAACCACACGGGCGAGGAGTGTGCAATCCAAGTGATGCGCGGCAAGACGGCGGTGATTATCGGCGCCCAATGGGGTGACGAAGGCAAAGGCAAGATCGTAGACGTCCTCTCGCATAGTTTTTCCGTGGTGGCCCGCTACGCCGGCGGACACAATGCCGGCCACACGGTCATCATCCAGGGCAAAAAATTTGTGCTGCAACTGGTGCCTTGCGGCGTGCTGCGCCAGGGCTGCCGCTCAGTGATTGGCAACGGCGTGGTGCTGGACCCTTTGGCCTTCCTGAAAGAAGTGGCCATGCTGCGCCAGGCCGGCGTGCAGGTGGACGGCAACCTGTTCGTCTCTAACCGCGCGCACGTGATTCTGCCCTACCATCGCATGATTGAGATGGGCGCGGAAAACGCGCCGGGACGCGTGAAGATCGGCACCACGTCGCGCGGCATTGGTCCGGCGTACGAAGACAAGATGGGCCGCCGCGGCCTGCGCGTGGCTGATTTGCTGGACGCCAACCTGCTCAAGAGCACAATCGAAAACGCCTGCGCGGAAAAAAACATGATCGCCCACGCGCTGTTCAACGCCGATCCGCTGGACGCTGACAGCATGTACCGCGAGTACGCGGAAGCCGCGGAAAAGATTGCGCCGTTCGTCACCGACACGGCGCTGCTCATCAACCAGGCGCTGGACCAGGGCCAGTCCGTGATGTTTGAAGGCGCGCAAGGGACGATGCTGGATATTGACCACGGGACTTATCCCTTCGTGACTTCGTCCAGTTCGACCTCCGGCGGCGCGGTCACCGGTACCGGCGTTCCGCCCAACGCGATTCAAAACGTCGTCGGCGTGACCAAGGCATATTGCACCCGCGTAGGCGGCGGACCGTTCCCCAGCGAAGTGGACGGCGCAGTGGCTGACCAGCTTCGCGCACGCGGCAACGAATATGGAGCGGTCACCGGACGTCCCCGGCGCTGCGGATGGATTGACCTGCCGCTGCTGCGCTACGCGCAGATGATCAACGGCGTGAACTGGTGGGTCATCACCAAAATGGACGTGCTGGACCAACTGGCGGAAATCCCGGTGTGCGTCGGCTACAAAATCAACGGCAAGAAAACGGACGCTGTCCCCGCGCTGGCCACGGGATTTGAAACCGTGGAAGCCATTTACGAAAAGATGCCGGGTTGGAGCACGTCCACGGAAGGCATCACCAGTTTTGAGAAGCTGCCCAAAAAGGCGCAGGAGTATTTGCGCTTCCTGGAAAAAGAGAGCGGCGCCAAGATCGGCATGGTGTCCACCGGCCCGGACCGCGACCAGACCATGGTCATGCCGGAGTTTGCCGCTGAACTGGAAGCGGCCAAACCGCAAGCCGCTGCATCGCAAGGCAAAGCCGCGAGGGTGAAATGATCATCCTGAAAGTGGACATGCTGGTGAAGCCGGGCACGGAAGAGAAGTGCAAAGAGTATATCCGCATCCTGCAGGAGCATTCGCGCCAGGAGCCCGGCTGCGTGATGTATGTGGGCCACCAGTCCATGGCCGACCCGCGCAAATTTCTTTTCTACGAGCAGTACAAAGACCAAGCCGCGCTGGACGCGCACCGCAACGCGCCTTACTTCAAGCAATATGTGAACGGCGGCCTGGACCCGATCATGGAAGATCGCACGCGCGAGTTGTACACGGCGATCGAGTAGAGCAGAATGATCGAGATTCATCGCTTGCGCGATGAACGTCTGCCTAAAGGCCCGCAATCCCGGCACGCCGGGACCGCTAGACGCTGATACCGCTAGTCGGCCAGTTTTTCAAACTGACCCACTACCCTGCTAGAATCGGCAGACTGCAGCCCATGTCGCGCCCGTTATCACTTTTTCCGCGCAATTTCCGTAAGGATTATCCTCGCGCCGTCCGCGGCGAAGGCTGCTGGATTTACTCGAGTGACGGCAAGAAGTATCTTGACGCCGCGGGCCAGGCAGCGGTGGTGAGCATCGGGCACGGCGTTGCTTCCATTGGGCGGGCGATGGCAGATCAGGCGGCGCAGCTGGCTTTCGCTCATACGTCACAATTTCACACGCCCGTCGCAGAGAAACTGGCTGAGCGTTTGCTGGCCCTGGCTCCTGCGGGAATGCGCAACGGCGGACGCATCCATTTCACCTCCGGCGGATCAGAAGCCACAGAAACGGCCATCAAGCTGGCGCGGCAATTCCACATCGAGCGCGGCGAGCAGGAGCGTTTCCGGATTGTCTCGCGCCGCCAGAGCTACCACGGAAGCACTCTGGGCGCGATGGCGGTGAGCGGCAACGTGGCGCGTCGCCAACCGTATCAACCGTTGCTGCCTGAGTGGGGGCATATCGCGCCGTGCTTTTGCTATCACTGCCCGCTGAATTTGCAGTTCCCCCAGTGCGAACTAGCCTGCGCCAACGAACTGGAAACGCTGTTGCAGAACGAAAGCGGGAATGTCGCCGCGTTCATGTTTGAACCAATCGTCGGCGCGACGCTGGGCGCGGCCGCGCCGCCTGCGGGCTACGCGCAGCGTCTGGCGGAAATCTGCCGTCGCCATGACATTCTGCTCATCGCTGATGAAGTGATGACCGGCATGGGGCGCACCGGTCGCAACTTTGCCGTGGAACACTACGGCGTGGAGCCGGACATTATTACTGTGGGCAAAGGTGTAGCCAGTGGATACGCCCCGCTGGGAGCGCTCATCGTGGGGCCACGTGTGGTAGAAGCTTTTGCGCAGGGATCAGGCGCATTCCAGCACGGATTTACCTATCAGGCCCATCCGGTGTCCATGGCCGCTGGAAATGCCGTCCTGGACGTGCTGGAGGAGAAGAACTTATTTACCTGCCTTGAGGAAGCCGGCCGCGATCTTTTTGCCTCGCTTGAGCCCTTGAAAGCGCATCCGCATGTGGGCGACATTCGCGGCTTGGGCCTGCTGGCCGGCGTGGAATTCGTGCAAGACAAAGCATCGCGCACGCCGTTCCCGCGCGAAGAAAAGATTTGCGAAAAGATTCGCCAGGCAGCGATGGAGCACGGCGTGCTGACTTATCCCACGCAAGGCTGTGTGGACGGCCTGCGTGGCGACCACATTCTGCTGGCGCCGCCGTTCATTGTTTCGCAAGAAGAGTGCGCGATGATAGCCAGCGCCATTGCCGCGGCGCTCAAACAGGTTTTCGGTCCGTGAGCAAGCTCAATTCGGCAAGAAGCTGGGAGATTGCATGAGGCAAAAGTCCTTATTCGGAAAGTGCGTTTTTGCTGTGGCGGCCGTGGTTACGCTGTTGGCCATCTCGCTGGCCGCTCCACAAGAGAAGACCGCGAAAGCCAAGCCAGACGCCGGCAGCAAGCCGGCCATCAGCGGCCCCATCCTCGGCTTTACCGCAGGCTCCGCCGCGCGCGAATGGAAAATCGAACAGGATTTTCTCCGCATCCCCACCGCCGAGCGCACGCGCCAGTGGCACCGCTACTTCACCCAGGAGCCCCATCCCGCGGCGTCAGACCGCAACAACGAACTGGCGGCCTACATCGCCGCGCAATGGACGGTGCAAGGCTGGGAAAATGTTGCTCTGCGCAAGTATGACGTTCTGCATTCCGCGCCGCGCCAGGTTTCCCTGGAGATGGTGGCGCCGGTCCAATACAAAGCCAGTTTGCGCGAAGACCCGTATGACGCCGATCCGGACACGAAAAATCCCCGCGTGTCGGCGGCGTATCTGGGGTATTCGGCTTCCGGCGACGTGACAGCCGAAGTCGTGTACGCGCACAGCGGCAACCCCGACGACTACGATCTTCTGCGCAAGAACGGTATTGAAGTAAAAGGCAAGATCGTCCTGGTGCGCTACTCCAATCCGTATAGCTATCGCGGATTCAAAGCGCTCACCGCGGAGCGCGAAGGCGCAGCGGCCATGCTGGTCTATTCTGATCCGGCGGAAGACGGCTTGGCCAAAGGCAAAGTTTTCCCTGATGGGCCGTGGGGGCCGGAGAGCCACATACAGCGCGGCGCCGTCACCTATGACTTCATCGTCCCCGGCGATCCCACCACGCCTGGATGGGCGTCCGTCCCCGGGGCCAAGCGCATCAAGCCGGAAGACGCGCGCTCGCTGCCAAAAATTATTGCCCTGCCGCTTTCCTGGCGCGATGCCAAGCCGCTGCTGGAAAACATGAACGGCCCGGAAGCGCCCAAAGAGTGGCAGGGCGCGCTGCCGATTACGTACCGCCTGAGCGGCGGCGTGCGGGCCCACGTGAAAGTGGACATGGATACCAGCATCCAGCCGTACACGGTGGTGGAAGCGCGCATCCGCGGCAGCGAGTTGCCGGACGAATGGGTGCTCATGGGCAACCATCGCGATGCATGGGCCTTTGGCGGCATTGATCCTTCCAGCGGCACTGCGTCCATGATGGAGCTTTCCCGCGCGCTGGGCGAGATGAAGAAAAAGGGCTGGCGCCCGCGGCGCACGCTGGTGATTGCCAGTTGGGACGGCGAGGAATACGCGCTCACCGGATCCACCGAGTGGGGCGAACAGTTCAGCGGCGAACTGGAGAAAAAGCTGGTCGCGTATCTGAACGTGGATTCGTCCGCGTCCGGGCCGGGCAATCGCGGTACCGGAAACGAATTCGCCGACTTCCACTCTGACGCCGTCGCTTCACTGGCGCCCATGATCGTGGAAGCCACGCACACCATCCAAATCCCCTCCGGTGAAACGCTGTACGAACGATGGAAGCAAACCCGGCAGCAGGAAGAAAAGTCTGACAAGCCGCTGACGGATGCTGAGCTGGTGAACACGCGCATCGGCTCAGGATCAGACCACACGGTGTTCCTCAACCATCTGGGCCGGCCTACCGTGGGACTGGAGTTTGACGGCAAGTACGGCGTTTACCATTCCATGTATGACAACCACTACTGGGTGGAACATTTTGGCGATCCCGGCTATCAATATCACCTGATCATCACCCGCCTGTGGGGGACGCTGGCGCTGCGCCTGGCGAACGCCGATGTATTGCCGTTTGATTTCGCTTCTTATGCTGCCAACATCCGCAAGTTCGTGGACGACCTGGACAAGAACAGCAAAGTGCAGCCCAACGTGGACCTGGCGTCGCTCTATGCAGACATCAATGAGTTTGAGAAAGCGGGCGGAGAACTGAATGCGGCGGTTGCGCGGTTGTTGTCAGACAAATCTTTGTACGAAGCCGCACGCAAGGCCCAAATCGCCTCCCTTAACCGGACAATCATGGACGTGGAATCGAACTGGCTTACGCCGGAGGGAATCCCCGGACGCCCGTGGTTCAAGCATCTTCTTTATGCCGCGCGCTATACCTACGCGCATTTGGAACTTCCCGGGCTGACCGAAGCCGCCGAGAAGGGTGATTGGAAGGTGGCGAAAGAACAGCAGGCGCTGCTGGAAGCGGCCATCAAGAAGAACACGCAGCTGCTCAGGGCGTCAGTGGCGGAAATAGAAAGAGCGAAGTAAGACGATCGGCCCGACATAGCCAGGTGGAAAAGGGAAGCCGGGCAGGCCTCTCTCGTGAAGGGCCCGCCCGGACTGATGGTTACTTGACCTTTACCGGCAGCGCGTTGGAACTTGCTGCCTTGTAATTTGCGTCGCCGCTGTATTGCGCTCTGATCGAGTGCGATCCCACGGTCAACGAAGCTGTTGTGAAGCTGGCTGAACCATTGCTCACCGGAATTGGGCCTGATATGGCTGTGGTCCCGTCGAAGAACACCACGGTCCCAGTTGCGCTGGCCGGAGTGATTGTGGCGATGAAGGTCACTGGCTGGCCGGGCTTAAGGGCGGTAGTGCTCTCCCCACGTTCCAGATCCACTTGCGTTGGGGCCTTAGCGACGTTCTGAACAAGCGCAGTGGAGACAGCCCCGTTAAAGCTCCCATCGCCGCCATATTGGGCGGTGATCGAATGAGTTCCGGCCGTCAAAGCTGAGGTGCTAAAGCTCGCCGTCCCGCCAACCAGGGGTACGTTTCCGGACATGGCAACAGGTCCATCAAAGAAGACCACGGTCCCAGTTGCGGAGGCTGGCGTGACCCTGGCTGTGAAAGTCAGCGGAGCGCCAAAGACAGAAGGATTGGTTCCTGAACTCAGGACGAGAGTGATGGCGGCATTTGCTTTCGGGCTGTTGACGATCTGGGTTAACGCCGGGGACGCGGCTGCGTTGAAATTAGCGTCCCCGCTATATTGCGCAGTGATGGAGTGGGTCCCCGCCGGGAGTGACGAGATAGTCAGACTCGCCGATCCGGCAACCAAAGGTACGTCGCTGGAAATGGGTGTGGCGCCGTCAAAGAAGGCTACGCTTCCCGTAGCTGAAGCGGGCGCGACGCTTGCCGTGAAAGTAAGAGAATCTCCCACCAGGGCAGGATTCGTCCCCGCCGTGAGGGTGAGGGCGACGCTTGCGTTGACCCTGGTCACAGTTTGAATCAGTACGGGGCTCACGGAGGCGCTGAGTTTGTTGTCGCCCGTGTATCGCGCGGTAATGGAATGTGTTCCCAGCAAGAGGCCCGGCGTACTAAACGATGCCGAGCCGTTGTTCAGCTGGATAGCGCCCGAGACCGGCGTGGTTCCATCAAAGAACATGACCGCTCCAGTCGCCGTGCCCGGGGTTACCGTGGCGGTAAAGGTCAGGCTATCGCCGACGATAGATGGATTAGAACCTGTGGTTAAGGTGACGGCCAGGCTGCTGGCGGAGGGGCGCGGCAGCACGGGATTGTTCCGTTGGTTTTGCAGCATGAACGGCCAGTCGTTATTGGCATCGGCAAAGCCGGCATGCGTATCGAGCACGGTAACCACGCCAGGGATGGTGGAGCCGCCGGAAAGCTGGTAGGCCACGGCAATGTCGGTGGTCCCGTTCTGGTCAAAGTCCATGAGGGCCGGGGCCGGATACAGAAATGGCGAAAAGCCATTTGGTCCGGTGAGTTCCCAGCTTTTCATGATCGTGCCGTCCCTGCGGACCGCCAAAATCTTTGGGCCGCCCAAGGTGACATCAAAACGTGAGGTTACGATTTCAGGGAAGCCGTCTCCATCCACGTCACCAATCACCACCGCGCCAAATCCGATGAACCCGGATTGCAACGGCCACGCGCCAGGGAACAGCGTGCCGTCGCTGTTGAAGACATAAATCGCGGCATCGCGTGACAGCACGATCTCTTCATGACCGTCGCGATTGAAGTCAGCAACCGCCAGGAATGACTGGGTGAACTGCTGGTTGGAAAGGGAAACGTCTATCGGCCAGCCCGGGCGCTCCGTTCCATCGGGCTGAAAAACGTGAAGCAGGACCTGCGGCCCGTTGTAATTCACCAGGATGGTTTCGAGTTTGCCATTGTGGTCCAGGTCCGCGGCCACCATGGCAAAGGGAATGCCTGTCAGGACTGGAGCATTGAAAGTTTTTGGCGTGCCATCATGGTTGAACAAGCGCAAGGCGTAGTCGGCTTGAGTAAGTCCCTCCTGCACCATTATTTCTTTTGCCCCATCGCCGTCAAAATCACCCGCCATGATGCGTGTGTGATTGAACCAGTTCTTAAGATCATTCTGGTCCTGTACCTGGATGGGGAACCCGGGGGCCTGCTGGCCGTTTGGCTGCCATGCATAAACATAGGCAGTGTTGGTGGGGTAGTTATTTCCGATCACAATGGTTTCGAGGTTGAAGTCGCTATTCAGGTCTTCCAGCAGCAGAGGGTTTTTGGTGAAATCAACGTCAATTCCGGGGTTCAAAATGTCGAAGCTGCTGTCGGGATGAATCACGCGGATTACGTTGAAATCGGGCATGACGGCTTCATCGCCGGGGAGACCGTCAATGTTGCCGACTGACGGCTGGTGGAAGCTACCGAACTGGTCAAGGTTGGTTTTCTGAAAGGACCCGTCCAGATTGAATACCCATGAAGCGGCCAGGGTAGTGCCTTGGTTGGGACTCTCCATTACCAGCCGAGTGGTACCGTCAGCGTTCCGGGCGGGCACCACCCCCGAATTGAAGTAGGGTCCCAGATCAACAAACACCGGCCAGCCGATGGACAGCAGGTCGGGCTCCAGGTAGACGGTGGTTGAGGCCTGCTCGAACGTACCACCATTCACTGTAAGCACGATGTTGTAATAACCGGCCTGTGTGATGGACGAAGTGTCCCAGGTTGCCAGCGTTGAGCCGGCCAAAGGTGAAAGCCCGTCGCCGGTGAGAGTAATGCCGGTGTTCTGCAAGCCACCTACGCCATCCTGCCGCGACCACTGCACCGTGAAATTAGAGAAGCCCGGCATGGTGGCCGTGCCTACAATCGGCAACTGGAAGCCTGGTTTGAAAGTGGACGTAGGCACGGGGCTGGTGATTGCAACCAGGACCAGCGTGAACTGCGTACGGTCAGTGAAGCCGGCGCCATTGGTATTGAACGCTGTGAGCCGGATGGTATAAGTGCCGTCGAAAAGGCCAAGGCTGACTGGATCCAGAATGCCCAGCGTCCCTGAAACTGGAGTGACGCTGGAAAAGAACTGATTGAAGAAGAAGGGCTGTGTTCCAAATCCATATTCCAGAACGTAGTTGGAGAAGCCCGCGCCCTGCGCAAAGCCATTGATGGTAATGGGACCGCCCGGGCCGCCAGGGAACTGAAGCCCAGTGATGCGGGCCTCAAGCGGGTTGGTCACGGCCACAGCCGCCGCGGCGTTAAGTCTGCCGGCCCCGAACCGGGAATCGAAATCAACGGGGGTTGCGGACGAGCGAATGACTTGCCGCACCTGTTCCGTTGAATAAGCAGGGTTCTGCGACAGAGAGAGTGCAGCAACACCGGCAACGTGAGGCGCGGCCATGCTCGTACCGTCCAGCCGGATATAACCGTCAGCCACCTGGGGGCCCAGAAATGTGAATGCAGCTTGCAATGAGAGGATGTCCACACCGGGAGCGGTGACGTCAATCTTGGGACCAAAATTTGAGAAAAAGGCAAAGTTGCCGAAAGGATCAGATGCAGCTACGGTGATGGCTTCCGGTGAATTCGCGGGAAAGAAATTCATAGCGTCTTCGCTCGAATTTCCCGCCGCAGCGACAAAGACCACACCCAGTCCGGTGGCAAACTGAATCGCTTCTTCAATGGACTCGGACGTGCCCTGGCCGCCCCACGATGCGTTGATAACGTCCGCGCCATTGCTGGCCGCGTACATGATGGCCGGCGCCAGGGTAAAGTCGAACCCGAACCCGTTATCGTCCAGGCCTTTTACCGCCATGACGCGGGCGTGCCAGGCAACACCGATGATGCCAATGCCGTTGTCGCCTACAGCGGCGATAGTGCCCGCTACGTGGGTCCCGTGCCCGTTATGGTCGATTGGGTCGTTGTCGCCGAAGAAGAAATTCCAGCCGCGGACATCGTCAATGAACCCGTTGCCGTCGTCATCAAAGAAGTTTCCATCGATCTCATTTGGGTTGGTCCATACATTAGCGGCCAGGTCAGGATGGTTGTAGTCAATTCCGGTATCGACTACCGCTACCACGATCCCATCGCCGGTGGCCGTGTCCCAGGCAGCAGGTGCGCCGATGGCAAACAAGCCCCAAAGGTCAGGGTAAGGCTGCCCCCAGGAGCCACTTGTACTGAGGAATGGATCGTTGGTCACCAGCTTGCTGGAGTATGTGTGTTCAGGTTCAGCAAACTCGATATCAGGATCAGCTTTCAGCCGCTGCACAGCCTGTGCTTTTTGATCTGCAGAGATGGCGCCGAATTCCAGAATGTACGTCCGCGAAAGTTCCGGAAGGGCTACTGGATGCGGATGCCGTCGCGCCCGGGCGGCAAAGCGCTGGCGGATGTGTTCCGCGAACTGGGCATCCGACCATCCGTGCTTCTTCTTGAGCTGGACAATCTCGGGATACATGGGCGAAAGCTGGCGCGCTGCATACCGGCCGATAAAGTTCTGCACGCGCGCATTCCGGGCCTGACCGGCAGGGATGTGCATTTGCCGGGGTGGCATGGCCGCCGGGAATTCCGCTTCGGCTTCCTGGGCCAGAGCCGGCCTAAGTTTCACGATGATTCGTTCCGATTGCGGTGCCGGCAGTGGAGTAGGCGCTTGCGCCTGCGCTTGCGCCACGTACGTTACCGCGAGCAGCACGCAGAATACGATACGGCGAAGGGCCATTCCTGATGTTGATCTATGGCGTTTGTTTAGGCTGGACGATAGCTTGCTGGAGGATGTGAGCTGAAAAGCCGAAGGCATGAGCATTCCTCTTGCGTTGGAAATATCGGAGACGGTGGGAATTGTAGTTCACAAACAGATTATTTGTGTCTGCAAACTATAATGATGGCAGGATAGCTAATAGTTACCTAGGTTGCTGCTCTAAAATCGATACTAGTATATATGGAAAAGCTAGCTAGATAGGAGTTTTACACTAGATTCAACTATCCAGCCATTAACCCACATGGGGGAGAATCTGGGATTTTCGCAGTATTAAGGCGGTCGCTGCCAGCGCTGGTTGAGCCGGACGACTGAGCAGCGACCGTGCCTTGAGCATGTAAAACCGTTTGTCCGGCAGCTAACCGTGAATAGAGCACAGGCACAGGGTGGGCCTTGTGCGGGCCGGGGGCTCCGTCAACTACTTGCTCGCCAGATTATTGCGTCAGTTCGTACCCGGCAAAGAAATAGCTCAGCTCAAATCGCGCGGTGTCGTCGGCATCAGAGCCGTGGATGGCGTTGTGCTCAATGTTGTCCGCCCACTTCTTGCGGATGGTGCCCGCTTCGGCGTTGGCCGGGTTGGTGGCGCCCATCAGCTTGCGCAGGTCGGCGATGGCGTTGTTCTTTTCCAACGCCAGCACCACGATGGGCCCGCTGGACATGAACGTGGTGAGCGAATCAAAGAAGGGCCGGCTGGCGTGCACCGCGTAAAAGCCTTCCGCCTGGTGCTTGCTGATCTCCAGCATCTTCATGCCGATGATGCGGAAGCCCTTCTCCTGGATCATGTGGATGATGTCGCCGGTGGCGCCTTTGGCCACGGCGTCCGGTTTAACGATTGAAAAAGTGCGTTGCAAAGTTTCCATGTACGGTTGGTTTCTCCTGAGTTGATGCGTCAAGACGCAGGCTTTCCGCGTCGCTGGACGTCGCAATAGCAACGTCACCGCCGGCGTTACTTTGCCGGCTTGATTCCTGAATGATCGAACAACGTCTGCGCGATCACCGCCGGCGACTTGGCCACGGCAATACCCGCCGCTTCCAACGCCTTGATTTTTTCTGCTGCCGTGCCGTGCCCGCCGGAGATGATCGCGCCCGCGTGGCCCATGCGGCGTCCCGGAGGCGCGGTTTGCCCGGCGATAAACGCCGTCACCGGCTTCTTTACATTTTTCTTGATGTAGTCCGCGGCGTTCTCTTCCGCGTTACCGCCGATTTCGCCAATCATAATGATGGCTTCGGTCTCCGGGTCGGCGTTGAACAGCGTGAGCGCGTCAATAAAGTTGGTGCCGATAATTGGGTCGCCGCCAATGCCGATGGCCGTGGATTGTCCCACGCCGCGCGTGGTGAGCTGGTACACCGCTTCATAGGTCAGCGTGCCGGAGCGGGAAACAATGCCCACGTTGCCTTCCTTATGAATGTGGCCGGGCATGATGCCGATCTTGCACTTGCCCGGCGAGATGATGCCCGGGCAGTTCGGCCCGATCAGCCGCGACTTGCCTTTGATCTGCAGATATTCATAGGCGCGCACCATGTCCAGGACCGGAACGCCTTCGGTGATGCAGACGATCAACGGGATCTCGGCGTCCACGGCTTCCATGATGGCGTCGGCGGCGAACGGCGGCGGGACGAAGATGACGGTGGCGTTGGCCCCGGTCTTTTCTTTGGCCTCCTGCACGGTGTTGAACACCGGCCAGCCTTCATGCGTGGCGCCGCCCTTGCCCGGCGTGACGCCGCCTACAACGTTGGTGCCGTATGCGGCCGCGCCCTTGGCGTGGAAAGTGCCTTCACGTCCGGTGATGCCCTGGACGATGAGGCGAGTGGATTTGTTGACTAGGACGGCCATCTTTATTCTTGTCGCTCCGCTCCAAACCGCAAATCAGTTTCGTTATTGAGTCAGATTCTTCAGCGCTTGGTACAGCCGGCTCGGCGCGCGAGTCGGCCTCGCCGGGCTAAGATCATCGCCCTGCTGCGGCCACAACTTTCTCCGCTGCGTCTTTCATCGTCTCCGCCACCTGGAAGTTCAGCCCGGAGTTCTTCAGGATCTCGCGGCCTTGCTCCACGTTGGTGCCTTCCAGGCGCAGGACCAGAGGCAGCTTCAGGTTGGTGGCTTTCGCGGCTTCCACCACACCCTGGGCGAGCATGTCCACGCGCAGGATGCCGCCGAAGATATTAATAAGGATGGCCTTCACGTGGGGGTCGCTGAGCAGGATTTCAAAGGCGTGGCGAATCTGTTCGGCGTTAGCGCCGCCGCCCACGTCCAGGAAGTTGGCCGGAGAGCCACCCGCGTACTTGACGATGTCCATGGTCGCCATGGCCAGCCCCGCGCCGTTGACCATGCAGGCAATGTTGCCATCCAGCTTGATGTAGTTCAGGCTGTACTTGGAGGCTTCCACTTCCAGCGGGTCTTCTTCGTTGATGTCGCGCAGCTCGCGCAGGTCTTTGTGGCGGAAGAGCGCGTTGTCGTCAAAGTTGACTTTGGCGTCCAGTGCAAAGAGACGGCCGTCCGCGGTGGTGATGAACGGGTTGATCTCGCACAGCGAACAATCTGTATCCACAAACGCCCGGTACAGTCCGGTCATGAACTTTACGGCGTCATTGATCTGTTCCGGCTTCAGGCCCAGGCCGAACGCCAGTTTGCGCGCGTGGTAGGGCTGGAAACCGGTGACCGGATCAATGGCTTCCTTCAAGATGGCCTTGGGATCTTTGGCCGCGACTTCTTCAATTTCCATGCCGCCGGAAGCTGACGCCATGAATACCGGGCGCGCGGTGGCGCGGTCCACCACAATGCCCAGGTAGAGTTCGCGCTCAATGGGCAGCGTCTCTTCAATCAGCAGCCGCTGTACGATCTTGCCTTCGGGGCCGGTCTGGTGCGTGACCAAGCGCATACCCAGGATCTTGTCCGACCAGCTCTTGGCTTCGTCCAGGGTCTTGGCGACTTTGACACCGCCGCCCTTGCCGCGTCCGCCGGCGTGGATCTGGGCTTTCACCACCACGCCTTTGGCGCCGGAGTCGAAAAGCTTCTTGGCTGCGATCTCCGCTTCTTCGCGGGTCAACGCCATCTCGCCGCGCGGCGTGGGCACGCCGTATTTGGCAAGGATGGTTTTGGCCTGATACTCGTGAATCTTCATGATAGGTTCTGCTTGAGGCGCTGGAATGCTGGCGGCAAACCAGTGATTTTATAGGATCGCCGTGATCGCACGCAATCGCCGACATCGCCGAGATCGGAACTGCGGCGCATATTGTTGATGGAGAGCACTCCCGATTCCGGCGATGACGTGCGATTCCAGCGATCACGGCGATTTCCTTGACCTTGCCTGATAAGCTAGTCGTCAGCCGTTCATCGCCATGATTACTGACGCCATCCACAAAATCGCGAACCACCGCATCTCGCTCAGCCGCGAAGAGGCGCGCCAGGTCATGTCGCAAATCCTTACCGGCCAAGCCACGGACGTGCAGATTGCCGCGCTGCTGGTGGCGCTGCATATGAAGGGCGAGACGGTGGAAGAGATCGTGGGCTTTGCGGAGGCCATGCGCGCCGCGGCCACGCCCATCACCCACGCGGACGGCACGGCGCTGGACGTGAGCGACACCGGGCGCGAGGCGCTGGTGGACACCTGCGGCACCGGCGGCGACGCCAGCGATACCTTCAACATCTCCACGGCCTGCGCGCTGGCCATCGCCGGCGCCGGAGTGCGCGTGGCCAAGCACGGCAACCGCGGCATCACGTCCAAATGCGGATCGGCGGACGTGATGGAAGCCCTGGGCGTGAAGATTGACATTCCTCCGGCGCGCATTGCCGAATGCCTGCGCGAAGTGGGCATCGCGTTCATGTTTGCCCCGGCCATGCACACGGCCACCAGGTACGTGCAGACGGCGCGGCGCGAACTGCGTCCGCTGCGCAGCGTCTTCAACCTGCTGGGGCCGCTGACCAATCCTGCCGGCGCATCGGCGCAAGTAGTGGGCGTGTATTCCGCTGACCTGGTGGAGAAGCTGGCCACCGCGCTGAAGATGCTGGGACTGAATCGCGCGCTGGTGGTGCACGGGGCGGACGGCCTGGACGAAATCTCCATCAGCGGGCCGACGAAGATCGGTGAAGTCCGCGGCGAGTGGGTGCGCGTGTATGAAGTCACGCCCGCCCAGTTTGGCCTCAAGACCGCGCCGCTCAGCGCCATCACCGGCGGCGATCTCCATGTGAATGCTGAGATCATCCGCAAGATCCTTGCCGGCGAAAAATCTCCGCGCCGCGATATTGTGCTCATGAATGCTGCGGCCGCCCTGGTCGCCGCAGGCAAAGCCGACTCGCTGGCGGAAGCCATGCCCCTGGCAGCCCAGTCTATTGACTCCGGCGCCGCGCGCAAGAAACTGGATGCGCTGGCGGAGTTTACGAATCGTTAATTCTGTCGCTTCGCTCCAAACCGCCGACGGAAATTACAATCTTGAGAAATCCTTCTGCGCTTGCGGCAAGCCGCTCGGCACGCAAGCCGGCCTCGCGGCTCAATTTGTTAACCACCGTAGTTTCTCGCTTCGCTCCCAACCGCTCGGGTTCTCAACTCCTGCCGAGATTTTCTGGCTCCCGAAACACCCGTCTCGGCGCGCAAGTCGGCCTCGACGGGGATTAGCCTAGAAAGAACCTTCTTACTATCCCAGCATCCATCGCTGAACTTCCCATTCACTATCCCCAACGCTACAATCAAAGTCCCAACGTTCGAACCGAGGTCCCCCATGTCCTTGTCTCTAAGCCGGCGCGCGGCGCTTACCGTGCAATCTGAAATTCGCGTGATGTCCCTGGAGTGCGAGAAGGTCAAGGGCATCAACCTGGCCCAGGGCGTTTGCGATACGGAAGTTCCTGAGCCGGTGCGCACTGCGGCCAAGCGAGCGATTGACGGCGGCATCAATAGTTACACGCGCGCGGAAGGCCTGGCGCCGATCCGCGAGGCCATCGCGGAGAAGATGCGCCGCTTCAACGGCATTGAGTGCGACCCGGAGACGGAAGTCATCGCCCACTCAGGGGCCACGGGCGCTTTTTACGCGAGCTGCCTGGCGCTGCTCAATCCCGGCGACGAGGTCATTCTGTTTGAACCTTATTATGGCTATCATTTCAACACGTTGATCGCGGTGGAGGCGGTTCCGGCGTTTGTCACTCTGCAGGCGCCGGACTGGAAGTTTTCGCCGGCCGACCTGGAGCGCGCCGTTACGCCGCGCACGCGGGCCATCATGATCAACACCCCGGCGAATCCTTCCGGCAAAGTCTTCACCCGCGAAGAGCTGGAATGGATTGCCGCC
Source organism: Terriglobia bacterium (assembly GCA_020072815.1). Lineage (NCBI taxonomy): Bacteria > Pseudomonadati > Acidobacteriota > Terriglobia > Terriglobia bacterium. The sequence goes on along the minus strand of JAIQGE010000001.1, from coordinate 165,592 downwards.
TTCGCCATCAAGCATGACCTGTTCGTGTTTACCGACGAAATCTACGAATACTTCATCTACGAAGGCCGCCACATCAGCCCGGCTACGCTGCCCGGCATGTGGGAGCGGACCATCACCATTTCCGGCTACTCCAAGACGTTCGCGATCACCGGCTGGCGGGTGGGCTATACCATCTGCCATCGCAAGTGGGCGCAGGCCATGGCGTATTTTCATGACCTGGTTTACGTGTGCGCGCCGGCGCCGCTGCAGATAGGCGTGGCGGAAGGCATCCGCCAACTGCCCGAAAGTTTCTACCAGGAGATTTCGCGGGAATACGTGCAGAAGCGCGATTTGCTGTGCGGCGTGCTGAAGGAAGTTGGGCTGACGCCGTCTGTCCCCAAGGGCGCGTATTACGTGCTGGCCGACGCCAGCATTCTTGGCGGCAAAACGAGTAAGGAAAAATCCATGACGCTTCTGCGCGAAACCGGGGTGGCCAGCGTGGCCGGCAGCGCGTTCTATCACGGCTCCGGCGGCGAGGACCTGATCCGCTTCTGCTTCGCCAAGACTGACGCAGAGCTGCAGGAAGCATGCAAACGGCTGCGGAGGCTGTCCTCTTCCATTAGTCTCGAGCGGAGAGAGGGGTCCGTATCGAGACGATAGAGCATTTGGCCGCGAAATGAGCACGAACATTAAGGATAAATTCGCGCAGCTTCGCGTTCATTAGCGGCCAGTTTCCCTCCCCTTCCTCCTTTCCTGCATGTCCAATTGCTTTGCGCACTTATTTAGGACGATGAACTAGTTCGCGCTCGCCATAGCGAATAAAACACGTTACAATAGAAGGATTTTGCAAATCGCAGAAATGAGCTCGAGCAGGCTGCAAGGAAAATCGATGAGGCAAAGCAGGAAGTCGCAGGATCGTACCCGAAGGGCAGAAAGTTTGCAGAATCATCAGGTTACAAGGAAAGATAACTCATGAGTTAATACTTGGGTGACCGTTGGGTCGAATGGAATAACTCCTTTGTTTTGCAATAGGAGTGAAAGGGGGAGGGTGGGGTAGGGATTTGCAAAGTGGTTATCAATCAAATAGTTAGCAGCAAGTCAATCGGGAATCTCCTGGGATGATTCGTGTAACGCCTTTAGATTCCTAGTTGAAGGGGAAGGGTAGGGGAGTTGGGTTTGAATATAATCGAGACAATGAACTTCTCTGAACTGCTGCGTGGTACCGGCGTCGCCCACAGCGGAGGTGAGGTACAAGTTGCCGGGTTGGACTACAACTCCCGCCGCGTTCAGCCGGGATGGGTCTTCGTGGCCATGTACGGCGACAGCACCAACGGCAATCGCTTCATTGACGCGGCTCTGGAAAACGGCGCGGTGGCCGTGGTCACCGATTCCAAACACGAACATCATCGCGCGCATGTCCCCTGGGCGGTGGTCATGGACGGGCGGCAGGCCCTGGCGAGGATGAGCGCGAACTTTTACGGGCGTCCGGCGGAGAAGCTGAAGACCATCGGCATCACCGGCACCAACGGCAAGACCACCACCAGTTTTCTGTGCGAGTCCATCCTGCGGCACTGCGGCATGAGTTCCGCGCTGATCGGCACGATTGAATATCACGTCGCGGGACGAGTTCTGCCTGCTCCGCACACCACGCCAGAAGCCCTGGAGCTCAACCAGATTTTTGCCGAAGCCGTGAGCGCCGGGGCCACCCACGCGGTGATGGAAGTCTCTTCGCACGCGCTGGTCCAGGGACGCGTATGGGGCATTCCGTATGAAGTTGCGGTGTTCACCAACCTGACGCGCGACCACCTGGACTATCACCAGGACATGCAGAGCTATTTTGAGGCCAAGAACATCCTCTTCAACGGCTGCGGCTCCGCGCCGCCGAAGACCGCCGTCATCAACGTGGACGACGAATATGGCATTCAACTGGCGCAGACCAGAAAGAGCGCCAACGAACGCGTGATTCTGTACGGAATCCAAAGCGGCGACTTCCGCGCCCTGGACATCAACTTGCAGCAGGACGGGACGACGTTCGAGCTCATCACGCCGACCGGCAGCAGGAAGATGGAGACAGCGTTGATCGGCGGCATCAACGTGTACAACACGCTGGCTGCGGCCGCGGCGACTTACGCCTGCGGTTGCTCGCTGGAGCAGATTGCTGAAGCGGTGCGCCAGTTCAAACAGGTGCCGGGGCGGTTTGAAAAAGTGGATTGCGGCCAGCCCTTTGCGGTGATTGTGGATTACGCGCATACGGACGATGCGCTGCGCAACCTTACGCGCGTGGCCCGCGAGTTTGTCCGGCGTGGTGTTGGGACGGGGCGAGTGATCACGGTGTTCGGCTGCGGCGGTGATCGTGATCGCAGCAAGCGTCCGCTGATGGGCCTGGCCGCCGCGCAGGGAAGCGACTTTGTGGTGCTTACGTCAGACAACCCGCGCAGCGAGGATCCGCAGCACATCATCGCTGACGCGCTGACCGGACTGCAGAAGACCACCACCCGTTATTCGGTAGAACCGGACCGCGCTAAAGCCATCCGTCTGGCGCTAATTGAGGCCATGTCCGGCGACATGGTGCTGATTGCCGGAAAAGGACACGAGAAAGTGCAGATCACGCGCGAAGGTGTATTCCCCTTCGATGATGTCCAAGTGGCGCGGCAGGCATTAGAACATTTGGGGTACATGGCTTGTTCGGGAGGGCCAAAATGAAGCTGCCGCTGTGGCGGATCGCGGAATTCACCGGCGCCAAAGGCGAATTTGAGCAGGACGCGGTGGCCATGGGCTACTCCATTGATTCGCGCACGCTGAACGCGGGCGATCTGTTCATCGCCCTGGCCGGCGAACACTTTGACGGCCATGACTACGTGCAGGCGGCGCTGGACAAAGGCGCGGTGGCGGCTATCGTCAAAGCAGACAGCCAGGCGGAAAAGAAAACTGAAGCTGGTCCCCGCCTAATGTATGTGGATGACACGCTGAAGGCGTTGCAGTCCCTGGGGGCCGCGGTACGCCGCTTGTGGGGAAAGCCGCTGCTGGCGGTGACCGGATCGGCCGGCAAGACCACGACCAAAGAAGTTCTGGCCCACCTGCTGGCCACGCGCTTTCGCGTGCTCAAAAGCACCGGCAACCTGAACAACCACATCGGCCTGCCGCTGCAGTTGCTGAAACTGGAAGCCGAGCATGATGTCGGCGTGGTGGAAATGGGCATGAACCACGCCGGCGAGATCCGCGCTCTGGGCGCGCTGGCGCAGCATGACATGGCGGTGGTCACCTGCGTGGCGCCGGTGCACTTGGAGGCGTTTGACTCCATTGCCGGGATCGCGCGCGCCAAGTACGAAATCATAGAGACCCTGCATCCCGGTGGCGTCGCCGTCCTGAACGCTGACGATGAATACGTCAGCCAGTTCGGACGGGACTTCAAAGGCAAGGTGGTGACGTTTGGAATCAAGAAGGCGGCTGATGTTTCCGCACAAAACATAAAACTCAACGGCGTTTCGGGATCCACGTTTGAATTGGTGGTGGGCAGCGTGCGCGAATCCGTCAACCTGCCTTTGGTGGGTGAGCACAACATCTACAACGCCCTGGCTGGAGCGGCGGCGGCGCTGGAGCGCGGCATACCTCCGTCAGAAGCGGCTGAGGCCATGGCTTCTCTGCGGCCCGGCGACAAGCGCGGTCAAGTCCTGGAAATCCGCGGCGCCACCATTCTGAATGACTGCTATAACTCCAACCCGAAAGCGCTCAATTCGATGATTGACGCGCTGGCCGGAATCAAGGCCGAACGCCGTATCCTGGTCGCCGGCGAGATGCTGGAACTGGGGCCGCTGGCCGAAGAACTGCACCGTGAGTCCGGGCAGCATGCGGCGAAAATGAAGATTGATCTGGTGCTGGGGGTGCGCGGCTTGGCCAAAGCGCTGGCGGAAGCCGCGTGCGGCGGCGGCGTCCAGGCCCAGTTTCTGGAAACTCCGGAACAAGCCGGCGAAGTGCTGGCCCGGCTGCTCAGGCCTGGCGACGCCGTCCTGCTGAAAGCTTCGCGCGGCGTGAAACTGGAGCGCGCGTTGGAAGTGTTGCAACAGAAGGTTCGGGGGGGCAGTATTTAGTACTGAGTATTTAGTATTTAGAGACAACACTGATCTCGGAGGCAGGATGAGGAATTACCGAGACTTGCAGGTTTGGAACAAGGCCCACAGTCTGACGTTGGAGTTGACTTCGCGAGCAACGCAACCAAGCTGAGCGAGGTGCGCAAAATGCTCACCTCATTTTTGAGCAGTGTTGAGGAACAGATCGAGCTAAGAGCGAGAGCGGCTGACTAACTACTAAGTACTAAATACTGCCTGCGGAGGAATATTGCTTTACTGGCTCCTTTATCAACGGTTGTTTGCGCATTTTCCTCCGTTTCGCATTTTCAGGTACGTCACGTTTCGCACCGCGTTTGCCAGCCTCACCGCTTTGTTCATGGGGTTGATTATCGGCCCGGCGATTATCCGGCGGCTGCGCGAGTTCCAGATCGGCCAGTACATCCGCGAAGAAGGCCCCAAGGCCCACCAGAAAAAAGCCGGCACTCCGACCATGGGCGGCGTGCTGATTACCGTGGCCATCGTGATTCCCACGCTGCTTTGGGCCGACCTTTCCAACATCTATATATGGTTGGCGATTTTCTCCACCGTGGCCTTCGGCGCCATCGGATTTGCCGACGACTATCTTAAGGTCGCGAACAGACGCAATCTCGGTCTCACCGGAAAGATGAAGCTGTTGCTGCAGTTTCTGGCGGCCGGCGTGGTGGGCGTGGTGCTGGTGTATCTCACGGCCAAGCGGCAATACTCTACGCACCTGATGGTCCCGTTCTTCAAGCAGGTGCGGCCGGACCTGGTGATAGACAGCCTGCGCCACTATCCGCATCTTTGGTTTCTGGCGTTCGCGCCGTTTGTGGTTTTTGTCATGCTGGTGCTGGTGGGCTCCAGCAACGCCGTTAACCTCACCGACGGGCTTGACGGCCTGGCCATCGGCTGCACGGTGATTGCCACCGGCGCGCTTACCGTGCTCACGTACTTGAGCGGTCATGCCGTGTTCTCAGAGTACCTGGAACTGCAGAAGATGCCGCAGGTGGCGGAGCTGACGGTCTTCTGCGGGGCCATGGTGGGGTCCAGCATCGGCTTTCTCTGGTACAACGCGCACCCCGCGGAAATTTTTATGGGTGACGTGGGCTCGCTGGCGCTGGGCGGGGCCATCGGCACGGTGGCCGTCATCATCAAGCAGGAATTGCTGCTGCCGTTTGTGGGCGGGATCTTTGTGATTGAAGCGCTGTCAGTGATCCTGCAGGTGGGATCGTACAAGCTGCGCAAGAAGCGCATCTTCAAGATGGCGCCGATCCACCATCACTTTGAACTGCAGGGGTGGTCGGAATCCAAGATCATTATTCGTTTCTGGATTCTGGCGCTGATCTTTGCTCTGTTCGCGCTGACCACGTTGAAATTGCGCTAATGCCGCGATGGTGCGCGACGAGTAAACGGGTTCGAGTGGGAAACAGGTTCGCGGCACACTCATTCGTGTCACAATGGGAACCGGCATGGAGTTGAAGAACAAACGGGTCTTGGTGGTTGGGCTGGGCCGTTCCGGCGTGGCTGCGGCATTCTTTTTGCAGGAACGCGGCGCCAAGGTCACCGTTTCTGACGCCAAGAGTGACGTCCAGTTGCAAACTGAAATTGCCGCGCTGCTGGACCGCGGCGTCTCTATTGAAACCGGGCGCCACGGCGAGCGCACCTTCCGCGACCAGGACCTGATCGTGGTGAGCCCGGGCGTTCCCACGGACCAGCCGAACTTGCAGCACGCGCGCACCCTGGGCATTCCGGTGATCGGCGAAGTTGAACTGGCGTTCCGCTTCCTGCAAGGCAAGGTGATCGCGATTACCGGCTCCAACGGCAAGACCACCACGACTACTTTGGTGGGCGAAATCCTGGCCAAAAGCGGGAAGAAGACGCTGGTGGGCGGCAACATCGGTACGCCGGTGATATCTCTTGCCGGAAAATCTTCGCCGGACGCGCTGGTCGTCCTGGAGATTTCCAGCTTTCAGTTGGAGACGATTGAGCAGTTTCGTCCTTGGATCGCGGCCGTCCTCAATATCACGCCTGACCATCTGGACCGCCACCACACTTTTCAGGCGTACGCGGACGCCAAGGCACGCATCTTTGAAAACCAGCGCCCAGGCGCTGGGGAAAACCAGAGTTCTGGCGATTTCGCCGTGCTCAATGCCGACGATCCCGCGTGCGTCGCGCTGAAAGGCAAAATCAAGAGCTCGCTGTTGTGGTTCAGCCGCAAGCAGCCTGTCGAAAACGGAGCGTACCTCAAGGGCGACGACATCATCTTCCGGCAAAATGGTAAAGACCAAACCGTCCTGACGCGAGCGGACATTCATCTAAAAGGCGCGCACAATCTGGAGAACGTGCTGGCCGCGGTGGCCATGGGCATGGTTGCCGGATGCGGGCCGCAGCAGGTGCGCCAGGCCGTCAGCGACTTCCGCGCGGTGGAACACCGTCTGGAACTGGTGACCACCATCAACGGCGTCGCGTTTTACAACGATTCCAAAGCCACCAACGTGGATGCCACGGTGAAAGCGCTGGAGTCGTTCCCGGGAAACATCCACATTATTCTTGGCGGCAAAGACAAAGGCAGCGACTACACGGTGCTTGTCGCCTTGCTGCGCGAGCGTGCGCGGCGAGCGTATTTGATCGGCGCCGCCGCGGAGAAGATTGCTTCGCAGATCCAGGGGGCCACGCCCATCGAACGTTCCGGCACGCTGGAGCGGGCGGTGCGCCAGGCTTTTGAGGCCGCCAAGCCGGGCGACGTAGTGCTGCTGGCTCCCGCGTGCGCCAGCTTTGACCAGTTTGAAAACTACGAACAGCGCGGACGCATCTTCAAGGAGTTGGTGATGGCGCTGGCTCCGGTGACGACGGGAGACAGAAGCTAGTGGCCAGACGAGTAGGCATAGATAAATGGCTGTTTGCGGCGACCCTCTTGCTGACCGGCGTGGGCGTGGTGATGGTGTTCAGCGCGTCGGCGGTGCTGGCCGGAGAGCGTTTTGGTTCGCCGTACCATTTTGTGGTTCGCCAACTCGGCTGGGCGCTGGCCGGACTGGCCGCCATGGCCGTGCTGATGCGCGTGGACTATCGCCGCTGGAAGCATCCCGGCGTGGTCTTCACGTTTCTCGGCCTGACTACGCTGTTGCTGGTGGCCGTGCTCTTTCTGGACCGCACGCACAACACACATCGCTGGATTCGCATGGGCGCGTTCTCGTTTCAGCCGTCGGAGTTGGCCAAGCCCGCGCTCATCCTGTTTCTGGCGTTTTTTCTGGAAGGCCGCCTCAAATCCATGGACGACTGGCGGCACACTCTGTTGCCGGTTGCTGTTCCGGTGGCGCTGTTTGCGGCGCTCATCATCCGGCAGCCTGATCTGGGCACGGCCTTGGTTTGCATGGGCGTCACCGCGGCCATTCTCTATGCCGCCGGCATGCGCATCCGCTACTTTGTTTACGCTCTGGTGCCGATCGTTCCCGCGGTGCTCTATTTGATCGTGTTTGTGCCCTGGCGATGGAAGCGTATCATCGCGTTCCTGTTTCCTGACCGTGATCCTCAAGGCGCCGGCTTCCATATCAACCAATCGCTCATTGCCGTGGGGACCGGGGGCATCACCGGCCTTGGATTGATGGAAGGCCGCCAGAAACTTTTCTACCTGCCCGAGCCGCACACCGACTTCATCTACGCCGTCACCGCGGAAGAGCTGGGAATGGTGGGCGCAGTGTTCGTTGCGTTGCTGTTTGCGGTGTTTGCCTGGCGCGGGTTTCGTGCCGCCATGCGCTCGCGCGACCCGTTTGCCCGCTTCCTGGCCGTGGGCATTACGACGATGGTGGTGGCCCAGGCCTTTTTTAACATCAGCGTGGTGCTGGCCCTGCTGCCGACCAAAGGCATTCCGCTGCCGTTCATTTCTTATGGCGGGTCATCGCTGTTTGTGATGCTGGCCAGCGTGGGCGTGTTGCTGAACGTCACGCAACAGGCGGAATAAAGGCCCGGAGCAGAGTCTGCGTCCGGGCCTGTTTGAACAAGCGGTTAGAAGTCGTACGTCAATCCGAGGGAGAGCCCTCTGTGCGTCAAGCCGGTGAAGGAATTGCCCGCAGCGTCCTGGCGATCCACAACGGCCCCGTGGCCGTTGGCCCCCAGATCGTAGTGGGCGCCCTGATGGTTCATCTGCTGCGCATATACGAAGTACGCTGACGTCCTCTTGTCCGGGAAGCGGTGTTTGAAGCCCAGGTCAATCAGGTTGGCCTCGTTGTCAATCGGCCCGGCCAGGTTGATCAGGGTTCCGGGTTGGTTGATCTGCCCGCCAGGATCGCCGGGCGTCTTGCCGGCATGGGCCCAGCCGAAATTGAGGTCGTCATTCGGCGTGAACCCTTGCGTGACCGACAGCCAGGTGGCCGTTGGCCGCGAGCGCTCGTTGAAGGCCCCCACGGCTGGCGCGTAGCGCTTCAGCTTTTCGTAGACGAAATTCGCTGTCGTCCGCGATTTTTTCAAGTTGTACTGCCCGCCGATTTTCCATGCGCTTTCGTCGGCGATGCCTACCGATCCCGCCGGCGGCACACCGGGGACTGAGGATCCGCCCTCGTCGGCCGCGCGATTGACTTTGGCGTGGTGTTCGTAAGCGGTGAAAGCGTAGAGCGGGCCTTTGTTATAGGTAAGAGAGGCGCTCAGCAGGTTGCCGAAGCCACCGTCGGTGCAGGGGCCGTCATTGCCGCCGGTGCAGTTGGGTTCGGCGCGCGCCAGGATGCTGTTGTCGTCAGTGCGGTTCTGTCCGGGTGAGAACTGAACGGCGGCATTGAAGTCTTTGAAAAACTTCGGCGACTCATACCACAGCGAATGCGGCACACGGGTGTTGAACTCTGAGCGATTGTCGCCGCCGCTGTTGCCCATGATGCTGCGGCTGTCGCCGATGGAATTGATGAACGGGTCCACCCTAGCCGATGCCCTTTTGTAAGGCGCATCTTGTTTGCCCATCTTGATGGCGCCCCAGTCGCCCTGCAGCCCGACGTAGGTATCGCGCGAGCCCAGGCCCTGCTTGACTTGCGCGTCCGTGGTTGGGCCGGGCGTGGCCGTGAAGGCCACTTCAGTTTCAATCTGGAAAACTCCGTTCAGGTTGTGGGTGAGCTTGCGCGAGCCGCGCACGCCAAAGTAAGACAGGTTGCTGGAAAGCTGCGCCAGCCACCCATTGTTGCCGACTGCGCCAAAGCGGTTGGCCAGACCATTGTCCACGTAGTCGAAGGACACGTCAGCGTGGCCATAGATCTGGACTTCACCGCCGCCGACGGAAAACTTGAGCTCGGGGCCGGATTTCTGGGCGTTGCCGTCTTTCTTTTCGCCCTTCTCGCCCGACTCCTGGCCGGAAGCAGCGGCGGTTGCTGGTGCGGCGGCCGTGGCCGGTTGCACCAAGGTGGCATCCACCACGCGGGCGGCGCCCGGGGCGGCATCCTGCGATTTGGCTGAAACCAGTTGCTGCACCATGGTTTTCAGTTGCTCAATGGTTTGGCGCTGCGCCGCCACTTCCTGGCGCAGTTGGTCCACTTCGTCCCGGCTTGCGGCTGAGGGCGATGAGGAGGCGGTGGTAGCGGGGGCCGACGTACTCTGAGGATAGGCGACGGCGCCGAGCATGATGAAAAGTAAAACGAGCAGTAGACACTTTGTTGGTGAACGCATTTTTTATTCTCCGGGTTTGATCTGACAAGCGCGGCCCGTCCGCACACTGGCGGCGGGAAAGCGTGCAGCGCCTGGTCGAACTCAAAATGGGGCCCTGCGAGGGGATTGAAATTCTCCTCGCCTAGTGGGAAAAGCGGAAGATTCCGTTTTCCAAGATCGGCCTGCCGGAAGCTGCATCAACGGCAGGCGCAAACGCGACATGCCGGGAGCAGTCCCATAAAAAATGCAGGCAACGCATGCAAACAGCTCAAGTTTGATTAGAGGAATCAGACCGGCCGAGCAAACTGCTCTGCTGCTAGGAGAGCGCAGGGGGGAGGACGCCGGTTCAAATTCGAGGAGGAGAGTCCAGGTGATTGCGCGAGGCAGCCGGCATCGAGCACCGGTTCTCTTCGCGTGCCTCTCTGCGGTGGAGGTACGCTCAGCCACGTCGAGATCAGCGGTTTGGCAAGATGCGTTGACGCTACCCATTTCTTGGAAGCATTGGATTCCGCCAGATCGGGGTTGCAACTGAGATCGTCACTGATGGAGATCACCGGGAACAGCAACGCCAGGATGCAGGCCAGAGCGATGGCGCTGGTGATGCGGCGATGTTCGGTGGCGAACGACGGCGCCCGCGCGCCGTAAAGAAACAGCAGCGCCGCGGCCAGCGCCAGCCAGGCGAGATTGAACAAAAGTTCCACGGCGGCTTAACAGGCGGCAAAGGATATACGATCCTGGGTCGTAATTACAGTTTTTTCTGGTTTGAGGTCCGGGACCCCGATATTGCCCGTGGCCAGAGCACCCTCTAACCACAAGGGCCACGAAGGCCGCACAGAGTGTGCCGCCGGGAAGGCACGTTGCTATTTCAATTCGCTCCAGTCGGACAGGAGAAAAGTATAGTCCGTAACAACTCCCTGGCCACGAATGGTTTTTCCAACCAGTTTTTCCAGCTCAGGGTCCTGAAAGGGGTTACCACCCAGCCGGCGGAGGACATAACGGCCTTTTTCGCTAATTAAAAAAATAGCGTTGTGCTCGCTCTTGGAGCCCGTGGCAAAGGGCCCTTTTACGACTTGTCCTGAAATTTCTTCCATGCCGCCATCTAATCCCTGGCGAAGCCAAATGCTGATCGTCCCAGCTTTTCCGTCAAGTTAACGGCTCGCAATTTTCCTCACGGACACGACTTGCCCGTCCACTTCTTTCCCAATCAAACCGACGATTCTAACCACGGGCGCGGAGGACGCGCGATCTTTCTTTCCAGTATCGCCGAAGATCACATGGAAGCGGGTAGGAGCAATCAACTTTGCCCCTAGAGTCTTAGGCATGGTCTTCATCGAGCCGGCTGGGTGTCTGATATCAAAAGACAAGGTCTTCGTGGGCTTGATGCCCAACTCACCGGCTTTCTTTAGGAGGGCTGCCTGAACAGACCTGGTGGCTTTGCGCGCCGTAAAATATGCCTGGGCTTCGGTGTTGGCCAAGTTGAGTCCTATCCGGAACAAGAGTCTTCTACGGTCTGATCGCTCAGCGCGCTCCCCGGCGAAAGCAACCATGGACTTTGCCGACTTGGGTTTAGCTATGCTCAAAGACGGCGACGGCATTTTTATTGGGGTAATTGACGGATCGCCGTAGAGATTAAACTGGCTCAAAGTTTTTATGTCTGAGGGATCTGGCGGGGAGGCTGTCTGTACGAACTTCTGCCGTGCCTCCAAAGCGGCCCTGCCCAGAGAGGCCCCGCCAAGCACGCTTAGGATGAAGTACTGGCAAATGAGGTCCGCCTGCGCGTTGGAATCCTCTGGTCCGTAAGCAATCGTCGTGCTGGCAAAGAACCCGTATGCCTTGTTGGCCAGGTATGTGTTAAGGATGCCTTGTTGACCCTTCAGCAGTGATGGATCGTACAGTTGCCCGCCGTAGCAGCATTCAGCGGCTGCCACGGTGCCGTCGGCCACCTTACCGTTGACGTAAGCAGCGTCGAGCGCGACCGGGTAGACTTCCTTGCCACTTGCCGGCTGGCCATAAAACTGTGACGAAGTGTCTGCACCATGACAGTTGATAAAGTGGGCCATCCTGCGGAGTGACGCAGCCGGCCATTTCTTGTTGCCCGGCGGGATGGTCTTCAGGTCCGTGGCTGTGCCAAAAATATTTCCCAGGCTAAGGGCGGTTGACTTCTTCCAGATTTGAGCGGAAATTCCGAAATAACGATCGTAGCCCGTTGGCCCTTGGGTCTTGTACGACGCCGCGGTTTGCAGCAATCCGACGAGGTAAGCCGGGTCAGCGCCGCCTGTCAAATCCGGTAAGCGTCCAACCACGCGCGTTGGCCCCAAGAAATCCTGTGGCTTTTGGCTATAAGGGGCTTCACAGGCATAAGGCAGGTCGCCAAACGCAATTTTGTCGGGGTCACCACTGGGCGAGGGGTCGTAGACGGGGTTCTTCAGGTCCTGATGAGGAATCACGTCTACTGAGCCAAGGATAAGCAGGTAGTCAGGCGCGAGAGCTTTGTAGATGCCGTCAACGGCGACTTTGTTTTGCTTGGGGTCCGCGGCCTTGACGACGGCAGTTGCCGCAAGCTTTTTCATGGCCGCAGCATCGTCCACGGCGATCAAGCAACTGGTCAATCCACGCTGCTTATCGGCAGCGATCAGCGCATCTACCGACTTGTTGATTTTGCTTGCACCAGCGTCGCCGTACTTGGCTTTCAACGCCGTCAGGTCGGTGAGGATGACTTTGTCTATTGCAGAGGGCATCTTTCGCCTCCTCTAGCCGCGCAAACATTATTCCACAAGTCTAGATCCGCGCGGGCGAAAAGAAAGCTTGGCAAGCCGCAAATGACAGGCAAGAGCAAATCATATGCACTCGCCCCGCAATCAGTCCCCCCTTCGTCACACCTTTCCGTGACCGCCGTCACCGCCGTAACCCCAAACGAGTCACTAAGTTTAAGATTCGCAGGCAAATTTGCCTGCGCTCCATAAGCTCTTTTTGGGCCCGGAAGGCCAAGGGCTTGGCTGGCCGGATTCCTCAAGATTTCTTCCAACAAAGTTGCTTGACGGGCTGGCAGAAGAGGTATAGTGTTTTGGTCCGGTTAGCAGACCACTTGGGATCAGATGCCAAATTGGGCAAACCGGGCGGGGAGTGCTGGCGACGATGAAAGCAGAGTTTGCGGCCATCCGTAAGCACAAGGTCCATGAGCAAGTCGCCCATCAGATTGAGCGGCTGATCCTGGAGAAGATGCGCCCCGGCGACAAGCTTCCCTCGGAACGCGAGTTGACCGAGATGCTGGGCGTGAGCCGCAGCTCCATCCGCGACGGCCTGCGGCGGCTGGAACTGGTGGGCATGGTGGAGCCCCGGCAAGGCGCGGGGACGGTGGTGCGGGAGGTTTCGCCAGACGTGCTGGTAAGCCCGCTCTCCAGCGTGATCGCCAACCGCAAGCAGTTGGTGGCTGAGTTGCTGGATTTTCGCAAGATGCTGGAGCCGCCGCTGGCAGCGCGCGCTGCCCGGCATGCATCGCAGAAAGAGATCGCCGGGATGGAAGACATCCTGCGCCGCCATCGCGAGAAAGTCCGCACCGGCGGGCTGGCGGTGGAAGAGGACACGGAGTTTCATTACGCCATTGCTACCGCATCCCGCAATAGCGTGGTTTTGAAGGTGCTGGACGTAGTGATGGACATGCTGCGCGAGACGCGCGCACGATCTTTGCAAACCGAAGGACGGCCGCAGAAATCCTTCGCCGGACACCAGCGGATGCTGGCGGCGATCAAGCGGCACGATGCCAAAGCGGCCGAAGCGGCCATGCGGCATCATCTAAGAGACGTAGAGGGAATGGTATTGAAGAAGTTCTAAAAGATATGGAGGCAGCACATGGGTCGGTTATTCGCCATTGAGATTATCTATCGCGGCATTTTCCAGAAAACCCTGGCCAGGAACATCAGCCGTGCAATTGTGCTGGCGGCCCACAAAGAAGGCAAGCCCGGCATCTCATTCGGCCGTTACGGTGACAGCCCGGAACGCAACGGCATTCCCGCAAAAAGTTTCGCCATCGTCGCCACCGACGACGTCACGCTGGAAGAAGGCATGGCGAAATATGAACCCAAGGACGTGGACGTCACCATTGTGGTGGACGACACTCTGTGCAAAGGGGTTGAGTCCTGGGCGTGGTATGGACTGCAGCCGGTCAACAAGCTGCTCAAGCCCGGCGGCACGCTGATTGTGACCTCGCGCGAGCAACCGGACGCCATCATCCCCATGTGCCACCGCAAAGAGACCCCGTACCAAATGGCGATCATCAAGGGCACCGTCAGCTTCTCCGGCCTGTGGGTCTACAAGGATGACCACACGGACGTACGCATCCTGGGCGCCATCGCCAAAATCCTTCCCGACCTGTTCAGCCTGAAGTCAGTCCAAAGCGCCATCACGGACGAGTGGCATGATCCGGTGAAGGTCACATCCGCGGCGCGGGCCTTTGAGCGCGTCACGTCGGTCACCGTGAACCCCAACCAGGGCAACCCGGAAGTGCCATTCAAGTTTGATCTGCCCAGCTGGCACCAGATGGGCGAAGGCATCGCCATCCCCAGCATTCCTCAAGGCCATGCTATGAGTGATCCGGCCACCAAGGCCACAGGCGGCTACAAGCCGGACCGCAATCCCACGTTCAAGAAATTCAGCACGCGGACCATGCGTCCGGTGGTGGATTTTGATACCTGCATCAAGTGCACGCTGTGCTGGCTGCAGTGCCCGGATTCCTGCTTCGATGTGACGCCGGAAGGTCTGTATGACGCCAACATGGAAGCCTGCTGCGGTTGCGGAGTTTGCGAAGCGGTATGCCCCGTACCCAACTGCGTGACCATGGTGAATGAGACCGCTTTCCACGACAACTCCAGCCAATGGGTGGCGTGGCGCAAAGACAAGGCCGCCTACAAAGGCTGGGTACAGCAGAAGATCAAAGGGCATGGCGACAGATCGCACGGTTTCCGCTACCTGGGACAATATGAAGAGCAGATCCCGGAAATGCTGGACATCGCGAGCAAAGGATAATCAACATCAGGAAGGGAGTTTGTCATGGCGATAGCTACAGTCGTTGAAGAACAGAAAAAGACTGACGATACAGCGTTAATAACCGGCAGCGAAGCCATCGCGGTCGCCTGCAAGCTGGCCGATGTGGACGTGATCACGGCCTATCCAATCCGGCCGTATGACACAGTGATGCAGTACATTTGCAAACTGGTGGCCAACGGCGAAATGGATTGCGAATACATTGTGGCCGAAGGCGAGCACTCCCAGTTTGAGATCGTGAAACACGCTTCCGCTGCAGGCGCGCGTGTGTTTTGCGGCTCAAGCGGCGTGGGCTGGATGTACGCCATGGAAGCGCTCACGGTTACTCCGGCGTTGCGCATTCCCATGATTGCCATGGTCGGCAACCGCGCGCTGGATGATCCCGGCGCGTTCGGGGTGGAACACAATGACGCGCTCGCCGTCCGCGACCTGGGCTGGCAACTGGTCTGGGTGGACAACGCCCAGGAAGCCCTGGACACCGCGCTGATCGCGTACCGCGTTTCTGAAGACCGCCGGGTGTTCCTGCCCTGCGCCATCAGTTGCGACGGCGCGTTCCTCACGCATTCCCAGGCGCTGGTGCACATCCCTACACAGGAACAGGTCAACAAGTTCCTGCCGCGCTATGACCGCGGCGACCTGCTGCTGCATCCGGACAATCCCATCACCGTGGCCCCGCAGGGCAACGAAGACTGGGTCATGGAGATCCGCCGCCAGAACTATGCCGCCATTGAGAAGAGTTACGGCGTGCTGAAAGAAGCGTATGCGGAATTTGAAAAGATTTTCGGACGCTCTTACGGCAACCCGTTCTTTGAGGAATACATGACCAGTGACGCCGACGTGGTGTTGATGGGCATGGGTACGCTCTCCACGCCGGTGAAAGTGGCCATCCGCAAGATGCGCGATGAAGGCAAGAAAGTTGGGTTCGTCCGCATGCGCTGGTTCCGTCCATTTGCCGCTGAAGAGTTGGCCAAGTGCCTGAGCCGTTTCAAGGCCGTGGGCGTGATTGATCGCGACTATTCCATGGGATCGCCCTACAACAGCGGCGTGTTGGCCACTGAGGTCCGCACCGCTCTTTACTGCTCCGCGGGCAACAAGCCGCCAGTGCTGGGCTTTATCGCCGGTCTCGGCGGCCGCGAAGTCACTATTCCGGATGTGGAGAAGATCACCGCGTCCGTGCTCCAGGCCGCCAGTGGCAAGGCGCAGCCGCTTACGCAGTGGATTGGACTGCGCGAATAAACCTTTTTTCGCTGATGTGAGTTCTCACCATCAGAAAGGAATGTGAAGCAATGGCTACTATCGTAAAACACGATCCCACACAGGCGCTGGACCCGTTTAAATCAGTCAAGAAGCTGCCCCTGGAGGAATTCTTTACCTCCGGCCACCGGACATGCCAGGGGTGCGAATCGGCGCTGCTGATGAAGCTGATGGCCAAGGCCGCAGGGCCGCGGACCATCGTGCTGGGCAGCACAGGATGCATGTACGTGGCCAACACCACGTATTACAGCACCAGTTGGGTGGTGCCGTGGATGCATACGCAACTGGGCAGCAGCGGTTCCGCCGCGCTGGGCACAGCCGCCGCGCTGAAAGTCCTGATGCGCAAAGGCAAGATGAAGAACGAGCCCATCAACGTGATCGCCTTCTGCGGCGATGGCGGCGGGGCGGACATGGGCATCAGCGGCATCTCGGCCACACTGACCCATCCTGATTACAACTGCCTGATCCTGATGTATGACAACGAGTCATACGCCAACACTGACATTCAGCTCTCCGGCAGCACGCCTTGGGGCGCCAACACCACCTTCAGCACCCCCGGCAAAGTAAAGCGGATCATGCATCATCGCTGGAAGAAAAACATGGCCGGCATGATGGCCGCGGGACACCCGGAATGCAAGTACGTCGCAACCATCAGCATGTCCTATGGCCTGCACGCCATGAACTCCATGCGCAAGGCCCTGGCCATCGGCGGGCCCACGTTCATCCACTCGCTTGACCCGTGCCCCAAGGGCTGGGACTACGATCCGTACCTGTCTCACGAAATCGGCGAACTCGCCGTGAATACCGGCGTATGGCCGTTGTATGAAATAGAAAACGGCGTACTGCGCCTGACCGGCAGGACCCAACAGATTGCCGCGGGCAAGATTCGCCGCCAGCCGGTAAGAGACTACTTGACCAAACAAGGACGCTTCGCCCACTTCACCAAGGACGATACCGACTACTTCCAGAGCAAGATTGACGAAATGTGGACCAAATGGCTGTATCCCGGCGTGATTCCCTTCAGAAAAGAAATTGAGGCAGATCAGGCCCCGGCGGAGTAATATACCGGGCAATTAAAACAGCACAACGGCAGCTCGAAGGAGTTGCCGTTGTTGCGCCATCTGCCCGATGGGCGTCAAGGGAAAGAGGGAAGGGTAAAAAAGGGTAAGGCAAAGTAGCGATGTAACTTGGCCCGCGAGGTTTCTTACAAGTGAGGCAAGTCAGGAGGCATTTCTATGTCTGCATCATCGGCTGCAACACCGGCCCCAGAAACTGAATCTCTCTTCTCCAACCGCTGGCTGATTCTGACCGCAAGCGTAGTGAGCATGATTGCGGTTGCCAACTTCCAGTACGGCTGGACGCTCTTTGTATCGCCGCTGCAAAAACAACTCAAAGTAGAACAAGCGCTCATCCAGGTGACGTTCACCGTGTTTGTGCTGCTGGAAACCTGGCTGGTGCCTTTTGAAGGCTGGCTGGTGGACAAGTTCGGCCCGCGCTTGCTAGTCATGCTGGGCGGAGTTCTCGCCGGACTGGGCTGGGTCATGAGCGGGAAAGCTGAAACCATCACAGCTCTGTATCTGGCCTACGCAATCGCCGGCATCGGAGCGGGAATTGTCTACGGGACAGCGGTTGGCAGCGCGTTGAAATGGTTCCCCGACCACCGTGGCCTGGCGGCAGGATTGACGGCAGCCGGCTTCGGCGCGGGATCAGCCTTCACGGTGGCGCCCATCGCCAAATTGATTGCCTCGGCCGGATACCAAACGGCATTCATTCGCTGGGGCATCATTCAGGGCGCGGTGGTGGTGATTGCGGCGTTGTTCCTGAAATCGCCGCCGGCGGGATGGTTGCCTAAGACCTGGAGGTCCAAAGGCAGCGAAGAAGTAAGAACGCGCCAAGCGCCGGTTTCCTTCACATCCGGGGAAATGGCGGCGACGCCGCACTTCTGGCTCATGTATGTAATGATGACCATGGTCGCCACCGGAGGCTTGATGGCAGTGGCCCAGCTGGCTCCCATGGCGATTGACTTCAAGGTGGACAAAATCAACGTGAGCCTGCTATGGCTCACCATGCCGGCGCTCACCTTCGCGCTTTCCGCCGACCGTCTGGTGAACGGCCTCTGCCGCCCCTTGTGGGGATTTGTTTCCGACCATATTGGCCGTGAGAAGACCATGGCCCTGGCTTTTGGTTTGGAAGCGGTGGCCATCTTCACCCTGATCAAGACGGCCAGCAACCCGCTGATGTTTGTGGTCTTCAGCGCATTCACCTTTTTCGGGTGGGGCGAGATCTTCTCGCTGTTCCCGGCGCTCTGTGGCGACTTCTTCGGCCGCAAGCATGCCACGGCGAATTACGGCTTCCTCTACACGGCCAAGGGGACAGCTTCAGTGTTTATTCCCATCGGTTCAGCATTGGCGGCGGGCAAGGCCTTTGATTTTCGCGCCGACATCCTGCTCTTGATCGGTGGAGTCATGGTGCTCTTCGCCGTGTTCCTTGCCCCGACGGTGTGGAACATCAACCTGAGTAAGGCCACCAAAGGGATTCTGCTCACCGTGGCAGGACTGGTGATCGCCTACGGCCTCACGCTAACCGTGCTGCCTAAGACATGGACGCCTTTCGCGGCCAAATGGACGCTGCCCAAGACGGGCTGGATCGGAGTGTTCACGGTGGCTATCGCCTTCGACTTGATTGCGGCGACGCTCGCTTTCTTCGTCCTACGCAGGATGAAAGCGCCTCAACTAAAAGGTGATGGCGGCAGCACCACGATCGCGGCTGCCTAGTCGCTAGACCAAAACAAGAAAGTTTCAGGCTCCCTTCCCATCATCCGATGCGGAAGGGAGTTTTTTTGCAGCACCTTGCGCGCCAACAAAGACAGGTAGTGCGGCCGTGGACCGCCTGTAGTCGCCCTACAGAGCTTGAGTGAAGGAGCGACGCCATGGTTGAAATCCACCAACGATCTGGCTGAAAACCACCAAGAGGACGAACTGCGCAGCGTTTCTCCTCACCTAAGACATTGAAAATCAAGACGCAGCGTCCGTTAGGCGGATGGCTGGCAACGTGCCACATCAACCAGTCAAGAGAGATGAACGAAAATCCATTCCAAGGGGCGCGCCTTATGGAAAAGCAACATCCAACCGTCGTCTTGAAAGCTGTCTATGTATCGGCAGTTCTGCTGGGTTCAGTCATGTTCGGCTATGGACTGCAGAACCAGCCAGCAGATCAGAAAACGCCGGCGGCCGCCGAACAGCCGCAGCCTCCCGCTGACAGCCAAACGCAGGACGCTGCCAGACAAAGCGGCCAGACGCCAACTGCGCCGGCGTCGCAGGAGCAGCAGGCGCAGGCTGAGACCCGGCCTTCAAGCCAGCCGGCTTCCAATACAAAAGCAGACACCAAACCGGCCACCGCAAACAACTCGGCCAGAAGTTACAGCACCCGGCCGCACGTTACTGTGGCGGTAGGCGCGGGCTTTGCCCGCTTCCCGCGCAGGGCGTTTGTCCGTCCGTTCGTGGGGTTTGGGTTTTACCCGCGCGGGTACTACTGGCCTTACTACTATGGTCCTTATTACGGGCCTTACTATTCGCCCTACTATCCCGGATACGCTTACGGTTACGGCTATGGAGGGGGCGAAGTCAAATTGTCCGTGGAGCCTAAATTCGCGCGCGTTTACGTGGACGGAGCCTTCGCCGGCAACGCGGAGGACCTGAAACACCTGCGGTTGAAGCCAGGAACCTATGATCTTTCGATTTCGGCGCCGGGGCGCGCCAGCTATCGGGAGAGGATTTACGTGCTCAGCGGGAAGACGCTGAAGATCAGAGTCGCGCTGGAGGAGGCCCGCAAACCGTCTGCGCCAACGCACGCGGAAGAGGAACGATGAAGCTTCGCCAAAACAAGCACAGGCTAGTAGCAGCGTGAAGGAAGCTAGCTGGCGGTTTGCCGCGCAGAGGCAGAATCTCTTTGCAGGAAAGGTCCGACGCGAGGCCCGTATGGCGCCGAGCGGCGTGCTACAGGAGCAGAAGGCATTTTGCGGAAGCCAGAATCGCTGGCGGTTTGTCGCGAAGCGACATGAAATAAGGTTGGAACCCGGCGCAGCGTCTAGCTAATCACGCTGCGCCGGGTGAGGGAGTGCCCTGATGGTCTTGCTGTTATTCCTCCAGGGTTGAAAGATCGCCGACGTCGCGGCCTAGTTCCTGCGCCTTTAACAGGCGCCGTATGATCTTTCCACTCCGAGTCTTGGGCAGTTTGTCTGGAAACGCCACCGCCACCGGGACCGCAATCGAGCCCAGCGTGTGGCGCACGTGGTCTTTCAACTTGGCCTCCAGTTCGGGGGAAGCCGTGTGTCCCACGCGCAGGATGACAAAGGCCTTGATGTTTTCTCCTTTTATCTCATCCGGGATTCCGATGACCGCGGCTTCGGCGACGGCGGGATGGCTGACCAACGCGCCTTCCACGTCAGCGGTGCCAATGCGATGGCCGGCAACGTTGAGCACGTCATCGGCGCGGCCCACCACGGTGAAGTAGCCGTCGGCATCGCACACCGCGACATCGCCGGTGGCATAAGCATTGCCGAATTTGCTCCAATCCTGCGCATAGCGCTCCGCGTCGCCATAGACGGTGCGGAACATGTGGGGGAAAGGACGGCGCAGCACCAGCAGTCCGCCTTTGTTGGGCGGCATCTTCTCGCCTTGCTGGTTGACCACTTCCGCCACCACGCCGGGAAGCGCCTTGCCGGCTTTGGCCGGACGCTGGGGGAAGCAGCTGAGCGTGCCCAGGCACGGACCACCGGTTTCAGTTTGCCACCAGTTGTCGGCCACGAAGCCGGTCTTGCCGTTGCCGCAGATCACGCGATAGGCCCAGGTCAGAGCTTCCGGGTTCAGCGGCTCGCCCGCGCAGGTGAACAAGCGGATGCCGCGCAAGTCATACTTCTTGGGAAGTTCATCGCCATGGCGCATGAACATGCGGACGGCCGTGGGCGCTGTGAACACGACGGAGACGCGATACTTCTCGCAAACCTCCCAAGCCACGGCCGGATGCGGGAAATCAATGGCACCTTCGCGGAACACGGTGGTGGCGCCGGCGAGCAGCGGCGCATAGACGATATACGAATGGCCCACCACCCAGCCGATGTCGGAGGTGCAGAAGAAGACGTCGTCATCGCGGATGTCCCAGAAGCGGGTCATGTGGTAGTACGTGCCCACCATGTATCCGCCGTGCACGTGCACCACGCCTTTCGGCTTGCCGGTGGTGCCGCTGGTATAAAGGATGTAAAGCGGGTCTTCCGAATCCATGACCTCAGCTGGACACTCAGTGCTTTGGCTCTTGACCAGTTCGTAGAAGTCAACTTCGCGCGAATCCAGATCAAACGGCTCCCCACGGCGGTGGACCACCACTTTGTCAACGATTTCCAGACCGTCAATGGACTCTTGAACGATTGAGCGCAGCGGAACGCGCTTGCCGCGGCGGATGGTGAAATCCGCGGTGAGGACCACGCGGGCCTGGGCATCTTCAATCCGGCTGCGCAGCGCTTGCACGCTGAACCCGGCATAAACCACGGAGTGCACCGCGCCGATGCGCGCGCAAGCCAGCATGCTCACCACGCCTTCCAGCGCCAGCGGCATATAGATGATGACGCGGTCGCCCTTCTTCACCCCCAGCGACTTGAGGCCGTTGGCGGTGCGGGAGACAAAGTCCAGCAACTGGCCGTAGGTGATCTGGCGTTCGCTGCCGTCTTCAGTGGTCCAGATGTAAGCGACTTTGTTCTTGCGTCCGGACTTCACCTGGCGATCGAGCGCGTTGTAAGCGATGTTGCACTTGCCGCCCAGAAACCACTGGAACGTGGGATACGTGGATTGAAACACCTTGTTCCAGGGCTGGAACCATTCCAGTTCTTTGGCGACACCGTCCCAGAACGCGTCAGGGTCGTCCACCGAACGCTTGTACTCGGCGTCATAGTCTTTCAGCTTTGCTTGTTCTTTCAGAAATGCCGGCGCCTGAAGTTCGGTTTCCGATTGTAAGAGCTGCTCAATTCCGGATTCAGTGTGGGCGACAGTTGCCATAAACGCCTCCTGGCAGTCGGTGTGATTTGTCTGGTCTTTCGGTAACCGGGTTACATGTTCGCACCAGGATCTGCGTGCGAGAAGAAGCATTGCACCGGTAACCGCGGTCTCAGCCTATGAGCGGCGATGATACCACTTCTCTTGGGCAGGCAGGCTGTGATGGATGTCACAGGGGGAGGGAAACGGGCGTCGGACTGCCGACCAAAGTGTGATGATTACTAGGGCACACGTGCTCATGGAGGCTGGCCGCGTCGGGTAGACTCTTCCTGACATGCGCGTACTCATTGCCGGCGGTGGAACAGGCGGTCACGTGATTCCGGCGCTGGCTATTGCCCGGGAACTCAAAGCGCAATACGGCGCGGAGGTGTTGTTCGTCGGCACGGCGCGCGGCATTGAGAACCGGCTGGTGCCGGCGGCGGGCTTTGGGCTGATGCGGGTCAAGATCGGCGCGCTGAAGAACGTGAGTTGGCTCACACGGCTGCGGACCCTTATTGATCTGCCGCTGGCCATTATGCAAGCGCGCAAGATCATGGCGATTTTCAATCCTGATGTGGTGGTGGGCGTGGGCGGCTATGCTTCAGGTCCGGCCATGGCGGCGGCCCTCCTGGAGAAGATTCCCACCTTAGCGTTTGAGCCCAATTACGTGCCGGGATTCGCCAACAAGGTTGTGGGCAAGCGGGTGTCGGCTGCGGCCGTGCACTTTGAGCAGACCGCGAAATATTTCCGCAACCCGCAAGTGGTGGGCGTGCCGGTGCGGCAGGAGTTTTTTGCGATTCCTTCGTCGCCCGCGGCCGCCGGCGGTCCCGGTCCGCCAACATTGCTGATCTTTGGCGGAAGCCAAGGGGCCAGGGCCATCAACCAGGCCATGATCGGGGCCATCCCGGAAGTACAGCAGCGAATTCCCGGTTTACGGGTCATCCACCAGACGGGTGAGCGCGACTATAATGAGGTTGCGGCAGCGTACCAGCAAGCGGGCGTAGCCGCCGAAGTATCGGCTTTCATTGACAATATGCCGCAAGCGTTTGCCCAGGCCGACCTGCTGGTGTGCCGCTCAGGAGCAAGCACGGTGGCGGAAATTACAGCGGCCGGGAAGCCGGCCATTTTTGTTCCGTTCCCGCAGGCGGCCGACGATCACCAGCGACGCAATGCCGAAGCCATTGCCTCCGGAGGAGCCGCGGTCCTGATTGCTCAAGCGGAGTTGACGCCGCAACGATTGGCGGAGACGATTGTGGAGTTGTTGGGCGACCGGAAAAAGCTGGCGGAGATGTCGGCGCGGGCGCGTGCTTTGTCGCATCACGATGCGGCAGGACGGGTGGCGAGGATGGTGGCGGAGTTGGCGGGAAAAAAGCAATTAGCAATTAGCAAATAGCAATTAGCCAAACCAAAACCGCGAGCCCGACTGGCGTGGCGAGCCCGCCGCACCAAGCGCAGAAGAATCGAAAGCTGGAACTAGCTCTACGGCGGGTTGGAGCGAAGCGACAGGCATCACCGAGTGAAATGGCAGCCGCGAGGCCGACTGGCGCGCCGAGCGGCCTGCTTCAGGCGCAGAAGGATTCAAACAAGAAGAAAGCTCCTAAGCGGTTTGGAGCGAAGCGACACAAATAATGTTTGCCAAGATACAGCGGATTCATTTCGTAGGCATTGGCGGGATCGGCATGAGCGGCATTGCTGAAGTCCTGCTTACGCTCGGCTACAAGGTTTCCGGCTCAGACCTGAAGCATTCGGCCATCACCGAACGCCTGGCGGAACTGGGGGCAATCATTTTCATTGGTCACCAGGCGGAGAACATCACCGGCGCGGAGGTGGTGGTGACCAGTTCGGCTGTACGCGGGGACAACCTGGAAGTCGTCTCGGCGCACGCGCACCACATCGCGGTGATTCCGCGGGCGGAGATGCTGGCGGAATTGATGCGCCTGAAGTACGGCATCGCCATTGCCGGCATGCACGGCAAGACCACCACCACCAGCATGGTGGCCTCGGTGCTCGCGGCGGGCGGGCTGGACCCCACGGTGGTGGTGGGCGGACGCGTGGATGCCATGGGCTCCAACGCGCGCCTGGGCAAATCGCGCTACATGGTGGTGGAAGCCGACGAGAGCGACCGCTCCTTCCTCAAGCTTTCGCCGATCCTGGCGGTGGTCACCAACATTGACCGCGAGCACATGGACTGCTACCGCGACATGGCGGACGTGGAACAGGCCTTCATAGATTTTGTGGACCGTGTGCCGTTTTACGGGACGGTGCTGCTGTGCAATGACGATGACCGCCTGCGCAGCCTGCTGACGCGCCTGGCGCGCCGCGCCCTCACCTATGGGCAGCGTGAAGATTCTGACTTCCGCGTCCTGCGGACCAAGACCAAGTGCACCAGCCTGCGCCACAATTCGCACTTTTATGTGGAGTATCGCGGCAAGTCGCTGGGCGAATTTCATCTGCAAGTGCCGGGATACCACAACGTGCTCAACGCCACGGCGGCCATCGGCGTGGGCGTGGGACTGGATGTTGATCCGGAGCAGATCCGCGAGGGCCTGGAAAGCTTCCGCGGCGTGGACCGCCGCTTCCAGCTCAAAGGCCGCGCTGACGGCGTGAGCGTGATTGACGATTACGGCCACCACCCCACGGAGGTCCGCGCCACGCTGGCGGCCGCGCGACAGTGCGGCTTCAGCCGGGTCCACGTGGTCTTCCAGCCGCACCGCTACACCCGCACGCGGGACCTGCTGGACGAATTCGGCACGGCTTTTGCCGACGCTGACAGCGTTTTGCTGGTGGACATCTATCCAGCCAGCGAACCGCCTATCCCCGGCGTGACCTCTGAGCGCGTGGTGGCGGCGATCCAGAAGCTGGGCGGGAAAGAAGCGCGCCACATGACGTCATTTGCTGAAGCGGCGCGCGAGGCGGTTGCCGCGGCCGAGCCTGGCGACATGATCTTGACGCTGGGCGCGGGGAATATCTCTCAACTGGGCGCGCAGGTACTGGAGCTGCTGAAAGCCCGCGAAAAGCCAAAGAAAAGGGCCTAGGAAGATCGGGTGATCGGGTGATCGCGCGTGATCTGGTGATCGGAACAGCAGCAGAAGACAAATAGTTCAAGGCAAGTCCGCCGACTCCTGAGCTTTTAGCACTCTCCGCAGGCGCGAATCGCCAAGAAACTGCACGCCGCGCGTCGTTTGTTCGAACCTGGCGCTAGAAGACCCTGCGTTAGAAGATCCGGCAAGAGCCTCTACTTACTGGCGTCAATCACCCCAAACGAGTTGACGAATTTCTTGATGCTGGGTGGATCGGTAGGCGCGGTGGCGAACATCCCCAGCACGGCGTAAGCGTAGTGCTTTCCCCAGTAGAGATTGCCGACGAAGGTCAGCTTGGTATTGGAAATGTCGCAGTTCATCCGGTACCACCGGCCAATATAACCGGGGATGGCCGGCGCGGCCGGCTGCTCATCGAGCACGGTGCAGGTGGACAACTCCTTGAGCACGCCTTCCTTGTAAGTCTTGTAATTGGCTTCCGTGACCTCCTGTTCCTCGTCCAAGGTCACATACACGATGGTGTAGCTCACAGCTTCGGCGATGGCCTGGATGGTGTGCGACGTGGTGGCTGGAGTGTCGCCCGTGGTGGTCTCCTTGGGTTCCACGGGCAGAAGGACCGCAAAGTTGCCGGCAACGTTCCTGTACTTTTGCCACGGGGCGGTTTGCCCGGTAAGCGAAGCGGTAAGACAGATCAAAAGCGATAGACGAAGAAGATTGTGGCGCATCCGTTCCCCCATTGTGGACAACTGAGGCCGAATCTAGCAAAGGCGAGCCGGGGGAGGCAAGAAGAATCCGGCTGGACAACGACTAGGGTGATCGGGCGCGACGCACTGGGGCCCAAACCATGCTTCTGCGCAGCCGGGGGCGCCTCCACCCCGCCACGCGAAGCGTGCGCCCCATCCCAGCTTGCCAAACCCGGGCAAGCCGGGAGCCCTGGATTCCGGGAACCCCGGGCCTTTTGCCACATGGGTCCGGGCAGGGGGCCACAGCATCCGGCGCCGGGTCTAACCCATAAAAAAGTCGGCTTTTTCGTAAAAACTCCTAACAATATCGGGACGAAACAGGTATATTGAGGGTGGCGATCAACTCCGCTGGCCAACTTTATTAATGCCGCGCGAGATTATTGAAGTCAATCCTAAAGACGCCCCGCGCAGTTTGGCGGCGTCACCTGGCGATTCGCCGGGACGCATCGCTATCTCATCGAGAACAACTTCTGAACGCGCGTCTTCAGAACGCGGACGTGTGCGGCAGCGATACGCGCAAGATCCGTCCATGCATGCCGGAATTCCTGAACTGGAAGACGCTATTGATTTCGACGGCGATCTTGACGGCGGTCTGGATGGCGAAGACGGGCAATTCCTGCGCACATCGCGCCGCGTGCCGGTGCGCCGCACTACGCTCACGCGCAAAACGTTGAGCAAGCTCAAAGTGGTTGCAGTGCTGGGGATTGTTGCCGGCGCGTTCATCAGCATGGCCGTGGGCGCCTACCTCTACGGCATGAACTCCTGGCGGTTCCGTATAGACTCCACGGACAACGTGGCCATCAGCGGCGTGAACAACGCTTCGCGCACGCAGGTAATGGACGTAGCCGGAGCGGACATAGGCAAGAACATCTTTTACGTTCCGCTGGATGAACGCAAGCATCAGTTGGAACAGATTCCCTGGGTGGAGTCGGCGACGGTGATGCGCGTGCTGCCCAACCGCATTGCGGTCCATATCCGCGAGCGTGTGCCGGTGGCGTTTGCGCAGATCGGGTCGCGCATCAGCCTGATTGACGCGCACGGCGTGGTGATGGGCATGCCCGCGAACCGCCAGACGAAATATTCCTTCCCGGTGATCCACGGCATTGCGGACACCGAGCCGCTTTCGTCGCGAGCGGCGGCCATGAAGATCTACAACCGCATGGCGCAAGAGCTGGATTCCGGCGGGCCGGACGGCAAAGGCTACATGCAGCAGCTGAGTGAAGTGGACTTGTCCGATCCGGAAGACGTGAAAGTGACCACGGCTCCGCCAGCCGCAGCCAAAGCCGGCGACACGGGCGGCACGCTGCTGATCCATCTGGGGGCTTCAGACTTCCTGAGCCGCTACCAGCTCTACGTGGACCACGTTGCGGAATGGCGGAAGCAATTTCCCAATTTGCAGTCGGTGGACCTGCGTTATGAAGGCCAGATTGTGGTCAACCCAGATGCGGAACGTCGCGCGCAGTCGCCGGCGCCCAGGCTGATCGAAGGACCAGCTCCGGTGAAAGTAGCGGCGAAGGCGGCAGCGCCGTCACCATCGGTACAGAAAAAGCCTGCGCACCGCGGAAACGCGGAAGCGAAAAAGGGACCTACTCATCGCGCAGGCGCAGAGTCGCAAAAGCAACCTCTTCACCGCGGAGGCGTGGAGGCGCGGAAGAAAGCTAAGAAGAGATCGAAGAAATCGCCGGCATAGTGAGCAGTATGACAAACGAAATCAAGAACGAAATCAAAAGAGACGCGAGCAGCGACACGGTGACCGTGCTGGACATCGGCAGCGCGAAGACGGTGGCGCTGATCTGCCAGGCGGGAGACAGCGGGTTGCGCTATCGCGGACACGCAGTAGTGGAGAGCCGCGGTTCGCGCAAAGGCATCATCGTAGAACTCGATAAAGCGGTGCAGAGCATCCACAAGGCGGTGGAGGAAGCCGAAAAAGTCGCGGAATGCTCGGTGGGCAACGCGGTGGTGGCGGTAGGCGGCGCGCATATCAAAGGCGTCACCAGCCGCGGCGGAGTCGCACTGGGCCAGCACGCGCGCGAGGTCAACCGCGATGACATCCGCGAAGCCGTGGAAAAGGCGCGTTCCGTGAGCCTGCCGGCGGACCGCGAGATTCTGCACCTACTGCCGCAGGAATTCATTCTGGATGAGCAGACCGGCGTGCGCGATCCCGCGGGCATGATGGGCCGCCGGCTGGAAGTGAGCCTGCACATGGTCACGGCTTCCTCCAGCGCGGTGCAGAACGTGGTGACGGCGGCGAATCGCGCGGGCATACACGTGGACAACGTGGTGTACGAAGCGCTGATGTCCGCCGACTGCATCCTGCGCGCCGAAGAAAAAGAACTGGGCGTGTGCCTGGCGGACATTGGCGCCGGCTCGACGGAGCTGATTGTCTACTGTGACGGCATGGCGGCGCACACCGGCGTAGTCCCCGTGGGCGGCGACCACTTTACCAATGACGTGGCGGTAGGCCTGCGCACGCCGCTGGTCTCAGCGGAAAAGATCAAGAAGAAGTATGGCCACGCGTTGAGCGACCAGGTGCCGGCGGACGAGGAGATTGAAGTGCCTGCGGTGGGCGACAGGCCGCCGCGGCTAATGGCCCGCCGTTTCCTGGCGGAAATTCTGGAGCCGCGCGCAGCGGAGTTGTGCGAGCTGCTGCGCGACCACCTGCAGCAAGCCGGAGTGCTGGAGCTGTGCAATGCCGGCTTAGTCTTGACCGGTGGCGCGTCGCGGCTGGATGGCCTGCGCGAAGTTTGCGACAAGATCCTGGACCGACCGGTGCGGCTGGCGTCGCCCGTGCCCATTGCCAAGATGCCGGCATCGCTGGCGGAGCCGGAGTTTGCCACGCTGATCGGGCTGGCGATGTACGCGCATCGCACCACGGCGGCAAAAATGATCCAGCAACCAGGCTTGGGCACGCGCCTGCGGTCGTTTCTGGCGCGCTTGGGCGCGTAAGAACGGCGCGTGAAGAACATGCGCTTGAGCGGCGCTTAGCGGAAAGCTGTCGCGTGAAAGTACGGCGCGTGGAAGCGATGATCGCGGAAGAGATTGGGTCGGTGAAAGGTTGGATTGACGTAGCGCGGCTATGTCGGGGCGATGCGGACCATCGCCTGTGATGTCGGCGAATTCAAAAGTTCAGGAGTGTGATGGCATGATGGACGACAAGAAGAAAACGCAACAGCCGGAAAGCGACATTCGCATCCAGTTCAACGAAGATCCCCGCAACAACGCCAAGATCAAAGTGATCGGCGTGGGCGGCGGAGGCGGAAATGCGGTCAATCGCATGATCTGCGCCGGCGTGGAAGGCGTGGAGTTTGTGGTGGCCAACACCGACCTGCAGGCGTTGCAGATGTCGCGCGCGCCGGTCAAGATCCAACTGGGTACCAAGCTCACCACCGGGCTGGGCGCGGGCGCGAACCCGGAAATCGGGCGGCGCGGGGCGCTGGAAGATGCCGACAAAATTATTGAATCGCTGGAAGGCGCGGACATGGTGTTCGTCACCGCGGGCCTGGGCGGCGGCACGGGCACCGGAGCGGCGCCGATCATCGCTTCGTTGGCCAGCGAAATGGGCGCGCTGACGGTGGCGGTGGTCACCAAGCCGTTCGCGTTTGAAGGCAAGCGCCGCATGAACCAGGCGGAGCGCGGGCTGGCGGAGTTGGTGGACAGCGTGGACACCATGATCGTGATTCCCAACGAAAAGCTGCTGGCAGTGGCGCAGAACGCCGGGTTCTTCGAGTCGTTCCGTATCGCCGACGACATTTTGCGCCAGGCGGTGCAGGGGATCTCCGACATCATCACCATCCCCGGCATCATCAACCGCGACTTTGCCGACGTGAAGACCATCATGGCCGGCATGGGCTACGCGGTGATGGGAACGGCCGTGGCCCGCGGCGACCATCGCGCGGCGGAAGCTGCCCAGGCGGCAATTTCGTCGCCGTTGCTGGAAGCCGGGGCCATTGACGGCGCGCGCGGCATCCTGATCAACATCACAGGTTCCAGTTCGCTCAAGCTGGCGGAAGTGAATGAAGCATCCACCATCGTCCAGTCGGCCGCCGACGAGGACGCCAACATCATCTTCGGCGCAGTGCAGGACGAGAAGATGAAAGATGAAATCAAGATCACGGTGATCGCCACCGGGTTCAAACAGCAGCCGCAACGCAAGGACCGCGGCATCACTGCGGCGCAGCAGGCTATTTCGTCGGCGCGCACGGTTTCGGCCTACCAGACGCA
Source organism: Terriglobia bacterium (assembly GCA_020072815.1). NCBI lineage: Bacteria > Pseudomonadati > Acidobacteriota > Terriglobia > Terriglobia bacterium. The sequence continues at coordinate 135,590 of JAIQGE010000001.1, read as the reverse complement.
GCCGGCTGCTCCCAGGGTAAATGGCGGCGCCAACGGCGGCGTCATGCACGGCAGCGCTATGCACAGCGGGGCCATGAACGGCGGGGCCATGAACGGCGGGGCAGTGCGCCTGGCCGCACCAGCGCGGGAGAACCCCAATCTGGCGGCGGTATCAGAGGCCATGACCGGCGGCGTGGAAGCCGACGACCTTGACGTGCCGGCCTTCATCCGCAAACGCGGCGAGGTGAATTAAGGCCGGATGTGATTAACAAGGTTAATCAAAACTTAAGGAAAATGCCGGGGGACGGAGTTTAGCGTAATTGCATTCGCCCCCTCTCTCCTGGGGCATCTCCTATTGGATATGGACATTCGCGGCTGCCGCGCAGCCAGCCGCGAATGGTTTCTCCTCCGGTGAGGTGAACCTCATCGGCCCCTGCGGCATTGCTAGGCGGCCCGGGGCGCAACCCGGTCACAAATTCAGGGTTTTAATCCATACCTGCCGTGCAGGCAAGTTGGTAAAACAGAAGGCAAGAGTTCTTCTTCCGAAATGGTAAAGGTCCTTTTGATGGGAAAGTTTCCCGCGGTGATGTGAGATGAATTTTCAGTTCAGGATATTGGTATTGGCTTTGCTGGCAATGATGGTCTGCCAGCCGTCATTGGCGCGCACGTCCGCGACTTCGACGAGCGCGAAGCCAGCCAAGAAAGACGCGAAAGTCACGGAAGCGCCGCGATCGCACAAGCGGACAGCCAGACGCCACAGGCGTCCGGTCAAGCAGCAGGCTGCGGCCTCAAGCCGCGCAGCGACCAAGCAAGCCGTGACCAAGCAGGTTGCGCTGCGCAAACGCCGCCGCGCGACGCGCCGGGTGGAACGCTTTCGCACCAGCTCTTTCGCCAGCGGCATCGCCGCCGATGACGACTCTGACGGCGAAGATCCCATTGTCCGCCAAGCCGCGCTAGACGCGCTGGGCAACATGAACGGCACGGTAGTCGCCATCAATCCGAATGATGGGCGCATCCTGGCCATGGTCAACCAGAAGCTGGCGCTCTCCGGAGGCGCACAACCTTGCTCCACCATTAAAGTCGCCGTGGCGCTGGCGGGTTTGAGTGAAGGCGTGATCACCCGCGACAGTGAGATCAAACTGGGGCGCAACTCAGAGATGAACCTCACCGAGGCCCTGGCCCATTCCAACAACGCTTATTTTGAGGCTTTGGGACGCCGCCTGGGTTTCCCCAAAGTCCGCCGGTATGCCCGGCAGTTTGGCCTGGGCGAGCTGGCCGGTTATGAGATTGAGGGCGAACACCTGGGTGTGTTCCCCGCGCATGAGCTTGACGCTCGCCGCGGCGGCGTGGGCAAGATGTGCTCGTTCGGCGAAAGCATTTCCATGACGCCCCTGCAACTGGGCGCGCTGGTTTCGGCCATCGCCAACGGGGGCACGCTCTATTACCTGCAGCATCCGCAGTCGGAGGAAGAGATTGCCGGATTTACCCCGCGCGTCAAGCGGCAGCTCGATATCGCTGACCTGATTCCGGAAATTGCGGAAGGCATGACGGGCGCGGTGGAATACGGCACCGCGCGCAGCCTGCGACTGAACTTCAATCAAGAGCCCATCCGCGGCAAGACCGGCACCTGCTCCAAAGCGGGCACGCGCTTCGGCTGGTTTGCGTCGTACGCGGACACCGATCAAGGACGCATCGCCACCGTGGTCTTCCTTCAGGGCGGGCGTCCGACGTACGGCCCCAAAGCCGCCGAAATTACCGGCAAGTTCTATCGGTCGCTCTACGACCACGATTTCTTCGCGAAGACCGCGGTAAACCGGACGGAGAAGAGCGCGGCGGCGGGCGTGCAGCAGTAGTTTTTGTCGCTTCGCTCCAAACCGCCTGCGATTCTGGCTTCGAAAATAGATCATTACGCGCCTGCCGCGACGAGCTCGGCGCGTGATCGGCCTCGCTCTTATATACGTGGCTCTGAATGCCGCTCTTCCACCTTGCACAGCCGAAGGCGCCTCCACCGAACCCGCCGGCTGTGCCACACGATGCTTCTGCACAGGCGAGGGCGCCTGCGGTCCACGCCATTTTCTCTTCGCTGACGTCTAACTCTTTTCAGGCGCGCTACAATTCCCGGGGGAATCCACGCTCATGAACTCCTATCTTCAAGACTTCCGCTACGCTGTGCGCAGGTTGCGCATGACGCCCGGCTTTACCGTCATCGCCGTACTCACGCTGGCGCTGGGCATCGGCGCCAATACGGCCATCTTCACGGTGATTGACGCTGTGCTGCTGCGGCCGCTGCCGTTCCAGGACCCCAGCCGTCTGGTGTTGCTCACGGAACGGCTTGCGCGGTTTCCGATTCTTTCTGTTTCGTATCTCAACTACAAAGACTGGCGCGACCAGAGCCGTTCGTTTTCCGCCGTGGGCGCGGTGCGCAACCTGAACATGACGCTGACCGGCGCGGGCGAACCGGAACGCCTGGTGGCCCAGATGGCCAGCGCCAACACGTTTGAGCTGCTGGGAGCGAGCCCCGCACGCGGCAGGATGTTTTCCCCCGAGGAAGACCGGGCGGGGGCGGCCGGAGTGGCGCTGATCAGCCAGGGACTGTGGCAGCGGCGCTATGGCGCGGCGGAGAGCGCGCTGGGTCAATCGCTCACGCTGGACAACAAGCAGTACACCATCATCGGCGTGCTGCCTGCCGGGTTTCAGTTGCTGCAGCAGTCGCCTGATGTGCTGCTGCCGATGGAGCCGTGGGCCGTTACCCTGCCCGACGATCGTTCGTGGCATCCCGGCATTTTGCCCTTCGCGCGCCTCAAGCCCGGAGTGAGAGTGGAAGCGGCGCGGGAGGAGATGAACACCATCGCCAAGCGGCTGGAGCAGCAGTATCCGGAATTCAACACCGGCACCGGCGCCAACGTAAACCTGATGCAGGACCAACTGGTGCAGAACGTCCGCCCGGCGCTGCTGATGATTCTGGGCGCGGTGGGATTTGTGCTGCTGATTGCCTGCGTGAACGTGGCCAACCTGATGCTGGCGCGAGCCACCGCGCGGCAACGGGAGATTGCCGTCCGCACGGCCATTGGCGCCAGCCGCTGGCGCGTGGTCCGCATGGTGCTGGCGGAAAGCGTTACGTTGTCGCTGGTGGGCGCGGGCCTGGGATTGTTGCTGGCGCTGTTTGCTGTGCCTCCTCTGCTGCTGCTTGGCGCTACGAGCTTGCCCGCGGCCAGCGGCGTCCATATTGACGTGACGGTGCTGGCGTTTACCAGCGTGCTGGCGGTGGTGGCCGGAGTCTTGTTCGGACTGGCGCCGGCGTTGCATATGGCGGGCATGGACTTGAGATCGGCGCTGAACCAGAATGACCGCGGGGCCGTGGGACTGGGCGTGCTGCGCGCGCGAGGCGCCCTGGTGGTGAGTGAAGTCGCCGTGGCCATGCTGTTGCTCGTAGGCGCCGGGCTGCTGATCCGCAGCTTTGACCGCTTGTCGAGTTCAGCGCCGGGTTTTGCTGTGGACCACATCCTGATCGCCGATTTGCCGGTCTCACCTGTGACTCACGCCAAGGCTGCCGAGCGCAATCTGTTTTTTGATCGCATCATCGAACGCGCCGCCGCTCTGCCGGGGGTGCGCTCCGCGGGAGCAGCTTCTTTTCTTCCGGTCAGCGGCTCGGGATCGGTGATTCATTTCAATATTGACGGGCGTCCGCCCAAGTCGCCGCACGAGTACATTATGGCCAACTATCGCGCGGTGAGCACGGGTTACCGGGCCACGCTGGGCATGCCGCTGCTCGCTGGCCGCTGGATCAGCGATTCTGACCAGGAAGGCACGCCCTCGGTGGTGGTGATCAATGCCACCATGGCCAAGACGTATTTCTCCAACGAGTCGCCTCTGGGCAAGCACCTGCAACTGGGCGCAACGCCGGACAAATCGTTCCCGTACATGGAAGTGATTGGCGTGGTGGGCGACGTGAAGCAGTCGCTCTCCAGTGAGGCACCCACGGAAATGTACGTGCCGTATCACCAGGTGATCCCGCCTCTGCCGGTGTTCGCTCTCTCGCTGGTGATGCGCACCAGCGGCGAGCCGCGCAGCCTGGCCAACTCGCTGGCCAGCGCCGTCCATGAGATTGACGCCAATCAGCCGCTGGTGAAGGTCCGCACCATGGAAGAAAACATGGCCGTTTCGGTTTCACAGCCGCGCTTTCGCACCGTGCTGCTGGCCATCCTAGCCGGACTCGCGCTGCTGATTGCCGCGGTGGGGATTTACGGCGTCATGTCCTTTGCCGTGGGCCAGAGGACGCGGGAGATCGGCACGCGCATGGCGCTTGGCTCCACGCCCGGCCAGGTCTTCCGGCTGGTGATTGGCGGCGGGCTGCGGCTCACGCTGATCGGCGTGGTGATCGGCTTGATCGCCGGCGCAGTCTTTGCCCGCTTTCTGCGCAGCTTGCTGTTTCAGGTTGGCGTTGTTGATCCGCTGGCCATCAGCGCCGTGACGGTGTTGCTAGTGGCGGTGGCGGTGACGGCGTGCTACATCCCGGCGCGCAGGGCGACGCGGGTGGATCCTACGGTGGCGCTCCGGTACGAGTGAGCTATGAAGCGTGGCGGAGCGAAGCGAAAAAAATAAGGTCGCTGACCATAGCGGGTTGGTCAGCGACCTCTCGAGCCATCGTCCGCGCGCAAAAGCCCTTTTCAGGGGGAAGGAGCTACGGATTACGCGCTCGAAAAAACTTGATGAACTGCGCGCCCGACGTCAGCGCTGCAGATACGCAAAGTCGTTCTGGCGATTTCTGCGTCGGAATCCGAGCAGCTGCAGGATTCGACGGTAACCCATCTCGCCCTGGTTCGAGCCCGCAGGCTTACCGGCAGAAAGCAAGCGGTCTGAAAGCCGGGAAAGAGAACGTCCGTGACACACCGGGCACACGCCCTCTTCGGCGGCGGAAACAAAATTACAATCACCGCACAGCACGGCGTCGCGCAGGGGCAGGAAACTGGTTTTTCTGGCGCTGTTGAGAATGCCACCGCTGGTCTTCGTGCAACCGTCCATGGTTCCACCTCCAAACACTGACTTCCACACCCGGCGCAAAACTTCTGCTCCATGAACCTGAGACGGACTCTAGCAAGTGAATAAGCAACTGGCCTGCCAATGGCCAGGAAGGTATAACTCTATCAAAATGAGCACCTTGCGCTTATAGGGCTGGGAGCCTCTGGAGTCGGATTACCACATGGGCTGGGGAAAACGGATACAGATGGGGACTTGAGACGCAAAGGTTCTGCTGTGCCGCGTCCACTGTGAATCAGCGGTCAGGTCTGCCTGCTACTTGTTTTTGCGTTCGTCGCTGGCGACCACGCCGTCGCGGATGTGGACCACGCGGTGGGCGTGCTCGGCGATGTCGGCTTCATGGGTGACCAGAACGATGGTATTGCCTTTTTTGTGGAGATCGGCAAACAGGTCCATGATTTCCTGGCCGGTTTGCGAATCCAGGTTGCCGGTGGGCTCGTCGGCCAAAATGATGGAGGGATTATTCACCAGGGCGCGGGCGATGGCCACGCGCTGGCGCTGACCGCCGGAGAGCTCGTTCGGCTTGTGGTTCATGCGGTCGGCAAGGTTCACTGCGGCCAGGGCGCCCTTGGCGCGGGAGATTCTTTCATCTGCCGGGGTGCCGCTGTAAATCAGCGGCAGCTCAACGTTGTGCAGGGCCGTAGCGCGGGCCAGCAGGTTGAACGTCTGGAAGACGAAGCCAATCTCCTTGTTGCGGATGCGGGCCAGCTCGTCGTCGTTGAGTTCGCTGACCAGGTTGCTGTTCAGCCAGTAGCGGCCTTTGCTGGGGGAATCGAGGCAGCCAATCAGATTCATCAATGTGGATTTGCCGGAGCCGGAGGGGCCCATAATGGCCACATATTCGCCGCGATTGATCTTCAGGTTGACCCCGCGCAGGGCGTGCACCTGTTCCGATCCCATCTCGTAGGTCTTCCACAGGTCCTCCGTGCAGATGATGCAATCGGCCGGCGGCGCGCTGATCACGTTTTCAGAAAGATCGGCCACTTGAGTTGCCATGCTTTTCTCCTGGTCTGTCCCCACCCAGATTCCTCTTTCTGCTTTGCTTAGACGTGCGATAAGGCCAACGGTTACGACTCGCTCTTAACGGCCGCCGAATTGTCTACTTTCACGCCGGCGCCGTTTTTCAGCGTGCGCAGGACTTTGTAGCTGCCGGTGATGATCTCATCGCCTTCCTGCAGGCCGCTCTTGATCTGGATTTCCGTGGCGCCGGTCAGGCCGGTTTCCACGGTGCGGAATTCAGCCTTCTTGGTCTTGCTGATCACGAATACGCCTTGAACGTCCTGGTTTTCTTTCTTCGCGCCGGGGGCGGGCGTGGCCGCAGCCGTTTTCTTGTCTTTGCTCTTGCCCTTGTTTTTGTCTTTCTCGGCCTGCGCCTCCAGCTCTTTCTTGTCGCGGACGGTGAGCGCCTGGATGGGAATGGCCAGGGCGTCATGCGCCAGCCCGGTGGTGATCTTGGCCGTGGAGGAGAGTCCTGGACGCAGCTTCTCCGGCGGGTTCTCCAGGGTGATGACTACTTTGAAGTCCTTGGCTTCCTGGCTGCCGGAGGTGCTCTGCGAGGTGGACACGCCGGTGGAGCGGATGATGGCGTTGTCGCCAATCTCGGTCACCACGCCTTTGAAAGTCTTATTGGGGATGGCGTCAATGGTGACTTCAGCGGTCTGGCCGAGCGCCACGTTGACGATGTCAGTCTCGTCCACGTGGACTTCCGCGGTAATCACGGCCATGTCCGCCACCGTCATGAGCGTGCTCCCCGGAGAATTCTGGATGCCCATGACCACGGTTTCGCCTTCATGCACGGGCAGGTTGGTGACCACGCCGTCATAGGGAGCGGTGTACGTCGTCTTGCTGAGAACGTCATTCACGCGGGTAAGGCTGGCGCGCGCCTGGGTAACGCGGGCGCGGGAAGAATCCACTTGCGCCACGTTCTGCGCGACGCGGGCCTGGTCCTGGGCCACCACGGCTTCGGCCACGTCGTACGCCGCTTTCTTGGCGTCATAGTCGGCTTTGGCGATCAACTGGTCCTTGTACAGGCCCTGAGCGCGCGTAAATTCCAGCTTGGCCTGGGCCAGCGTGGCTGAGCTGCTGTTGAGCTGGGCGCGCGCGGTGTTCAACGCTGCCTGCTGCGAGATGAGGTCCGTCTGGGCCTGGCCCAGAGTGGCCTTCATCTGGTCCACGTCAGCGGAGGACTGGACGTTTTCCAACTGGGCCAGTACCTGGCCTTTTTTTACTTTGTCGCCTTCTTTCACGAATAGGCGGGTGATGCGTCCCATGGCATTCGCGCCCACGTTGACAAACGTCTTCGGCTTGATTTCACCGGAAGCTGTCACTACGGAAGCTACGTCCTGCTTGATGACCTTGCCGGTCTGCACCGTGACCACGTTCTTCTGAGTCTGGCTGACAGTGAAGCCGACCACCGCCGCCGCAGCCACAATCACAACAACTATGAGTGCAATCTTCTTTTTTCCTGTCATGAGATCCTTCCAGGCTCAGCGCAGTAATGTGCGCCATACCATATACGCCGGTACCGGGGGGAAAGTTCCACCCTGAGGACGTAAGTACACGTCCTATTGTAATGACGGAGCCTGACTTCGATTATATCCAGAGGACAGCTTTTTGAGCTAGGGCGCCGAGCCAGGAACTTCTGCCAAATAGCTTACTTTTTAAGCTCTTAGGGGCAATTCCGAAAGGACTCTAACCCGCCTTTGCTTCTTGCTTCAAGGGGCGCAAAGACATACAATCCAAGCATCCTCAAAGCCCCATAGAAGGAGGCGCCTTCTGATGTACCGTTATATCCGTTCCAGGCACTTTCTCATACTGTTCATATTGGCCGTTTCCGGTTGTTTCCTGGCGCAAGCGCAAGAAGCCGGTTCCTATACCGACGATAACCAAAAGGAATCTACTTCCGCCAAGAAGAAAAAACCGGCTGATGCCGCCCCGGCCCAGCAGCAAGGCGAAGAAGATCCGCTCAAGCGCCAGCGGCCGACTTCCGACAAGAACGCCATCAAAGAAAAGCTGGAAGGGCCGTACAAGAAGTGGCTCAACGAGGACGTGCGCTGGATCATCACCGACGAAGAGCTGTCCGCGTTCAAGAAACTCTCCAACAACACTGAGCGCGACCAGTTCATTGAAGGGTTCTGGCTGCGCCGCGATCCCACGCCGGACACCGCGGAAAACGAGTACAAGGAAGAGCACTATCGCCGCATCGCCTATGCCAACGAGCACTATGCCGCGGGGATTCCCGGATGGAAGACGGACCGCGGAAGAATCTACGTGATGTACGGTCCGCCCACCAGCATTGACTCCCATCCCATGGGAGGTCCTTATCAGCGCCCGGCGGAGGAAGGCGGCGGCGAGACCTCAACCTACCCCTTTGAAGTGTGGCGCTACCGCTACCTGGAAGGCATTGGACAGGAAATTGAGATTGAGTTTGTGGACGATTGCAGCTGCGGCTCTTATCAGATGACGCTCGACCGCTCGCGCAAAGACGCGCTGCTGCACGTTCCCAACGCCGGCCTGACCACCATGGAAGACATGGGCCAGGCCAACAAGGCTGACCGTTTCCGCGGAATTGAGGCCCTGGGTTCCGGCCCGTTCAACCAGAACATGCAAACCAAGCAGTTTGACCGCATGGAAACGTTCGCCAAATTGAACGCGCCGCCTCCCATCAAGTTCAAGGACCTGGACGAAGTGGTCACCCACAAGATCCGCTACAACCTGCTCCCCTTTGACGTGCAGTTCAACTTTGTCAAGCTGACGTCAGATACGGTGCTAGTCCCCATCACCCTGCAAGTGCCGTTGCGGTCCCTGACCTGGGTAGGCAAAGAAGGCGTCCAGCATTCGGTGGTGAACCTGTTCGGGAAGGTGAGCAAGCTCTCCGGCCAGACAGTGCAAACTTTTGAGGAAACGCTGAAGAAAGACATCCCGGCGGAGCTGCTGGAAAAAGAACTTAACAACACTTCACTGTATTGGAAGGCGCTGCCTTTGCGGCCCGGCCTGTACAAGCTGGACGTGGTGCTGAAAGACGTGAACGGCGACAAGCTGGGGACGTATTCGCACAACCTGATCGTGCCCGACTACAGCGACGACAAACTTTCCACTTCGTCCCTGATTCTGGCCGACCAGATGGACCCGGTACCGGCGCGAGAAATCGGCACCGGCAACTTTGTCATCGGCCAGACGCGGGTGCGCCCGCGGGTACCGGCCGCTGATTCCAAGACTTCCGCCTTCAAAAAGCAGGAGAAAATCAACTTCTGGATGCAGGTTTACAACCTGGGCGTGGACGAAAAGACCAAAAGACCTTCCGCCACGGTGGAATACCAAGTTGTCAATACCACCAGCAACCAGCCCGTGCTAAACTTAACGGAAACAACGGCCCAAATGGGCAACGTTGGCGAGCAAATCACCCTGGAAAAGAGCCTTTCTTTGGGTAAGCTCGATCCAGGTATTTACCAGGTAACGATCAAAATCAACGATCTGGTTTCCAAGCAAACCATTTCGCCGTCGGCAAAATTTACGGTCCAGTAATCGCTGATTCCCCTGAAGGCGGTGGATATGACCCGTAAACTCGGATGTTTGTTGGTGGTCCTGTTGGCCGGCTCGCCGTTGTTCGCGGCGAGCGTGGGAGCTATTTCAGGAGTCGTCAAAGACAGCTCGGGAGCGCCCCAGATGGGCGCCGTGGTGGACATCTTTACCTCCGCCGCGTTGCTGGGTACCACCGTCTACACGGACTCCAAGGGTTACTATTCCGCCCCCAATATGCAGCCGGGCACCTATCAGGTGAAAGTCAGCGCTGCTTCTTTTCTGCCGACTCTGCGGGAGAACGTGACCTTGCGCGCCGGCGCGCACGTGCTCGTCAACATTACGCTGAACACATTGTCAGACGCGCTGAAGCTGCTGCCGCCGCGCCGCTCGGCCTCCACCGAAGCCGATGACTGGCATTGGACCTTGCGTTCCACGGCCAGCCGTCCCGTGCTGCGCGCCGTGAACAAAGATCGCAAAGACGGCGGAACCCTGGTGGTAGTCGCCAGCCCGGAACGCTCGGAAGACCGCTCCATGAAAGCGCGTGTGGCTTTTATCGCAGGCTCTGACGCCGAAGGTTTCGGCAGTGCGGGCGATATGACCACCTCCTTCGCGCTGGAAAAATCGTTGTTCAGTTCCGGCACGCTTTCCTTCAACGGCAACATCGGGGCCCAGGGTGATCCCGCCGGCGTGCTGCGCGCCTCTTACGCGCACGATTTCGGTGAGAGCTCGCGTCCCACGGTGACGCTGACCTACCGGCGCTTTGCGCCTCCCGGCCTGGCGGTGGAGAACTCGCCGTACGCGGCCATGGAAATCAACAGTTCAGACCGCATGGAAGTTGCCGGCTTCATTGATCTGGAGTACGGCGCGGCCCTGCAGTCCATGGAATTCGCCAAGCGCGTTGCGGCATTGCGTCCTTACGGCTCAGTCCAGGTCCATCTGTCGCCGGACATGGTTGTGGAGTATCGCTACGCCACCTCCGAGCCGGACACGCGTTCCGCCAAAGGTTTTGATACGGCGCCCGCGGACCTGAGCGAGTCCGGTCCTAGAATGGCCCTTACCAACGGCCGGCCGGAAGTGGAAAACGCCCAGCATCAGGAAATCGCAGTCTCCCGGCGGATGGGCGACACCAACATCCAGGTGGCCGGCTACGTGGACCATTTGCGCAATCTGGTCCTCACCGGCGCGGGCGATCCTTCCAGCTATTCTGACGATGTTCTGCCCGACACTTACTCCGGCACATTCTCTTACGCCTACCTTCCCGGCCTTTCGACGGCGGGCGTTCGTGTGGTGATACAGCGGAAAATTTCTGACGACCTCACGATCACTGTGGATTACTCCAACGGCAGCGCCGTTACCGCCGATTCGCTGGTGGCGTGGCAAGACCTGCCGCATGCTCTGGCCACCAGCCGCCAGCACTCCGTGGGGACCAAGTTTGCCGGCTACGTTCCGGTTTCCCACACCCGCTGGATCGCATCGTACAAGTGGACCAGCGGCAACACGCTCTCCAGCGTGGACGCGTTCAACGCGTCGCCTGGCCAGACAGACCCCTTCCTCAGCGTGTTCATCCGCCAGCCGCTTCCCAGCAGCTCCTTGATCCCCGCGAAAATGGACGCTCTCCTGGACCTGCGCAACGTGCTGGGCCAGGGCTACCTGCCGGTGAATGGCCAGGACGGCCGCACCGTGTACATGGTGCAGGCGGCGCGGTCGCTGCGCGGCGGCCTGGCGTTTACGTTCTAGCCTGCTTTTCAGAACTCACGCAGGCTACCTCTTAGTTTCCGAGCGTCAGTTTTCTGAAATCTCGAGCGAAGCGAGAGATCCCTATTGCCAGGAAAGCTCGACTTCAAGAAAACCAATCTTCCATTTATGACGCATCATCATGCCGATAGCGATTCCTCGCTACGCTCGGAATTTCAGAAACAGCTCGACTCGGACGAACACTGCGAGATTGACCCTTGACATCCCCTTCATGTACTCTCCGGCGTTAACGCTTTTAGCAGGAGTCCTCATGTCCAAGTCTTCCATTGGCCGCCGTGAATTTGCTTTTGGCGCGGCCGCCGTCGCTACCACCGCTCTCATTCGTCCCGCTGACGCGCTGGCCCAAGCCGAACCGGCGCCGCAACAGCCGCAGGCTGTCACGCCCGTTCAGCAGCAGATCCAAACCGCGATGGCCAAACTTTCTCCCCAAGCCCAGGCTGAAGTGGAGATGAAGGTCGCCAGCATCTTCCGCAAATATGGCGACAAGCTCACCGACGAACAGAAATTGGACATCCGCCGCGTGATGGCCGAAGGCCAGGAAGGCCTGGAGAAGATGCGCGCCTTCGTCGTGGAAAATGACGACCAGCCGGCCACAGTGTTCCGTCCCTATCATCAAGAAGCCCATCATGGGGAAAGCGCTCGCGGCGATGCCGGTCATCGAACAGGCCATGCCAGGGAAGGGAAGCGATAAATGCTGAGCGAAGACATTCTCTATCTCCCTGTCACCGAATTGGCCAGGCGCATCCGCGCGCGCAAGCTCTCGCCGGTGGAGCTCGCGGAAAGTTATCTGGAGCGCAGCCGCAAGATTGGTCCCAAGTTGAACGCGTATGCCACGCTCACGCCTGATCTTGCTCTGCAACAAGCCCGCGCCGCCGAAAAAGAAATTGCCGCAGGCAAATATCGCGGCCCGCTGCACGGCATTCCTTACGCGGCCAAAGACCTGCTCGCGGTGAAAGGCTATCCCACCACGTGGGGAGCGCGCCCGCTGATGGACCAAAAGTTCGATCACGATGCCACGGTCATCCGCAAGCTCCACGCGGCCGGAGCGGTCTTGCTGGGCAAAGCGGCGATGATCGAACTCGCGGGCGGCATGGGCTATCGTTACGCATCGGCATCGGCCACGGGCGCAGCCAGGAATCCCTGGAACACTGACCACTGGACCTGCGGATCATCGAGCGGCTCCGGGGCCATCATGGCGGCTGGCCTTGCGGCGTTTGCGCTGGGAACCGAGACCTGGGGTTCCATCATTTGTCCTTCAGGATTCTGCGGCGTCACCGGGCTGCGTCCCACGTTTGGACGGGTGAGCCGCGCCGGCGCCATGGCGCTGGCGTACTCCATGGACAAGATTGGCCCCATGGGCCGCACCGCCGACGATTGCGCCCTGGTGTTGAGCGCGATTTCCGGACACGATCCTGACGACGCCGGATCGCTGCCGGAAGCAGCCGCGAAATTTTCCAGCGTCCCCGAAGCTCGTCCGCTGCGCATGGGATGGATGGCCAACCAGTGGAAAGAAATCTCGCCCGACGTAAACGACGCCGCCACCAAGGCGCGCGCGGGGCTGGAAGCGAGCCACTCCGCCGTCGTCAAGAACGTGATGCTTCCGGAAGGGCCGTGGGAGGCCGCTGCCGGCACCATCGTTTCGGTGGAAGGCGCTGCGGCGTTCCGCAAGATGATTTCGTCGGGCAGCGTGGCCCAGCTCGCGGACCCCGTCGGCAAAATTGGCGGATACATGAACGAGGAAATCAGCGCGTCTGACTTCCTGCTGGCCCAGCGCATTCGCGGCGTGCTGGTGAAAAAGATGGACGCAATGTTCAACGACGTGGACGTTCTGGTCTCTTCGTCGCTTCCCGTGACCGCGTCCAAGATTGACGCCAACCTGGACACCGACCTGTCCTTCGCCGACCCCATCGGCGGCATCGGCAACATCTGCGGACTGCCGGCCATCAGCGTGCCCTGCGGTTTCGGCAAAAATGGATTGCCCGTGGGGCTGCAATTCATCGCGCGCCCCATGGACGATGCCAAGGTTGTGCAGGCCGCGCGCCTGTTCCAAAGCCGCACGGACTGGCACACCAAGCGTCCCGCGCTGCAATAAGCGTGGCGTGGAGGCCGTCGCAGTCCAAAATTCGCATATTGCCGTTACGCAAGTGATTAACCCTAGTGTCGCGGCGGAACCCCTGTGCCATACTAAAATCAGCGTTGCAAGGCCTTCGCACGCACGCCGGGCCTTTCTCCGGCATCTTTAATTAGGCGCCACGATTCATATTCACCATGGCAGATTTGCTTACCGAGACCGCGTCCAGCCCCGAGTCATTGCGGGACTGCGTGATGCGCCATGTCCGCTACACGCTGGCGCGCTCGGAGGGCGCGCTTACCTCCCGCGAACTGTTCAAACCGCTGTGCCTGGCCATTCGCGACCTGATCATTGATCGCCTGCTGGTCACCGAGCAGCGTTATCGCGACCACGACGTGAAGCGTCTTTATTACCTCTCGCTGGAATTCCTCATGGGCCGCTGGCTCAGCGACAATCTCTGCAATCTGCGCCTGGAAGAACAATGCAGCGCGATCCTGGCCGAGTTGAACATTCGCCTGGAAGACGTAACGGACTCCGAGCCTGATGCCGGCCTGGGCAACGGCGGCCTGGGTCGCCTGGCCGCATGCTTCCTTGAATCCCTGGCCACCATGAATATGCCCGGCTTCGGCTACGGCATTGATTACGAGTACGGGCTCTTCCGGCAGGAGATCGTGGCCGGCCACCAGCGGGAAAAACCTGACTTGTGGAAGGCCGAGGGCACGCCGTTTTACATTGAGCGTCCGCACGAAATCTGCGCGATTCCCATTTACGGCCGCCTGGAGCATTCCCGCGATTCGGAAGGCACGCGCCGCCAGCAATGGGTGGACAGCAAGATCGTCATCGGCGTACCCAATGACATGCCGGTGGCCGGCTTCAACGGCCAGACGGTGAATTACCTCCGCCTGTTCAGCGCGCGCGCCTCGCAGGACTTTGATATTGAGATCTTCAATCGCGGCGATTACATCCGCGCCGTGGAACAGAAGATTGCGTCGGAAAATATCTCACGCGTGCTTTACCCCTCTGACTCCGTGCTCTCCGGCCGCGAGCTGCGCCTGCTGCAGGAATATTTTCTGGTGGCGTGTTCGTTCACGGACATCATTCGCCGCTACCGCGCCACGCACGCCACGTTTGACGAGTTTTCCAGCAAAGTCGCCGTGCAGATGAACGACACGCATCCCAGCTTGTCGGTGGCCGAACTCATGCGCCAATTGGTGGACGAAAACCAGCTCAGTTGGGACCAAGCCTGGGAAATTACCCAAGCCACGCTGGGTTACACCAACCATACTCTGCTGCCGGAGGCGCTGGAGCGCTGGCCGGTGTCGCTGCTGGAGCGCGTGTTGCCGCGGCACATGGAAATCATTTACGGCATCAACCACCAGTTCCTGCGCACCGTGGACCGCTCCTGGCCGGGCGATATGGAGCGGCAGAGCCGCATGTCCATTATTGAAGAAGGCCCGGAAAAACAAGTGCGCATGGCCAACCTGGCCATTATCGGCAGCCACGCGGTCAACGGCGTCTCCAAACTGCATACTGAACTGCTCAAGACTTCGCTGCTGCCGGATTTTGTCGCGCTGTGGCCGGAGCGTTTCAGCAACAAGACCAACGGAGTCGCTCCGCGACGCTGGCTGCTCAAAGCCAATCCCGGCCTGGCCAAACTGCTGACTAGCGCCGTGGGCGAAGGCTGGATCACTGATCTGGACCAGGCGCGCGGCCTGGAAAAACACTCCGCCGACGCCGGCTTCCAGCACGAGTTCATGGAGATCAAGCGCCACAACAAAGAAAAGCTGGCGCGCGAAGTCCTGAGCAGCACCACGGTCGCGATTGATCCCGCTTCGGTGTTTGACGTCCACGTGAAGCGCATTCATGAATACAAACGCCAGTTGCTGAACGTGATGCGCGTCATCCACCAGTACTTGAGCATTGTGGATGACGACGCCACGCCCAAGATTCCGCGCACGTACATTTTTGCCGGCAAGGCCGCGCCCGGTTACTGGGCGGCCAAGCAGATCATCAAGCTTATTTGCAACGTGGCCGCCATCGTCAACCAGGATTCGCACGCCAACCAGTTCATGAAAGTGGTCTTTGTGCCGGACTACCGCGTGTCCTTGGCGGAAGTCATCATGCCGGCCGCCGACCTCAGCCAGCAAATCTCCACCGCGGGCATGGAGGCTTCCGGCACCGGCAACATGAAGCTGGCCATGAACGGCGCGCTTACCCTGGGCACGATGGACGGAGCCACCATTGAGATCATCGAGGAAGTGGGCGCGGCCAACATCTATACCTTCGGCCTCACGCCGGACGACGTCCGCTGGTATCGCGAGCACGGCAATTACAATCCGCGCGAACTCTGCAACATGAATCCCGGCCTGCGCCGCGTGATGGAAAGCCTGTCGTCAGACCGCTTCTGCCCCGGCGAAAGCGGCCTGTTCCGCTGGATCGTGGACGAAATCCTGGACCGCGGCGACCGCTACTTCCTCATGGCTGACCTGCCTTCGTATCTGGAAGCCAGCGCCCGCGCCGACGCCGACTACCAGGACCCGGCGGTCTGGGCAACGAAGGCCATCTTGAACGTGGCCCGCGTGGGCTTCTTCTCCAGCGACCGCACGATCCGCGAATATGCGCGGGATATTTGGGGGATTCGGGCTGCGGTGGGCGGGCAAGAACCCGCGCAGTCGAAAGCGAAGGAGAGTGTGAGCGCGGAAGTTCCGGGGTAAACACAACAAGGTAATGAAATTAGGTGTGTGGAGCGCAGCCGCCCCCGGCTGCGTCTGAGTGCTTTAGGAACTGTTCACCACGGAGGCACTCCAAGCACGGAGAAAACAGGAGCCAGTTCCCAAGAAGTGGACCCCACAGTTAACCATCTGTGCAATGACCATCTGACTAATCCCACCCCCACCCTCCCCCTCAGGCCGTTGTTAGAAACAAAGGGTTTATTCCATTCGACCCAACGGTGACCCAACTGTTTACTCAAAGGTAAAATCAGCGGCTAACCCTTTGATTCTTTGCGCCCTTAGCGTCCTTTGCGGTGAGTCTGGCTCTTTTGGGGTTGGGGTGCGACTCTATTCAGTTTTCAAAGATCTTTTCCCCCTGCCACCTGGGCGGCGGGTGCAGCAGAATTATCTATTTGTTTATATTTCGCTATCCTAGCGCACTTTCGCTCTGGAGTCACGCGCGAAGAAGTACATGTCTGGTGTCCTCTCTTGGCTGTTTGGAGCGCAGCCGCCCCTCGGCTGCGTCTATTCCCGGCCATGTCCGTGTGGCACAGGCGCCGGGGTCCCCGGCTCGCGTCGCGTGCTGGGGTGAAGGTACTCTTGCCTCTGCGTCTTGGGGTGAGCTTTTGGACCGCGCCGCCCCCGGGTGCCGATTACCTGGTCCCAAACCCGCTTTTCAATTCCCCAATTTTGGCAATTCCGGCGATTCTGGCAATCTCCCACTCCCGTTCCTGCTCTTTCTGATGATGTCGGCGTAGATCTGCGCGCTGGGACGCGGCTTGCGCTCCTGCGTTACCGGGTCGAGTTCGATCAACCCGAAGCGCAGGTGCCAGCCTTCATTCCACTCAAAGTTGTCGGTGAGGCTCCAGTGGAAGTAGCCGCGCAGGTCCACGCCTTCCGCCAGCAGTCCGCGCATCTGCGCCACGGTGGATTCAATCACCCACGGGCGTATGCGGTCATCGCGGTCGGGCACGCCGTTCTCCAGAATGAAGACCGGCTTGTTGAAGGCCTTGAAGCTTTCCACCGCGCGGCGCAAGCCCTGGGGGTAGGCTTCGCCGTAGGGCACTTCTACGCCCGGATCACCCTGGGGTTTATCCGGCGGGACCGTGAGTTGAAAGAACCCGGTCTTGGGGCTGCGCAGGTTGAAGCCCGCTCGCAGCCGGCTGTAATAGTTAATGCCCACGTAGTCGCACGTGCCGCGCACTTCCTCCAGCGACTGGCCAAAGCGGTCCAGCGGAAACGGCGCGCGGCCGTGCAGGATGCTGTCGGCAAAGTTCTGGTTGAAGCGACGGTCAATGAAGCGGGTGAGCCAGCGGTCGGCGGCGGAATCCGGACGCTGCGGTTTGAACACCGCGAAGTGCTGCGCCCAGCCGACGTTGGCCTCCGGCTGCAACTCATGAATTTTCCGATACGCCGCGGCATGTGCCAGCAGAAGATTGCGCGTCACGCGCGCCGCTTGAAGGAATCGTCCTTTGCGTCCGGGAGGGAATTCACCCAGAAAATATCCCAGCGACGCATAGACGTTGGGTTCGTTGAAGGTGGTCCAGTCGGTGCACAGGTCGCCCAAGGCTGATACCACCCGCTGCGTGAAGCGCTCAAAGAGTTGCGGCGAATCCGGCGCGGTCCATCCGCCCTTGGCTTCCAACCACAGCGGATTGGTGAAGTGGTGCAGCGTAACAAACGGCCGGATGCGGCGGTCCTGCAACGCGCGCAGCATCTGGCGGTAGCGATTCAGCGCGTCGGCGTCGCACTGGCCTTCCGCCGGCTCGATCCGGCTCCACTCGATTGACAGCCGCAGAGCATTTACGCCGAGCTGCTGGGCCAGATCAAAGTCGCGTTCCGCGTTGCGCCACCAGTCGCAGGCCAGACCGACGCTGTCGCCGGACTTGATGCGGCCCTGCTTTTCCCATGCCGACCATTGGTTATTGGCGTTGCCGCCTTCCACCTGATGGGAAGAAGTTGCCACGCCCCACGCGAAGTGAGGAGGAAAAACGTGATTGGAGGTTTCGCCTGGTCCGTTATCCATTCTTGGGTTGGATTCTAGACCTTTTGCCGCCAGTATCCGTGATCACGCAGAAAATAATTGTCGTTCCAGCTGTTGAACATGGTCTTCAAGAACATGCTCACGATCTTCAAGTGCCCCATGTTGCGGAAGCGACGGTTGGTGGTGTGAATGCGCCCCCGCACCACGCCAAAGCGCCAGTTTGCCACCTTCTTGCTGAGCAGGTAATCTTCGGCGTAGAGCGCGCCTTCATGGAAGCCGCCCAGGCGGTCAAACGTGTTCTTGTCAAACAGCATGAACATGCCGGTGCTGAAGGGAAAGAGCATCAGCGATCCGTACTGCGCAATGTCATTCAGCGCGTACAGCACGTGGTCGCGCAGCGTCCCGTTGCTGCACCAGATGTTCGTCGTCACACAGTGCAGGTTGCGGCGCTCGGTAAGCTCCATGGTGCGGCGAAGCAGCGTTGGGTCCTTCAGTTCCATGTCGGCGTCAATGAACAGGACGTACTTGGTCTCCGCGCGGCGCGCTCCGGCATTGCGCCCGACAGACGGCAGCCCGCCGGGGATGACTTCAATGTCCAGCCGGTCGCCAAAGGAGCGGGCGATATCTTGAGTCCCGTCCGTAGATCCGGCGTCGGCGACGAAGACTTTAGTATGCGGAAGCTGCGGATAATCCTGACGGCACAGCGACGCCAACAGGACCGGCAGCAACCGCGCTTCGTTCTTCGCGGGTATCACGATCGTCAAACGATTGTGGGACATATTCATGGATGGCCACTCCTTCGTGGCAGATGGTGACGTAGGTACAACGCAGGTCCACCCACGCGCCGGAGTTGTAATACTCCACTCCGTCCCGCTCCTGGTGCAGCGGGACGTGGGTGTGACCGCAAAAGATGCGCTCAGCGTTGCCTTGTTTTGCGTGGCTGAGCGCCCCGTCAGCTACCTGTGCGGAAAGACGCAACCATCTGGTGTTGAGACGGTCCAGGTAGCGGGCAACTTTTTTGTGCTTCGAATCCAGTTGTTGCAAGAAGAGGTGCAGCGATTGTCCGATGCGGGTGATATGAAAATTGTTGATGCCAAAGCTGTCGAACTGGTGTCCGTGGATGGCGATATGACGCTTGCCGGCAAAATCCCATTCGTACTGCTGGTACACAGGCACGCCGACCAAGTGCGACATCACTTCCGTCAACCCATGGTCGTGGTTGCCTTCCACCCAGACCACTTCTTTTTCATGCCGCGGGTTGGAAAGCTTGCGGATGTAGCCCAGAAATTTCCAGTGCTCTTTGGTCAAGCGGCTGAAATTCAAGTCGGCAAAGATATCGCCCAGCAGGATCAGCCGCTGGAACTGCATGGACTGCAGAAATTCCAGGGCGTCCGCCGCGCGGCTCACCCCCGACCCCAGGTGGAGATCAGAGATGATCACCGTGTCGTATGGTTTTCCCAGCATGCACTACGGTTGTAGCAAGCGTACGTTGAAGCGGTGTGAAGAGAGGATTAAATATTTGTAAATAAAGGAGCTTAAGGGATGTCAGCGAAGATGCCGATCTGGCGGGCTTTTGTGGAAAACCTGAGGAAATCTAAGGACGCTGGGTGGATAGTTCTATGAGCCGATGGCAGCCGACGATTAGGGAATCGCACTGCCGTGGCCGGGCAACCAATAAAGCACGGCGCCGAGCGCCGCCAGCACTCCAATGTAGTACGCCGCGATCAACGGGCTGCCGCCGCGCTGATCGCCATGGAGTGCATCCGGGCCATGCCCATTGGGGTCCATGGAAACTGTTTGCGCGCTGCCTTCACGGCCCTCCAAGTTCAGCTGGACCATGGCGATCGGGCGCGGCTGCCTGCTTTCCAAAGCTACCAAAACGACATTCACCAGCGCGCCTCCGCCGATAAACCAGAAGATGCCCTCATGCGTGGCGTAAGCCAATCCTCCGGCGGTCAGCATCACCAGCAGTTTTTCCGGCATGCTCAAGGGCAGCATGGCGCCTGCGCCGTCCAGCACCCAGACGGGGATCAGGTTCAGCAGGTTCAGCCAGGCTGCGGTGCGCGCCAAAGCGAACCAGATCGGGTCGCCGGTTTGCAGCGCGATCACCCAGCAGGCCACGGCAGAGAAGAATCCGGCCAAGGGTCCGGCCAGACTCACGGCCGCACGGGTCTCCAGGGAAACGCCCAGCGCCTGCCAGCGGACGAACGCTCCCAGCCCGGGCAGAAAGACCGGCATCTCGGCAGGCAGCCCGCGGCGCTTGATGTCAATGAAGTGGCCCATCTCGTGGACCAGAATCAGCAGAGCAAATCCAATTCCGAATTTGGCGCCCCACATGGACCAGTAAAGGCCGATGAACGCGGCAAAGCTCATCAAAAACTTTAGCTTCGCCAGGAAGAACAACAGCGTCTTGCCTTTGGCCAGCAACGCCGCCAGCGGACCCAGTGGCGCGATTCGCTTGGCCCACTGCTTGGCCTGTCCCATGTGGCGCTGGTGATCTGTGTTGCTGATGGCCGCTTCCAGTTCGCGCAGATGCTCGCGAATCCACTCCGCCTGCCGCGAGCCGAAAGGCAGCAGCGGCAACGCGGACTGCCATACCTGATGCGCCTGCTGCAGATCAGAACGCGCTTCAAGGTTGCGGGCCTGCGCTGCGAGGTGGTCCAGTTCGCCGGCGTGGACCAGCGTCTGGCATCCGTCGCACGCCAGCGCGCCGGGAGTGAGCGGATGAGAACAGCGTTTGCAGAGCTGGGCGACGTCGGTAGAGAAATTGGGCACGGCTTTTCGGTACGCTTTGTGGCGGCAAATCCGCTTGCTTCTAGTGTAACGCTTTCTAGTGTAACTCTATGGAGCGGCGGTTAACTGGAACGGCCCGTCCACGGCGATCTTAGGATGCCCGGCCGTCATCTTCCAGGCAAACTGCATGCCGACGAAAAGGATGATCAGGCCGATGATTCCGCTGAAGCCGTCCTGCAACTCGAGAAACGGTGAAGCTAGTCCGATCCAAGCCAGCTTGCCCAGCCATTCGAACAACCCTACCGGGGCCTTCTTGCTGGAAGAGTCTGTGGGCTGGTCCGCTTGTGGCTTCGCGGCGGGTGGAGTGGCGCCGGGTTCGCTGGCTTTTTGATCGGCAGGGGACTGGACATGAGTCTGCTGTTGCTGAGCTTTTTCTTTGTTGTCCTTGCTGATCAACGCGAACACGATAGGGATGAACGCCATGGAAACCGCGGCATACGTGAGCAGCACCGCCGTGATCTGATATCTCTTGCCGCCGATTCCTTTCGACCCCATCATCATCGCTTTGCCCACGATCCAGCCCACCGCCAGGGCGGCGTAGCCAATGGATATTCCGGTAAGGATGACGAAGCCGGCATACAGGGTGAGCCCAATGGCGAACCCCGCCAGCCCGCACAGCAGCGCGCGCACAAACGCGGCGTGGCTGTCCTGCGGAAGTTCGCGCTGCAAACGATCGGCGCAGCTGCCGCACACCATGGAGCCGTTGGCCCGATAGTAAACTCCGGTGATGGTCGTCTTGCAGACTTTGCAGACGTCGCCCGCGGGCGCGCTCGCGTATTCCGCGGTGCCGAACTGCGGAACAGGCTTGGTTGGTTGCATGTCTGACATGGCGGGGAGAAGATAACACAAGAGTTAACTATCGGGAAGCTCCATCTTGCTCGCGAAAGCCCGAAAGGAGAGTGTCCGGAAGAACGTGTTCATTTGGCGTGGCCTGCACATAGGGCGCGCCCCGCACCTATTCCAATTCCGCCTGGATCGTGTATTCGCCGGCCGACATGTCCCAGGTGGCCAGCAGCACGTTGGGTTTGCAGCAGACCTGGCAGTCTTCAACATAGCGCTGTTTCATTCCAGCGGAAGAATCCACCGTGGTCTCGTTCCACTCGCCGCAGCCGGCGCATTGAAAGCCTGATTGCATGGGATTGATTCTTTCACGTTTGCGGGGCCGCCGGCCCTAGCGGCGATCTGGCGCGTCCGCAAAAACCCCGTGTGTGCTACACTAATTCGGTCTTCCTGGAAGCGTTCTTCCGTCCTTCCGTGACACCCCAATCGAGGGCGCGTAGCTCAACTGGCAGAGCAACTGACTCTTAATCAGTAGGTTGAAGGTTCGATTCCTTCCGCGCTCACCATCCCCGCATTTTTACTGCTGTTTTTCATCGGCATTAGGCAGACTTGGTAACAATTGGTAACAACTGGCCGCTCACATTACGAACTGGCCAGCCCTTTCGGTTAGCGGCCCCGCAAAGTCCTTTGTGGCCGGATGAGTGTAAGTGTTTAGCGTGATGCCCACGTTTGCGTGTCCGAGAATCTGAGACACTGCCTTTGCGGACACCCCGCTGTTGATTAGGTCTGTTGCGAGAGAATGTCGAAGATCATGAAACCCGCTCAGAGCGATTCCGAGTCCCTGCGCTGTTGGCTGGATATATCGCCTTAGCGCGTTACCTGGATTGAGAGGGGTTCCACTGCGAGAATTGAAAACCCACTCGCTCACGCGTTCAAGACCCTCTAGCCGTTTCAGCAAGCGGGTTGGAATCGGGATGGATCGTTTGGCCGATTCAGTCTTAACCGTGTCAATTACGCCGTCATAGATGCGCCGTTGCACGTTCAGGACTTCGCCGTCAAAGTCCGTCCATTTGATCCCGATTGCCTCTCCGACTCGTAAACCCGTAGCGGCCAAAAACAGAATCAGGGTTGCATAGGGTTCGTCCAGCTTGGCAGCTAGCGCGTTCACTTGCTTCGAGCTTAGAACGTTGCGCGTAATCTCATTGCCTGTCCCTGCTGGCAGTTTGATCCCGCTCACTGGGTTTTTCTCAATCCAATCGTTGCTCACTGCCCACGACATGAGGCGGGAAAGACTAGCGCGAAATTCCCGCAGGGTGTTCTTAGCGTAGGTCTTGGACTTGGACGCTAAGAATAATTCAATTTCATAGCGGCCAAGTTTCTTAATCGGGGCTTTGCCGAAAGTCTGCAAAACGACTTTCAACCCGCTGTTGTAAACGCTTGCTGTTGAGTGTTTGAGTGTATGTGCGAGGGAAAGCTTCAATTCCGAAGTCATTGAGCGAGCGTTTTAGCCTACCCCGCCAATTTCTTGTGGTGTCCCACATTCCTACACAACATATGGTGCATGAATCCCGAGATGCAAGTGTCACGCAAGAGCCATGTACTGCGGGAACCTTGATAGGGGGCATGATCCCAGTAGAAAATCCACACTGCTCCCCCAGAAAGCAAGTACTCCCCCAGTGAAGAACGCGCTGTATTATGGCGACAACCTGCAAATCTTGCGTGCTCGCGTGCGAGATGAATCAGTGCATCTCTGCTATATTGACCCACCATTCAATTCACAGAGGAATTACAACCAGATTTACAACAGAGTAGGCAGAGAGGACGAAGCTCAGGAACAAGCATTTATTGATACATGGAAATGGGAAGATGAAGCACGCGATGGTTGGCACCAAATCCAGTCGAATCACGAAGGCCGATTCACAGAGCAGACCATTGAGTTAATAAAAGGCTTGCACAGTGTTCTCGGTGAAGAGAGCTTACTCGCCTACCTCATTAGCATTGCTCTCAGGCTTGTGGAGATAAATCGCGTGTTAGCTCCGACTGGAAGTTTCTATCTGCATTGCGATCCAACCGCAAGCCACTACCTGAAGATTATTGTAGATGCAATCTTCTTGCCGAACGGCGGAGACTACAAGAACGAAATCATCTGGCGGCGCTCCGGCTCGCACAATTCCGCGAAGAGATTTGGCCCAATTCATGACGTAATTCTCTATTACAGCAAGGGCGCAGATACGTTTTTCCGTAAACAGTTCCGCCCCTACTTGAAAGAATACGTCCTTTCCTATTTCAAGAAGTCGGATGATAGGGGACGCTATCGGTCACAAACGCTGACGGGATCGGGCACTAGGAACGGAGAAAGCGGCAAAATTTGGCGGGGCTTTAATCCGACGGCTAAGGGTCGCCACTGGGCTTTCCCTGGCACGGTTGCGGAAGACCTTGGTCTTAGTGAAAGGCTGACACTGCATGAGAAGCTAGATATTCTGCGCGAAGAGAATTTGATAGCTCAAACTGTTGACGGCCTTCCAGAGTATCGCCAGTACTTGCACGCTGGTCGCGGAATTCCAATTCAAGACATCTGGGCTTACCAACCATGTACGCAAGGTGTGTTGAATGGAACAGACGAGTGCATCGATCAAGACGTTAAATGGCTGGAAAAACGTGGCGGCAGTGAGCGCATAAGGACATAGCTGCATTGCGGGGTGACATGGAAAAACATGGCGCGGCACTCGCGTGTCTTATCACCCGCAATCAACCTACCGAGCCCATGCGAAAAGACGCCCGCGCTGCTGGGTTTTATGAAAACAAAAGCAGAGGCATTAAATGCGACAGAATCAGGATCGTCCGCGTCGAGGATATGATACGCAATGGGGAACGCATCGAATTGCCGTTGCATCCTGAAGCCACCAACAGAGCACGCCGGGACAGCGAAGGCCAGCAGATGAGTCTTAATTTGGCTGCTCCCGCATCTGACAAACAGCCAGAGCCGAAGAAAGAAGTTACTTCGGTGCGTTCAATTTCTAAAAAGCGTTCTGGCACATCGGCAACCGATTAATCAATCGCCGTCAGATCATAAGGCTGCTCGTTCTTGTGCTTCGCGTATCCCTTTGGCATCATTCTTGGATTTGGAGCGTCCAGCATCGGGCCTCGTCTTGCTTACTTTACATTTTCCGCTTTTGGAACAAGAGTTGAGAAATTTACGGACAGTCCTGAGAATGGTGACCTTGGACAGCTAGGCTCAGAACTGAAAATTGTACATCTAAGAAGAACAAAACCCGCCGTAGCAAAAGTGGCCAACGGCGGGCTTTGGTGGGTTATCGTTTGTTGTTAACCAAACCGCGAATCATATTGGCCAGTAAGACCAACTGCAACGCGACGTGTATTAAACGAACGATCTTTTTCATAAAGAAGCCTTTCTGGTCAGGCCATAAGCCTGCCCCCCCGGCTTCTCTTGCAACCCGTGTTCTATTCCACAGAATTACATTGGATTTGTCAAAGGGGTGTGTCACGGTTTTCCGTCACCATCTTCGCACGCGATTTGTCCAGCCGCGTCAGCGATAGACGCAATGAAATGCGTCCCGCTCCGCGATATGGCCGCGTTAACTTTGGCGTCTAGCTTTTCCCGTTGCGCTGTCATCGTCGCAAGAATGTTCATGATCCTTTTTCCCTTTCGGATGTTGGTTCGGACGTGTAACAACTGAGGTAACAACTGCGTCCAAATCTGCCTATTTATGCCAATCGGGGAGAGTGGAAAGTCTCTGATTTCACAGGGATTTGCGGTTTGAGTGGGCAACAGTAGGTTGAAGGTTCGATTCCTTCCGCGCTCACCATCTTTTCAACAACTTACCGGGTTCCCGTTTTCAAGGTGTGCCGTCCACAGAAGTCTTTGATTAGCAAGCTGGTGCCGAAGAAGGGATTCGAACCCCCGATACCCTTTCGGGTATAGCGGTTTTCAAGACCGCCTGTTTCAACCGCTCACACATCCCTCCGCGTGAGCAAGTGCTTTGCTACCAGTATCGTACGACGGCTTCAGGTTCAGCGTCTCGGCCTTGAACTTCACACTTCTTCCAAATATGTCATTGCGGCTCCGGCTTCGTGGCCGCAAGTGAAACAGCGAGAGCTTGAAGTCCTGCTTCGAACGGTCTTACTCCATCGAAAGAATAACGGTCTCGCTTCATCATAAACAAAAAAATTTCAAAGCGACGCGCGGGAGATGACAGCGGAGACGCTGGAGGAGACGCTGTCTTGGTTTCATTGCCCCGGGCATGTGGTGGAGACGCATAAGCTTGAATTCGACAGGCACTCCTTCATCATCAAGATTTGGTTTGAAACAGGTGAGTTGGGCCGACCCAAATGGCGAGGACACATTACCCACGTGGAAGACGGCAAGCGCCGCTACGTGGAGCACCTGAAAGATATCTCCTCGTTCATCGGTAGTTATCTTTCTGACCTGGAAGCGCACGCGGAAGCGCGCGGCCGAATGCGGCGCTGGCTGGACCAGTGGACGCATCGTGGCAAGCAAGGGAAACGTGGAAAGAGCTGACAGAGTGATGCGTGAAATCCTGCCGATGCTGCAGCGGCTGGATGCCCTGTTGGAGTGGGCGATCGCATCTGTGTCGAGCTCGGGGGAAACAGGTTCTCCCGCCCCTTTCCGCGGACTTTACATTGATGCGTCGATGGCGCAAAAGATGCTGGCGCGGAGTCCGGGCGCGCCCGTGTTCGGTGACAATCCCAGACCGCACGAATCAAGGAGCCCGTGGAACGACGAATCCAGCTCGCTGGCATGGGTGGGAGAAACCTTCGGGCTTTCCATGTTCGATATCGACGTGCTTCTGATAGCCCTGGCGCCGGAGCTGGACCTTCGCTACCAGCGGGTATATTCCTTTCTGCAGGACGATGTTACGCGCAAGCTGCCCACCGTTGACCTGGCGCTGAACCTCCTCTGCGTCAACGCTGAAGAGAGGCTGGCTCGCCGGGCGCATTTTACTGCAGACGGGCCACTCGTCCGCAACAAGCTGTTGCATCTCATTCCCGATTCCAATCAGGGTGCGCCGGCGCTCCTGTCCTGTTTTCTCAAGGTGGATGAGCAGATCATCAGCCAGATGCTGGGAGAGCCCGGCATGGATTCCCGTCTCGAGCCGTTGGCCCGGCTGGTGGAGGCGAATGAGGATTGGCAGCAGCTTCCGCTGGTCGAAGAGATCAAATCAGTTTTGCCGCAACTGGCGAAGTGCACGCAGGAAAACGGGCAATCGTTGCGGTTGTACTTCCAGGGTGTGCCGGGATCGGGAAAGAGAAAAGCTGCGGAGGCGCTGGCGCTCTTTCTGGGCAGGCCGTTGCTCGTCGCCGACCTGGGGCAGCTGGCGGAAATCAAGTCCCATCCCGAACAATTGCTGCTGCTGCTCTTTCGCGAAGCCCAGCGCAAGGGTGCGGTTCTTTACGCTGTTGGTCTGGACGCTTTTGTCCGCGAAGAGCACGCTGCGGTTAAACGCCAGCTTTTTGAGGTCGCATTGCGCCATCCGGGCGTGCTGGTGCTGGCCGGCTCCGGGCCTTTTCCGGCGGAAGCGGAAGACGGCTTCCCTGTCGTGAACGTTCCGTTCGAGTATCTTGAATTCAAAGAACGCCGGGCGTACTGGCTCGATTGCTTAAGAAGCAGCGACGCAGCGTTGAGCGATTCGGAGCTGGATTCTCTGACAGCGGCGTTCCGTCTGACCCCGGCCCAGATTCAGGCGGCGGTCGCAGCCGCGTGCAATCTGGGCCGCTGGCAAAGCTTGCGCAACTCTTCCTCTCCAGCCCAGAGCCGGCCGGGGCTGAACGAGATCTTCGCTTCCGTGCGAGCGCAGTGTGGGCACCGGCTGACCCAGCTGGCGCGCAAATTGCTACCCAAGTACGCCTGGGAAGACATTGTGTTGCCGCCAGACCAGTTGGAGCAGCTGAAGGAAATCTGTGTTCAGGCGCAGTACCGGCATGTGGTCTATGACGAGTGGGGCTTCGGTGACAAGCTTTCTCTGGGTAAAGGGTTAAATGTCCTCTTTTCCGGGCCCCCCGGCACAGGCAAGACGATGGCTGCTGAGGTCATTGCCCGCGAGCTGCACCTGGACCTCTATCGCATCGATCTCTCCCAGATAGTCAGCAAATACATTGGCGAGACGGAGAAGAACCTGGAAGCGGTCTTCAACGCGGCTGAGAACAGCAACGCCATCCTGTTTTTCGATGAGGCGGATGCTTTGTTCGGAAAGCGCTCGGAAGTTCGCGACTCGCATGATCGTTACGCGAACATCGAAATCGCCTACCTGCTGCAGAAAATGGAAGAGTACCAGGGCATTAGCATTCTGGCGACCAATCTCGCGCAGAACCTCGACGATGCTTTTGTCCGGCGGCTGCAGGCCATCGTGGAGTTTCCGTTTCCTGACGAAACCTACCGGCGCCGCATTTGGGAGGTCGCATTTCCCAAAGATGCCCCTGTCGCCGGAGATGTCGACTTCGCAATGCTGGCGCGCCAGATACGGCTGGCCGGCGGAAACATTCGCAACATTGCGCTTTCAGCGGCCTTTTTTGCGGCCCAGGGACAGCAGGAGATCGCTATGGATCATCTGGCCCGGGCTGCCAGGCGGGAGTATCAGAAATTGGGACGTAGCTGTAATGAGCAGGAGTGGAGCAAGTCAAGGGTAGCTGTGCCATTGATGCACTAAGCAGGTTCCGCGCAGCGGCGAGAAGCGATCATGCTGACACTGAAAAAACGGCGGGAGCGGGCGGCTGAGCCGGAGAGATCACACAAGGAAGATCTTCATTCGACTCCGCCGGCACATCCATCGGGTCCCGGCGGGTCGTTGCTGCATCTGCACAAAACCATTGGAAATCGCGGTATGGGCGCTCTGTTGTCCGGAGACCGGCCGGAAAAGTCTCCATGCTCGTGCGGCGGTACTTGCGATGATTGCAAAGCGGAAGCCAACCATCAAAAGCAGCTCAGCTTCCGGCGCAAACAGTCCGTCGCCGCCGGTGGGCTTCCACAACTGCCAAATTGGACCGGCGCAGGAGACGGCAAATCTCACAAGGCGATGAACCTGCCGGAGTCGGGGGGAGATCCGGCAAAGAGCCAGAAGAAAATCTCCGGCATTGATGTTGATAAGTCGCTGTGCAGTTGCGCAGCGGAGATTCCAGAAAAGATCGAGTGGGCAAAACTCCAGGCCAAACTTTACTCCGACTGTGCGAAAGACCCGGCCAACAAGACCGGGGCTGATGTGGAGGCATGCAATGATGCGGAGTTGGCAAAGCGGGGCATTACCACCACTGTCGCCGGGACCACCAGCTCTACCGGAGCAGTGAAGGTAGCGCCCGTCAAGGGTACTTGCGGGCCGATATGGCAGAAGGGCACGGAGTTGCATGAAGCTGTGCACCACGGTCACCAGCAGGCGCTGGAAAAAGCCTTTGGCAAAGGCAGCCCGGCCTTTCAATCTCATTGGAACAACGGGCAGGACTGGGGCACGGACGAGGCCAATGCCTACAGCGCTGAAATCCCGTTTTACCAGGCGGTGCTGGCCTACCTGCAATCCATTTGCGGGGGCGGAGGCGTCGGGTTCAGCGGATGGGGCGCATTGATTGGCGGACTCGGCGGAGCTGGTACGGGTGCGTTGATTGGTTCATTGTTCGGGCCTGTGGGTGCGCTGGTGGGCGCAGCCATCGGCGGTGTGGTGGGGTTGGTGGCCGGCGGGTTCATTGGAGGCAATAGATGAGCGAACCGCTCCGTATCGAGCTCCAGATATCCGAAGCGCAGGCGCTTCCAAATCCTTCAGGCAAGGTGCGCTGGAGCGTCCGCGCAAAAGTGCTGCAGGTGCTCTCGGGCTCTCTTCCCTCCGGCACAGGAGAGATCACGTTGCTGGTGCACAGCCCGACAAAGGCTTTCGCGACCTCACCGGAAGAGTTGCCGTCGTACGTTTTCACCCTCGAGTTCAAGAGCCCGTGGCAAGACCCTTATGCAGGTGAATTTCAAGTATTGAACTGGCACAAAAGAAAGGGATGAGTGCAAGCGATGGACGTGAAGTTTTCGATGACCGGCAGAGCATCAGGACAGGCGGGCGCGAGCCCCTTCGTGCTGATCAATCGGACCGTGTATTTCAACGGCAGGTGTGACGATTGCCGGCCGCACTGCGGCGCGGTGTGCTGCTCGGGGTATGGATTCGTCGGCTTGAGCGAAGAGGAGGCCAAAAGCGGCAAATATGTATGCAAGCAGCTCGAGGAAGGGTGCGAATGCGCCGTCTGCAAGCGCATGCGGGAGCTGGGACTGAAGTATTCCGTGGTCAAGAACCCTGATGGAAGCTGTATCTATCTCGACGGCGCCCGCAAATGCAGTATTTATGCCGACCGTCCCGAAGTGTGCAGGAAATACAGCTGTCTTAACGTGCCGTTTGTTTTGAATCCGGTTTAAGGAACAGCCAGGAGCAAGAACTAAGGAGTTTCCGTGGGCGAGGCCGTAACAGTTCAAAGGAGCGCGAAGGAAAGCGCGGCACACAGCGCCTCGGCTGTGGCGCCCGTAGCGGTCAATGGACCGCGGGCGGAAGGCCTTGCCACGTCCATGATGCGGCTGCAGCGCATGATGGGTAATCAGGCTTTGGGAAAATGCCTGCATGGAGGAGAAGGAAATGGCCTCAAGCTGCAGCGCAAGTGCGCCTGTGAAGACAGTGGAACTCCCTGCTCCGCCTGCGCAGCGTCAAAGGAAGAACAGGTTCTGTTGCATCGCAATGCGGAAGGAGCTTCAGGCTCCGGCCCTCAAGTCTCGCCGACTCCGGCGAGCGTCCAGTCGCTTCTGCGCTCTCCAGGAGAACCCCTTGACCTGTCTACCCGGACATTCATGGAGTCCAGTTTTGCTCATGACTTCGGCGATGTGCGAGTCCACACTGACTCGACTGCCGATAAAGCTGTGCACGATGTGTCAGCGTCGGCTTTCGCCGTCGGCCGGGACATTGCGTTCGGACAGGGCAAATATTCACCCGGTACGGAGAGCGGCCGGCATCTGATAGCTCACGAGCTTGCGCATACCGTTCAGCAGGGACGGGTTTCCGGGTCGAGAACCGAGTTGCTGGAGATAAGCCAGCCCGGCGATGCCTCCGAGCGCGAAGCTGATTCTGCGGCACAGCGGGCTTTGTCCGGGGCCGCAATGCCGCACTTGTCTCACACCGCCCCGGGGGTTCATCGCGGCTTTCCCGATCCCCCTAAGCCTCGAACCGCGGGACTTACTGAGGAAGACTGGGCGGAGATCAGAAAAGCGCGAAAGTTTTTCAACCTCCCGGACAGGCCCACAAAGGCCCAGCCCACCATCGTTGGTGTTCTTAAGACGCCGGACGGCGAAAAGATGTACGTCAAGAGCGGTGAAGATGGAGGCCCGTGGGGCGGCACCCAACGCGGCAGCATTCCCCGTGGTGCAGGGGAAGCCTTCACGGGCGGGGGGCCTCACCAGGGAAACATTTCAACTCACGTGGAAGGCCATGCTGCCGCCATCATGCACCAGCGAAAGATCCCAGAGGCCACACTGCTTATTGAAGAAGCCCCATGTGAAGGTGCATGTGACGCTACAAGACGCTGGGACCCGATCAAGGGAGAATTCCCAGCCGACGCGCCACGCCCTGGCACGCCTAATATAAGCACCGCGCTCCCGCCGAAATCCAAGCTGACCATCGTTGACCCGGAGACAACTGGAATCTACCGCAGCGCTCAGCTGCCGCCCGCCGGCCCTGTGGGCGCTCTTGAAGCCGAAGGCGCCGGTGCTCTTCCTAAAGCCGGGATCAATACTCCCCCGCCCAAAGTGGTGACTCCAACAGTGGAAGAGGCCCTTGCGGAAAAATCTCCGGTGCTGCCGAAGGTCGTGGAGCCCCCAACTCCCAAGATGTCGCCTAAATCGCTGGCCGGAACCGGCGTGGTTGCCGCCGCTGAAGAAGAGACGGTGGCAGCGCGCGCGCTGGGCGCGGTAGGGAACATTGCGATGGAGATCATGATGCTGGTGGGCGTCGTCGTATGGGAACTGGTGGTCGCGCCGAAAATCGAGAAATTCCAGACGCAGATCAATCAATGGATGATGGACCTGGAAAAAGACCGGCGCAAGCGGATGCAGGAACAGATCAGAAAAAAGTTTGAAATCTCCGAAGCCAAGCAAATTGGACGCATCGTCAAATCCTGCTATCTCGGGAGACTGCGTGACCTGGAGAAGGCCGGCAAGAAGACCTATGTCAACGTAACTCTCAAGGTCAGCTTTGAAGACACGTCGGGTCGCTTCCATATCCCCTTTACCGAGGAGACTCCGCCTGAGTCGATTTTTGACCTGGAATTCTATGACGTGGACCTTGGCGGAGCGACAGTTTCAGACAAGCCGGTGAAAGAGAGCGTCGGCAAGCTTACGCGATGTGAGTCTTGCGGAGCCCTTGGACGTGACAAGTCCTTCATAAGCAACAACCCATTGTTCGAGCAAACCGTGGAGTTCTCTTTTGAGGCGCCCAAGGCGGGGGAAATTGCCAAAGAGTTTGAAAAGGAACCGGACGTCGGGGAGTGCATTGGGGCTGTGGTGTGCTTCATCGCCACTGCGTGTTATGGGTCGTTGCTTGCGCCGGAGGTGGAGACCTTGCGCCGCTTCCGCGATCGAGTCCTGGCGCCCACGCGGGCAGGACGATTGTTTGTCGCGGCTTACTACCGGCTCTCTCCGCCCGTTGCGGGCTGGCTGACTCTTCACCCCATGGCTCGAAGATTGGTGCGCCTTGGCCTTATTGCCCCGACGGTCTATCTGGTGCGGAAGACCTGCGCGGAACGTCTGGGCCTGCACGGAGAAGCAACGAGGACGGACGAACCGGCCCCGTCCAATCCCGTGTTTCAACGAAAGACAGTTCTGGCTCCTGAACTGGCCCAGGTTCTTGCGTTGAGCAGAGCTGCTGCCATGCACCCGCGGGCGAGGAACCCAAGGGAAAAGAGTGACTGGCGATGATCGACACATTGAGTCAAACATTACGGGCGATCCTGCAGGATCCGGCATTGGCGGCGGACTTCCCGGAGCTGTCTGCGGCGGACATCGTGTTTGACCGCCCGACTGATCCCTTCGCCATCAAGCGGACGACTGTCGACCTCTTCCTGTACGACCTGCGGGAAGACCTGGATTTGCGGAGCAATGAGCCGATCATCGAACGCACGAACGGGCAGGCGATTGTCCATGCTCCGCCATTGCGGCTTGCGTGTTCTTACCTCGTCACCGCATGGCCGCTGGGCGGACTGGACCTGGCGCTGCAGGAGCACCGGCTCCTGGGGCAGGTGCTGCGAGTGCTGTCCCGCTACCCCACGATTCCGGCGTCGTTCCTCCAAGGCGACCTGGTGGGCCAGGAACCCCCATTGCCGATGGTCGCCCTCCATCCGGATGCGCTTAAGAACCTCTCCGAGTTCTGGACCTCCGTGGGCAACAAGCTCCGCGCCTCGCTGACCATCACGGTCACGATTGGCGTGCCGGTATTTGCCGACGTCACCAAGTCCCTGGTCACGACGGCGACTTCGTCGGTTGCCCAGGGGCAGGAAAATCCCGAGAACTGGATGCAGATCGGAGGAAACGTCAAGAGCAATCTGGGTGCGCGCGTCTCCGGAGCTTTGGTGGACCTGCTCGATCTGGGGCAGCGCACGACCACCGATGAGGATGGTCATTTTGTGTTCTCGCACGTGGATGTGGGTGTGCACACATTGCGTGTTGTTGCAACAGGGTTTCAGCCATTTTTGAATACGGTCCTGCAGGTGCCGGGCCGCCCGGGAGATTACGACGTATCTCTCACGCCACTGTAACCAAAGTTTCCGAAGGAGGATGGAATGTCAAGCTTTGTCGCATTTAATAAAGCCCCGGGTGTTTACATCCAGGAAGAAACACCGCCCGGACCGATAGCTGGCGTTGGAACCAGTACAGCCGCGTTCGTAGGACCAGCAGAAAGCGGAGACCTGTTCAAACCGGTCTTCCTCACCAACTGGACCCAGTTCCAGAACAAGTTTGGCGGCTACATCACCGATCCCAAAATGGTGTACGTGACTCACGCCGTGAGCGGATTTTTCGAGAACGGCGGATCAGCGTGCTACTTCGTGCGCGTCGGGACCGGGGTGCAGGCATGGCTAGATCTGAACGATCGTGCGGCCACCCCCAAGCCGACGCTCCGGGTGCAGGCCGTGAATGAAGGAACCGCCGGCAATGCCATCAAGATCACTGTCAGCGATTCGAGCATCGCCAATACGAAGGTCTCCCGGGTCTCGGTCTCCTTGGCCAGCGCTTCCGCCCTTGTGGCTGTTGTTGGTTCGGCGGCGGACGCGGCGAAATTCGTTCCCGGAGATATTGTATTTCTGCAAGAAGGCGCCAACAGCGATCGCGCCACGATCGCGCGCATTGACGATGTCAACATCACGCTCCAAGACCCGCTCGCCAATACCTATACCAATGCGGGCACGATCCGAGTGGCCGATCTCAATCCCGGGCAGACCACCGTGCGCGTGGATGATGCCACCGGAATCGAACCCGGCTCCTACATCAGCTTGACGCTGGGCGGCACCAAGGAAAACGCCATCGTCCAGTCCGTGCAGCGCGCGGCGAAGCTGCTGGTCCTATCCAAGGCGTTGGTTAATGGCTTTCCCAACAGCGCGGCCGATATCACCGTGGCCACTCTGGAGTTCGACCTCAAGATCGATACCCCGGGCGTCAGCGTAGAGCAATTCCTGAAGCTGGCCATGGACAAGCGCCACAGCCACTATTTCGCCAAGATTGTTGACTCGCAAGCGGTGACGGTGCAATTGACCGATCCGCCCAGCCCCACGAATCCACCCAACAACATGCCAGTGGCCGGTGGACCCACGACACTGGCCAACGGGGTGGATGAAGATCTGACCGCCCTGCATGCAAACCAATATCGCAAGGGGATCGACGCGCTGGAGAAGATCGACGATGTCAACATCCTTTGCGTCCCTGATGCCAGCGCCGACAACACCATTCAGGCCTCGATCCAGCAGTACATGATCGACCATTGCCAGAAGATGAAGGACCGCTTTGCGATCATCGATTCCATACCCAAAGCGCAACCTTCCAACGGCGTGGTTACGCAGCGCAACAATTTGAGCACGGACAACGGGTACGCCGCGCTCTACTATCCCTGGATTTACATCGATGATCCTTCCGGCGACGGGCAGTTGCTGGTCCCGCCGTCAGGACACGTGGCCGGGGTGTACGCGCAGACGGACAACGACCGCGGCGTCCATAAAGCGCCCGCCAACGTGAAAATCACCGGAGCGCGTGGAGTGGAACTCACACTGAACGACTTCGATCAGGGACCTCTCAACGAACAAGGCGTGAATGTGCTGCGCGTATTCAAGGGGCGTGGCGTGATCATTTGGGGCGCCCGCACTGTCGCCCCGGCAAGCATTACCGCGTGGCGTTATGTCAATGTCCGGCGGCTCGTGACCTTTGTCGAGGAATCCATCCAGAAGGGCACGCAATTTGCCGTCTTCGAACCCAACGATCTGCCGCTGTGGCAGAAATTGAAACGCCAGGTTTCAGACTTCCTGACCGGAGTATGGCGCTCCGGCGCCCTGGTCGGCGCGACCCCGGACAAGGCCTTTTCAGTCCGCGTCGACGCCGAGTTGAATCCGCCCAGCCAGGTGGCCCTTGGGCTGCTGGTCATCGAAGTAAAAATCTATCCGGTCACGCCGGCTGAGTTCGTGGTCTTCCGCATCATCCAGCAGCCGGGCGGCCCGAGCGTCCAGGAAGGATAAAAGAGGAGGAAGAATCAAATGGCAACAGGACAGCGAGTCGATCCTTACAAGAATTTTCGTTTCCTCGTGGAGATTGACGGCATTGTACAAGCCGGTTTCTCCGAGTGCAGCGGCTTCGGGTCCAACCTTGAAGTTGTGGAGTATCGCGAAGGCGGAAACGATCCCACGGTAATGAAGCTCCCCGGGAAGGTGAGCTATCCCGACATCACTCTGAAGTGGGGTGTGACCGATTCACGTGAGCTCTACGACTGGCATCTGGCCGCGGTCAAGGGCCAGATCCAGAGAAAAAACGGCTCCATCATCCTGCTGGATGACACCGGCACAGAGAAGCTGCGATGGAATTTCTTCAACGCCTGGCCGAGCAAATTCCACGGCCCGGACTTTAATGCCAAGGGCAATGACGTGGCGATTGACAATCTCACGGTGAGCTGCGAGCGGCTGGAGCAGGCATAGGCCTGCGCCGGGCGCGATGACTCCAGTCGCGGCCATGATGTTGTCCGGCCCGAAAGAAAACGACGGCAATGCAGCGCTTGGAGCAAAGGAGGACCCATATGTTTCAGACTGAACATGAATTCACACTGCCCCTGGGCTATCTGGATACTGAAGGCAATCTGCATCGGAATGGCGTCATGCGGCTGGCCACGGCCGCGGATGAGATTCTGCCGTTGAAGGACCCCAGGGTGCAGACGAACCAGGCCTACCTGGTGGTGGTGCTGCTGTCGCGTGTCATCACCCGGCTCGGATCGCTGGGGCAGACGACAACCAAGGTAGTCGAGTCTCTCTATGCAGCCGACCTTGCGTATCTGCAGGAGCTCTACAACCGCATCAATCGCAACGGCCGGGCAAGCCTGCCTGCGGTCTGTCCGCAATGTACGCACAAGTTCGAAGTGGAGATGAACCACGAGGGGGGATATCAGGCTACCCCTTGAAATCTCTGTACGAGGAGGTAGCCTTCGTTGCCTATCACTTCCACTGGCCGATGGAATCGGTGCTGAACCTGGAACACGGAGACCGTCAGCGGTGGGTCAAAGAAATTTCCTCGATCAACGAGCGGAGAAACAGCGAGTGCACAAATGCCAGAGTTGAAGAGACGAGACTCGCATAAAACAGAACGGCCGGACCTGATTTCCGGAGCGCTGCTTGCGCGGTATGAGCGCTCCGGGTGGCGGGCGCCGGCTCTCCGCTGGTCGCGATGGGCCTCCGGGGTCACAAGCAGGTATGCCACGACCGCCCGCCGCGACGGCGGGCCGATCACGGTATT
The DNA here is from genome assembly GCA_020072815.1 of Terriglobia bacterium. Lineage (NCBI taxonomy): Bacteria > Pseudomonadati > Acidobacteriota > Terriglobia > Terriglobia bacterium. The sequence continues at coordinate 98,940 of JAIQGE010000001.1, read as the reverse complement.
CGCGCGCCCGGTCCACCACAACAGTTATCTGTTGATGCTGAGGCAACTGCTGCCGCAGGTGAACTTGTCCGCGCTGACGGTGCATGCCACGGTGCGTTGGGGCCTGTCGTCGCGACCTCAGCAAACCATGGACCGCCGGCAGGCCGTTCCGTTGACGCCGTCAGGGAGTGAGTCGGTCGTCGAACGGTTCCTGGGCGCGGCTCCGACCCTGGCCCACAATGCCGGCATCGCCCTGATGTCCAAACCGGGCATGCATTGGCAAGCAACCTGGCATCCTGCGGCGCGCAGCGCGCGTTTCGCATGGCCCTTGCAGGAACCGGTGGTCTTGCAGAGCGCCCGCATCCGCCAGCGGCTTGCGGCGACCGGCGAACGGCCGCTGCAGCAAATTTCCGCAAGTCCGCTCAGTTATGTGAGGAGCAGCAAGCAACGCCGAGAAGAGGCGGCGTTCGGCGCAAGCCCGACTTTGACCAGAGCGGCTGCGGCGCCGCAGCCGGCGCAGACATTTTCGCCGGAGCCGATGCCGGCCGGCAGAAACGCGCAATCGTATGTCGATCCCTTCCCAGCCCCGCGGGGAGTTGCTTCACAAGTCAACGTAAACCAGATCACTGACGAGGTCGTCCGGCAGTTGGACCGCCGGATGGTGGCCTGGCGGGAAAGGCTGGGAAGGATCTGAGGTCTTAAGATGGCACTGCAAAAGGCAAAAATCACGATCGACCCGGCAGGTCCGCAGTTTGACGTGCTCTTTAACCCGGAAGAGTACACGATCAACACGGACAACACATTTGCCTCGCAGGCGGTGCCCGGCCTCGGAGCGCCCATCCTGCAGTTCGTTCACGGCAACATGCGCACGCTGGAGATGGAGCTGTTCTTCGATACCGTGGATGCCCATACGGACGTGCGGCTTGAGACGCAGAAGATCGTCAGCCTGATGCAGATCGATTCCAATCTGCATGCGCCTCCGGTGCTGCGCGTTACCTGGGCGTCGCTGCAATTCCGCTGCGTGCTGGCGCGGGCCAATCAGAAATTCATCAAATTCCAGGAAGACGGCACGCCGGTACGCGCGCGCGTGAGCGTGACCTTCAACGAGTTTGTGGATGCCGCCACGCAGGCCCAACAGGACAACCTGCAGACCGCCGACTACAGCAAGGTCCACATCGTGGAGCAGGGAGAGACCCTCAGCTCGCTTGCCGGAAAGTTGTACGAGGATGCCACGCTATGGCGCCCGATTGCCCTGGCCAACGGTCTGCAGGACCCCAGGTCCGTCTTTGTAGGCCAGCCGCTGCGCATTCCTTCATTGCCATTTCGCGACCCAAATTCCGGGGAGTTGATGAAATAGATGGCCAAATATCCCCAATACGCGCCGCAGTTCAAGCTCGAGGTAGACGGTTCGCCCCTGCCAACGGCCATGAAGGCCTCCATTACGGGCGTGACCCATCAGAGCGCCATGCAGGGGTCGGACAGCGTGGAGATTACCTTCGCCAATCCGGACCTGCGGTTCCTGGATGATCCCTTGCTTGCCGTCGACAAAGGGCTGAAGCTTTCTCTCGGATACGCGCCGGACCCGCTGGAAGATGTCTTTGTCGGCGAGATTACCGCGGTGGAACCGACATTCCCCAGCAGCGGAATACCGACCCTGAAAGTGACAGCGCATGATTTCCTGCAGCGGCTTACGCACGGCAAAGTCGACCGCGCCTTTTATTTCAAGGTCACCAAGACTGCGGTCTTCCCGCTGCCGGACGTTGCTGTGAACTCGATCGTGGCGGCAAGCAATCTCCTGATTCCATATCCTGATCCGGTTGGCGGCGCGCTTTCTATCCTGATGACGCTGGCGACGTACCTGGTGGCCCCGCAAGAGGCGCAGTACAGCGTACGGCGGCAGCTGCGTGAAAGCGATTTCGATTTCTTAAGTGAAATTTCCAAGTCGAATGGCTGGGAGATGTATATCGACCATTCGCTGGACCCGAAAGGGTACGTCCTGCGCTTTCAGTTCCTGGTGCAGGACTACTCTGCCAGCCTGAACTTGAAATGGGGACAGTCGCTGCTGGAGTTTACGCCGCGGCTCACGACCGTAGGAGATATTTTCGGGGTCACAGCCCGGGTCTGGGTGGCAAGCCTGCAGATGGAGTTTGTGATCGTCGTCTCCTGGGACTTCGATCGTGCGGCATTCAACCTCGCGATCTATCCGGGACTGGGAGATTTGGGTCCCCTCCTGGGTGGAAAAGCCTCCAAGACAATTTCCATCAAGCCGACGGGTTTTCCCCGCGCGTTACAGGAAATTCTGAGCGAATTGCTGCCGCGATTGAATAACCGCCTTACCGGCTCGGGCAGCACCATCGGCAATCCTGCGATCAAGCCGGGCATGGTGGTCAACTTTGACGGCCTGGGGGACACCTTCAGCGGCCTTTACCGTGTGACCTCGGTCACGAACACGCTCGACAGCTCGGGGTATCGCACCAATTTTCAGGTGCGGAAGGAAGTCTGGTTCGGCTCCATCCCGCTGCCCAAAGGCGCGTCCGGCTTGTTCCGGGTCCAGGGACAAAGAATTTTTTAGGAGAAAACGCAGGCAATGGCAAACAGTTTTCTGGAATGGGTTTCAGGCGTGGACGCGACAAAACATCGCGCCGAGGGATATTCGATCGCGCCGGGGATTGTCAAGGACAACATAAACATTCTTTCCGAAGGAAGAGTGGAGGTCCACGTTCCCTCGTGCCCGGCCTTCGATCCACTGGCCAGAGTCGTGGGTCTGGGAGGGGGCTCTTCACGGGGCTTCTTTTGGGTCCCGGAGATCGGCGACGAGGTGCTGGTGGCTTTCAACCAGAATGATGAGCGCGATGCCTACGTTCTGGGCGGAATGTGGAGCATGACGACGAGACCGCCGGTGCCGGATTTTGCCCAGCAGATTTTGAAACGCGTGATCCAGACAGGCAAGAAAGACTCACCGGCAACCGGCCACACGGTGGAGTTCGACGATGCGCTTCAGTCCATCACCATCAAGACCAGCACGGCGCCAGGGCTCCAGCCGCAGCAGATTGTGATGGACCCAAAGAAGATCGAGATCACGGCCAACCAGGGGACCATGAAGATCAGTATGGACCTGGGGCCGCCGCCGGCAATCACGATTCAGGCGACGGCCGGCAACATAGCGCTGAAGGCGCCCGCCGGGCAGATCACGCTGGATGCCGCACAGATCAACATGACCGCGACAGCCAACGTCAACGTTCAAAGCACGGGCCCGTGCGCATTGCAGGGTATGCCTTTGCGACTCAATTCATAAGGAGAGAACAAATGCCGCCAGCAGCACGTACCACAGACCCAACAGCTCACCCCGGCCTTTTGGCCGGCCCCGGTGTTGCCACCGTCCTGATCGGGGGGACGCCGGCAGCCGTGATCGGGACAAACCACGCGTGCTCCATGCCCACTCCTGCAGGCCCGCATCCGCCGACCCCGGACGCAAAAGGAAGCCTCACTGTACTGATTGGGGGCATGCCGGCAGCGCGAATGATGGACATAGCCGGATGTGGCGCACCCATCATTCTGGGCATGCCGACTGTGCAGATCGGAGGATAAAGGAATGCAAGCAACGAATCCGCAAAAAGCGTTTCTCGGTGTGGGCTGGTCCTTCCCCGTCTGTGTGGAGGCGGATGGACGAACGGCCACTGCCATCTATGAAGAGGACATCCAGCAGGCCATTCGAATCATCCTCGGCACCGATCATGGAGAGCGCGTGATGCGGCCGGATTTCGGCGCCGGATTGAACGATTTTGTCTTCGAGCCGATCAACCAGACTACGTTGCAAACCGTGATGACGCGGGTCCGGGAATCGCTGATCAAGTGGGAGCCGCGGATCGATGTGCTGCAGGTGACCGTGAACGCCGATCCCGCGGAACACAACAAATTGCTGATCGAGGTCAACTATCGCGTGCGCGCAACCAATGCGCTCAAGAACCTTGTGTATCCATTCTATCTCCAGGAAGGCGCAGCACTATGAGTTGCAGGTTGCCCGTCATCACGCTCGACGGCCGCAGCGCCGACGATCTGCTCCAGGAATTCTGGAGCCGGCGGCTCGGCTACGTGCCGGATTGGAGCCCGCCCAACGCGAGCGCCGGCGCGGCCATGGGTCCGATTTTCGCGCGCTTCCTGCAGGCGATTTTGAAGCGACTGAACCAGGCGCCCGACAAAAACAGGCTTGCGTTCTTCGATTTACTGGGACTGAACCTGGTGCCCGCGCAGGCCGCACGCGCCCCGATTGTATTTCAGCTCACGCAGGGAGGAAACGACAGCCAGGCCCCTGCCGGAACACAGGTTGCAGCGCCGCCTCCGCCGGGAAGCACGGACCAGGTGGTGTTTGAAACAGAGCGCGCCACCGGCATTGCCGCCGCCAAACTGACACAGGTCGTGAGCTTGTGGCCCGGACGCGACCAGTATCTGGACCATTCGGCCCTGGTGCTGGCGAACAAGCCTTTTGTGCTGTTCGATGCCCTCCAGCTCCAGACCATGCCGCACATTATTTATATCGCGCACCAAAAACTGCTTTCGTTTGCGGGCAAGAGCGATGTAGGCCTGGAGTTCACGCTGGCGCAGGGCAGTTCGGGCCCGCTGGACATCATCTGGGAATACTGGGACGGTGAGGTCTGGCGCGAATTTCAATCGTTGACCAGTTCCTGCCTCGATGACACAAAAGCGCCGCTGGACGGGACCGCCGGCCTTGTCCGCAGCGGAAACATTCATCTGCAGGCCGGCTGCGCTGAGACCGCGCTTACCACCATCAACGGGGTGGAGAACTTCTGGGTCCGCGGACGGCTCAACCAGCCGGTGGTCCCTGATTTTTCTCATCTGTTTCCTGTGGTCGAGAAGGTGCGGGTCACAACCAGGATCCAACAGGTGCTGGAATCGGTTTTGGTGTCCACGCCCAAGTCTGTAACCCACCTGGCCGCGCCCGCTGCAGGCGCCGGTCTTGCAACTCCGCCAGGAATCGGCGTGGTTGTGCAGGACCCGCTGGGCAGCAACCTCCAGGACGTGGCGGTGACGCTCATCAATCGGGACGATCCCACGTTCGCGCCTCTCACAGGGAAGACGGATGCCAATGGGGTTTGCCAGTTTGATCTGACCGGAAAAATTCCCGCCGGCGCGACTCCCGATTTCGAAGTAGATCTCTCCTATCTCGATATTGCAGGGACGGTCCACCATACGTATGAAAGTACCGGGGCGTTTCTGGAGTTCGACGTCGTCATCAAGGTCCTGGGCCTGCGCCTGGACAAAGCCGTTGCTGAGGGTGCCGCCGTCGATGTGAGCAAGCCGTTCTATCCCTTCGGCCGCCAGCCGCAGCCAGGGGCCACCTTCTATTTCAACCAGGATGAGGTGCTGAGCAAGCCGGGAGCGACGGTGCGGGCCTACGTCTCGCGCGCCGATGCACCGCAGGACTCCATTAAGATCAGCGCAACACCCGCTCCTAGCACACTGAGCCATATTGTTACCTGGGAATACTGGAATGGAACGGAATGGGCCTTGCTGGCGCCCAGCTCCGACTCCGGATTTGACGAAGCCGATCTGGACAAAACCGACATCGTCGTATTTGACGTTCCTATCGATCTGACGCCGACCACGGTCAACAACCAGGAAGGGCTCTGGATCCGCGTCCGTCTGGTAAGCGGTGGATTTGGGTACACCCAGGAGGTCGATTTCGCCACCGGAACCACAGGCACCAACAAATTTACCTACGTCATCAATACCCCTCCGGTGCTTGCCGATTTCCGGCTCGGCTATACGTGGCTGAACGGCCCCGCCGCTCCAGACAAATTGTTCGTCTACAACGATTTTCAGTATGAAGACCATACCGATGATGTCCGGTGGCCGGGAAAAGCCTTCACGTTGTTTACCCCGAATCATGATGTGACACCGGGATCTTCCGACTCCACACCGGCCTTCCATGACGTGACGCCCACGTTGTATCTGGGATTTGACCGGCCCTTGCCGGTCAGCGAAATGGGCATCTATGCGGACATCGCAGAGGTCTCCGGCAGCGGGTCGGGGCCGGCGCTCGTCTGGGAATACTGGAGTGATGCAGGCTGGCGCGAGTTCGTGATGGACGACGAGACGCGTTTTCTCCGGTCGCCGGGCCTTCTGGCGTTTATCGCCCAGGATGACAGCGCAGCGATGGCACGCTTCGGCACACCGCTGTACTGGCTGCGCGGGCGTCTGAAGGAGGACGGACCGCCGGGCCAGGCCACGGTCAACGGACTGTTTCTGAATGCGACATGGGCATCGCAGATTCGCACCATGAGAGACGAGCCTCTCGGAGCGGCCCTGGGCACGCCCAATGAAGCTTTCTTTTTCAATGAAATCCCCGTGCTTGCGGGAGAGCAGATTGAGGTCCGGGAACTCGCCGGTGCGCAGGCCAATGTGGAGTGGCGAATTATAGCCATGGAGCTGAGCGCCGGCAATCCCGCGCTGGTGGCCCAGTTTGAGGATCTTCTCGGGCGCGAAGGAGACCAGACGGACATCGTGATAGGCAACTTGCGTTTGCGCCGGGACCGCAGCAAGCGCGTTTCTGAAGTCTGGGTACGCTGGACCAATCAGCCCAACCTTTTCTTCTCCGGCCCCAAAGATCGCCATTACACGCTCGATCGCGCAAGAGGCATGGTGATCTTCGGCGATGGCGTACTGGGCAAATTGCTTCCCATCGGCGCGCTCATTCTGGGACGCCTGTTCAAGACCGGCGGCGGGCGGGTTGGCAACGTCGCCACCGGTGCAATCAAGCAGCTGCTGGGCGCCGTTCCGGGCGTGCAGTCGGTCACCAATCCTCGCGCCGGCGAGGGCGGGGCAGACGGTGAAACGCTTCCGGAATTCAGCCGCCGCGCCCCGCTGACGATCCGTAACCGCGGCCGGGCGTTGTGCGCATCCGATTACGAATCGCTGGCCTATGAAGCGTCAGCCAGCGTGGCCGTGGCGCGCGCGATCCCAGGCCATTCGCCCGGCGGTCCCCCACTTCCCGGCTGGATCACGTTGCTGATCATTCCGCACAGCCAGGAACCCAGGCCGGTCCCGTCTTTCGGTCTGCGCGAGGACGTGCGCAAGTACATTGAGGCGCACGCGCCGGCGGATGTGGCGGCGCTGCACCAGATCAACGTCGTAGGCGCCCAGTATTTTCCCATTGATGTGACGGCCACGGTCACGCCACTCAACGCAGACCAGGCCGGGCAGGTTGAGCAGAGCGCTCTGGCGGCTGTGATGCTGTTCCTTCATCCCCTGCTGGGCGGGCCGGACGGGCAGGGTTGGGAACTGGGGCGCGGCGTGTTTATCTCCGATCTGGCGGCGGTGCTCTCTCGTGTTGAAGGCGTTGACTACGTGGAAGAGCTGCAACTGGCGGTAAACGGCAATGTGCAGGGCGACCACGTGGACGTACCACTGCAGAGCATTGTTGTAGCAGGTGAGATCAAACTGGATGTAAAGGAAGCGGTTGCTCAGTAGCAGTGACTGGTGGCGACAAACCTGATGCGATGGTTCAGAAAACACGATAGTGAAGAAGACCAGGACTCATCCGCGGCCACCGCCGTGGCCGCCAATGAGCATGGGCTTTCGGGAACGGAAATGAGCTCGCCGGAAGTAAGCACAGCCATGGCGGGCGAAGTTCTGGCCGTGCAGCGCGCGTTGGGGAATTACGCAGGCGCGGGGCAGGACGCCTTCTTTGGACGTGGCATGCATGATGCAACCGGGGCGGGCGCACCCGGCCTGCTGAGTCACGAACTGGAGTCCATCGCGCAACAGGAAACAACTTCGGGGACGGCATCAGGAGCAAATGCTCTCGCGCTGGAAACAGACAAGGCCGGAAGCGTTGCCGCTACGCCGGCCCACGCAATGGAACTCCAGCGCAAGGAACAGAAAGGAAGCACCGGCGGGAAACACAGGTCCTTTTTCGGCACGATTGGTCACGGCATTGCCGCATTCGCGAGAGGCGTGTGGAGCGCCATCAAGTGGCTGGGCGTGCAACTGTTTACGAAGCTGTTGGGGATTTTTGAGCGGGTGGTGAACTGGGTGAGGAACCTGCCGGCAAGGCTGGGGCGGCTGGTGATGACGATATGGGAAGGGGTGAAGTCGCTCAAGCCATGGTCGCTCAAGTGGTGGAAATCACTGGGGCACATCTCCACCTGGGGCCATTTCTTGGAGTGGCTGGTCACGCTCGTCGTAGAGGCGCTGGATCTCGGGATTGCCGAAATTTATGAAACATTCATGGACCTCCTGAAGTTCAACACGCGTGCGATGAGCGCCGGCGAGGTGGCCCTGGCGAGGAGTGTTTTCGGGGATTCCATCGACTATCGCCTCGCGCGGATCGATGAGAGAGCGCTGCTCGGTCCCGGACTGGAGGCCATCAAGGGAAAACAAAACGTCCAGGAATACACGAGCTTTCACACCATCAACGGATGGGGCGGACTTGAAGACAACGTTCTCATTCATGAACTGGTCCACGTGTGGCAATACCAGAGGGTGGGAGCCAAATACATAACCCAGATCGCATTTGCCAAGCCGACCCACGGGGACGACACCTACGACTATGGAGGAGTGCCGGGGCTGCAGGATGCAGAGCTCAAGGGCGGCTTTAGCAGCTTCAATCGCGAACAGCAGGCACAAATTGTCGAGGATTTTTTCCTCATCAAGCACAACCGGAAACCCCTGTTTGGAGCAGGGACCGGCGCGGACTTACCGCTTTACGCGAGATTGGTGAAGGAGGTTTCAACCCTGACGGTGAGCCAGTTGCTCGCCACCGGCAGTTAAGAGATTATGCCGCTATTATTGCCCAATCTGGATGATCGTCGCTGGACTGACCTGGTGGAGGAGGCCCGTTCGCTGATTCCTGTGTACGGTCCGGAGTGGACGGACCACAACTATCATGATCCCGGCATCACGATCCTGGAACTGCTTGCCGCCCTGGTGGAGATGGACATCTACGAACTCAACCAGGTGCCGGCCCGGCACCGGTTGAAATTCCTGCGCCTGGTGGGGATTGTTCCTCGTCCGCCGCAATCTGCAACCACCGAGTTGTGCTTCACCTTGAAGGCAGGCGAGTCCATGCAGGCCGTTCCGGCAGGAGTTGAGTTCTCCGGCACAGATCCGTTCGGACAGGTCACGCGCTTCCTGACCCACGAACCGGTCAACGTGGTCGCTGGACAGCTTGCCGCTATACAGACCAGGGACGACAAGGGCTTCCGCGATGCGACGCCGGCGTGGCGTCGTGGAGACACCATCAGCATCTTCGGAGTCGATCCGAAACCCGGCGCGGAGATTTATGTTGGCCTGACGGATGCATTCCCGCTGGACACGCCGGTTTCGATCTTCTTTCAATTCGCAGGAGAGCATTCAGGTCCGGTCGAGCGGCAGGCCATCCTTGCGGAGATCGAGCAAGCCGAAAAGGGCTGCCTGCCTCCTGTGAATCCATGCGCCCCAGAAAAGAAGGAAACGCACGCGAACCAGAGTGAAGGCAATGGAACAATTCTTCTCCAGCACTACGGGGTGCGTACAGTCTGGGAATTTTTCACCACGATGGCGGGCAATGATCAATGGGTCACACTGGACCAGCCGAAGAAGCAGGTTGAGGACCGCACCCGGGCATTCACCCTGGACGGAGAAGTCCTCTTTTCTGTGCCGATGGCCATGACTGCCACGGCGAAGGGCCCGGTGAAAACGCCGCTTTATTACCTGCGTTGCAGATTTGAAGCTGGCGCTTACGACCAGGCTCCACAACTGCGTCGGGTTGCTTTGAATGCGGTTGCGGTTGAACAGGCGGTTCCGGTTTTTTCCAAACTCACGCTGGAAAAAGGCGCAACGGTCACGGGCAGCGTGGCTGCGGGAGACCAGGCGCAGTTCCGGATGAAGGTGGATTCCGCACAAAAGATCATCGCGATCGATTTCACCGGGGCCGCGCCGCAGGACCCGAAGTTTCGCGTGCTTCGCTATGCGGCCCCATCCGTTGCCACGCCCGGAGAACTGGTCCTTGAGGGGGTGTTCGTGGCAATGAGCCATGGCAAGCCAAACTGGCATTGGACCTTGCCAGAGTGCCCGTTGCAGCAATCGAGCCTGCGGATTTCGACGCTGGAAGCCGACGGCTGGCGGCGGTGGACCTTGCGCGAAGACTTCGACTCGTCCACAGCAGCCGACTCTCATTTTCTTCTGGATCCAACGTCCGGCACGATCACTTTTGGCGATGGACGCAGGGGCCGTGTTGCTCCAGACCAGAGCCTGGTGTTTGCGTCTTATCGGACCACTAAAGCAGATGGAGGGAACCTGGCCGCGCAAAAGGTCCAGACCCTGGCTGACTCATTGCACAATCGCGTCGTCCTGAGCGACTGGGCCGGAACCAAGGCGAATCTGGTCTCGATTACGAACCCGGTCCCCGCCACCGGCGGATTACCGGCGGAAACGCTGGCCCATGCCGAAGGACGCGCGGTCCAGGAACTGCAGTCGGTTACCCGTGCCCTGACGCTCGAAGATTATGAGGAACTCGTGCTCGGAATTCCGGGATTGCGGGTGGCAAGAGTCGCCGCGTATGCCAACCTGCATCCGGCATTTCCATGCTTCAAAGCTCCGGGGGTTGTCACGGTCATTGTGGCGCCGTTCCTGCCCCAGGGGAAACCCTATCCGAGTCCGGCGTTGCGGGTTGCTGTGCACTCATATCTGCAACGGCGGCGGGTGATCGGCACACGCATTGAAATTACCGGGCCAACATATCTGGAGGTCGCGGTCCAGGCCAGGGTGCAGTCTTGCCCCGGGACCGACAAGACAGCGTTGCAACAAAGCATTGTGAATGCTCTGGGCCTCTTTCTTGATCCTCTTGCGGGCGGGCCCAATGGCGACGGCTGGCCGTTTGGGCGTGATGTCTATCGCTCGGAGATCATGAACGTGATCGCCCGCATTCCGGGAGTGGACCACATTGAAGGATTGGATCTGTTCGCGGCGGGTTGCTGTGAGCCGCAATGTGGAAACGTGTGCCTGGCGCAGACATGGCTGACAACGCCCGGCAAACACCTGATTCAAGTACTCTGAGGCGGAGAATGGCGCAAACGCAAAAACTCGATCTGGAACGGTTCCTCTATTGGCAGGGGCAGGCGCTCCGTTCGCGCGACCTGAACGATGGCGAAAGCTACGACGCGGAGCGCAGATGGTGGCACAACCGGGCTGTCCACAACGTATACGGCGTAAGCCAGGGACTGGCAGTCTCATTGCCGGCAGCGTTCGGAACGGGCATTGCTGTTTCCGTCGATTCCGGCCTTGCCTATGACTGTTATGGGCGTGAGCTGCTTTTGAAAAAGCGGGAATGGACGCCGATCGCGAAAACGCCGCCTTCACCCAGTGTCAGCAGCTTGCTTCTGGTTCTTCGCGCGCGCACCACGGAAAACTGTTCATGTGCTCCGGCGGCCGACTGCTGGCCCGGAGGAGTCCATGCCCTGGCGGTCGAGTTCCTGTGGATCGATCCGCGTCAGTGGCGCGTGGCGGACGGCGTCCCGCTGGCCAAGTTTGACTATACGGGCGGCGGCCCGGTCTTTGATTCTTCATTTGTGGTCCCCAGAGCAATGCCGGTAGCGGGACCGATTGTTGCCAGCGGATTTACCCTTCCCGGGCATACGCCCTGGCAGGCGTGGACAGACGCGCCCATCAGCGGCAGCACCTCCGGGGGCCCGGGCACCGGCTTCGCTTTACAAACCATTGTTGACACCAGTCCAGCCGGTTTCAGCCAGGCGCCCTGTTATTTTGCCTGGCTTCAGGGACCTGTATGGGATGGACGCCGGCAATTGGTCCTGCCGCTAATGTTTCCCAGCATCAGCGACGAGACCATCGATTCGTTTTCATTCCGCATATGGTTCCCTGAGTTAGGCACATTGGCCCAGGGCACGGGCAAGACAGCCGCGTTCATTGACGACCCGACCTCGTTTGTCCGTTTTGCGCGGGAGCAGAGCTTATACGTCTGGTGGATCGGGTGCCAGATGCCGAGGCCCATGCCCTTTGTGCCGCCGGGCGCAGGGCGCTGCAGCTGCACGTTGCTGGAGCTGCTGCAACAAACATCATTGACGAAGTGAGGAGACATGGCGATTATTGGAGAAACGCAGGCGCTTGAACGGATCCAGTTCTTCAACGGACAGAGGCTGATGGCGTCCGACCTGCAAGGCCTGGAAGCCCTGAACCGGGAGATGCGGTGGCTGCACAATCAGAGCCTGCACCAGCCCGGGGTCGGCAGCGGGTTCGCAGTGTCCGGTCTTCGTGGTGACCGGCAGGTCACGATCACCGCCGGATACGCCCTGGATGCGCTGGGACGGGAGATCGTGCTCACGCAGACCTTCGTGCTCCAGGTCCCACCCGTCGCTGACAACGGTTTTGGCGCGCCGGTGGTTTACGATTTGGCAGTTTCCTATCCTGATGACACGCAGCTGAAGGCCGTAGAGACGCGTGACGGGATCTGCAACGTGCCGCCGGGAGTGGTGCGGCTGCGCGAAGGACCGATTTTCTGCTGGGTCGAGCTGGGCGATGACGATCAGCCGATCGACGCGCGCTTAAAGCTGAGCATACAGAGCGGACTGTTCATCGTGCTCGCGCGCGCCGAGGTGTTCAACTGCAAGCTGAACCAGGACATTTCCATCGTGCAACGGCGCAGCGCCCGTATGCCGAAGCAGCCCAGGATCGCGTGCGGTTCAGTCGTGCCGCCATCCTGGACGGTTACCCCGTTGGTGAGCGGGCAGAGCCTTCCTTTTGAAGTCGACTCCAGCTCATTCGTGTTTCTTCCCTTCAAGTTTTCCGCGGTCATTGACACGACCTCTGGAAGTTTTTCCGGAACGCCCACGTACACAGCGCGAATGTTGGGGAACATGGTGATTACCGACAGTTCCGGCGGAACACTTTTCCTGAGCACAATTCTCGATATCGACCAGCAAAAGCCCAAGAGCTTCCTACTGGAAGTGGTGCCGGCGGCCCAGATTTTCGTGTCTGGAGGTGAAATTCCGCAGCCATTCACGGTGCCGGCGAACATTTTCGAGGGCTGGAAGGTCACCTGGATGGGAGTTGAGGGATAAAAGCGCATGCAGACCAGCGATGATAATTTTGTCTATCTAAACCGGGAAAACCGGTGGCCCGGCTTTCATCTGTACGGCCTTGAAATCCGCGCCGACGGCGCTTTGCAGCTCTGTCCGGTCCCTTCGATCGAGAGTGATAGTCTCACGGGGCTTCAAGGCCTGCCTGTTCCAAACGGGCCCGCGGGGGTCGCGGTGGACCGCGACGGCACGGTTTATTTCAGTGATCCATCGGGCCATACGGTAAAACGCCGTCAGGGGTGCGATGGGGAGGTAGTCGCGCTGCCGTGCCTGGGCCGCGCCGGAACAGCCCCCGGCCAGTTCAACACGCCGCGAGGCCTGCTGATTGCCAATCAGCGCCGTGCGCTCTTTGTCGCCGACAGCGGGAACCATCGTATTCAGATTTTTGATCCCGATACACAAGAGTTGCTGGAGATTTGGGGAGGGCCCGGTTTCGCGACGCCGGCCCCAAGCTCCGATCCTGGACGGTTTGATACTCCATGGACCATGGCACAAGATTCCCTGGGCAATATCTATGTGCTCGATTACGGAAACAAGCGCGTACAGCAGTTCAATCCCGCGGGAGACGTTATCGCGTCATTCTCCGATGCAGTTCTGACCAGCGGCTGCCTGCAGCAGCCATGCGACGTCGCAGTCTGGGAGCACGAGGGCCAGGTACGGGTCCTGGTTGCCGACAGCAAGGCGCGGCAGATTTTTGTCTTCGACCGTGACGGCCACGCTCTCGCGATGCAGGACCAGCAGGGCAATCCCATAGCGATTGGCGCAGGTTCGCTGTCCGGTCCCATGGGGATGGCTGTCCGCGAGGGCATCCTTTATATAGGAGACAATGGCCTGAAGCGGGTCCTGGCCTTTCAGTTGGGCGGAGATTTTGCGCTGCGGGGCGAGGCCCGAGGCTATGAGCTTCCCGTTGCCGCTCTGGCCACGGACGTCAACAATGACATTTGGGTGCACCCGGGCGGGGCCAGTGTTCCACTGGAACTGTTTTTGGGGCAGGCCTATCGGACACACGGCATTCTGTGGAGCGATCCGGTTGTTGTCTCTTCGAGCAAGGTGCGCTGGTCAACGTTGCGCTCGGAGTTGGAGCACTTCCTACCTAATATTCACCTGCAACTGTTGTGTTACACATCAGACAAACTGGCCGATGCGCCCACAGTGGACGCGAGCAGTGAAAATCCATTCTCTGATTCCAAATGGCGTCCGCTTTGGCACGATTTTTATACCGACATCACGGACATTTTTATAGGCGGGGAGCCGGCCCGCTATCTCTGGATTGGAGCGCAGTTCTCCGGTGACGGCACGGCCAGCCCGGTTGTCCGGCAAATGCGGGTGGATTTTGATCGCGAAGGATATGAGCGCCATCTTCCGGTGATTTATCGGGCGCAGGCCGGATGCGGAGCTTTCCTGGTCCGCTTTCTGGGGCTGTTTGAGAGCTTTCTTGGCGAGGTTGAAGATGAAATTTCAGGGCTGCCGGCCTTGTTTGATACCACCGCGGCCCGCAAGGAGTTTCTGCCGTGGCTGGCCGGGTGGCTGGGGCAGGCGCTGGATGAAAACTGGAGCGAGGCGAAGAAGCGGGAGGTCATTGCAGGGGCCTTTGCTTCATATGCCCGGCGAGGCACGGCGCGAGGCCTACGTGAACGCCTGTGGACGCTGGCCGGCGTGAATGCCGTGATCGAAGAGCCTATCCAGCACGCCGCCTGGTGGAGTTTGCCCAGCCATCCTGAGGCCTGCTGCGCTTCCTGCGGCGATCATGCATCGAGCGGAGACCTGCCCTGGGACGGCACGGAAAATTCACGCCTGGGATGGAGCACCATGCTGGCTCCGGCCCAGGCATCGGGGGCTATCATCGGCACCACGGCGGTGCTGGATCAGTCGCATCTGATTCCGGCGGAGGATTTCGGCGCGCCGCTGTTCTCTGACCTGGCTTTCCAGTTCAGCGTTCTGGTTTACCAGAGTGACGTTGTCTGTGCGGAGAGGCTGGCGCGGCTGAAAGCCGTTCTGGAGCAGGAGCGGCCTGCGCATACGCAGTATCAGCTTTGCGTGGTCCGGCCGGAGATGCGCGTTGGATTTCAGGGCCGGGTTGGAATTGACACTGTCGTCGCGGGCGAGCGGCCTTCGTTTGGCCTGGGGGCCGAGAAATTGGGAGAAGGGACCGCGCTGGGCGGTGCGCCTTCGCCGCACATCGGCGAAAGCAGACTGGGGATGCAACTCCATGTGGGTTGAGGACGCACGAAAAATTAAGGAGGAACCATGGCAACTGCGACAACCGGACATTGCGATCTGAAAACACCGGTTCGCAACCGGTATTTCTATGGAAAGCTGCTCGACGTCTTTCACTTTGAGATGGAGCAGAATTATTTGAATGCCAAGCGCTGGCTGTTGAACCGGCTGGTCACCGGCTATGGCGTAGTCTGCGGGCTTGATGTGCAGCCGGGTGATGACGGGAACAGCATCGTGGTAACTCCTGGCGTCGCCATTGACAAATGCGGGCGGGAAATCATTGTGACGCAGGAATCCAGGCCGTTCACGCTGCCTGCCGCGCCCGCATCCCCGGCCCAGCCGGCGCCCACGCCGGGCGGCTCTGACAAGTGTTGCGACGGAAACTGGGTGAACCTGGCCCTGTGCTTTCATGAATGCTATTGCGATCCGGTCCCTGCCTTTGGCGGCGACTGCGACAGCAATCCGGTATGCGCTTCTGGGGCGGTCAAGGAGCAATACGAGATCGAATGGCACTACGGCAAGCTGGACGTGCCGAACAACAGCAGTTTGTTCGCCGACCTGTTCACCGGCGGCCGGATCAATTACACGGCCCTTGCCAATTACGTGAGCCGCCCTTGTCCGAACTTATGCGATCACTGCTGTATTCCGCTGGCGAACATCAAACTGCCGGACCAGGGAGCCAAGCTCGAGCAGTCCGGAATCGACATCGCAGTCCGTCCTGTGGTCTATACCAACGATCTTTTGTATGGGCTGATCATTGCAGGAATGAATACGGACCAAACCCAGTCCCGTGGCGGGAAGCCGTAGGGTATGTGAGAGGAAAAAATGAAAACTGATTGCAGCTGCAGTACAGCCGTCGCGTGCGAGAGCACCATCGCGGAGCGCCCTCGCTATTTTCCACGTCAGATCATCACTCCGGACGACCTGACACTCGCCCAGGATTATTTCCGCGACCGCATGAGGCGGCACAACCGCCTG
The DNA here is from genome assembly GCA_020072815.1 of Terriglobia bacterium. NCBI lineage: Bacteria > Pseudomonadati > Acidobacteriota > Terriglobia > Terriglobia bacterium. Next base: position 82,675 of record JAIQGE010000001.1, on the reverse strand, counting down.
CTCCATGGCTGGGGCGTGGTTTGCGGCGCGCTGGTGTGTCCGCTTCCCGCGACCGACGGCAGCAACGGCTTTGAGCCGTGGCAGGTCATCGTCAAGCCCGGTTACGCGCTCGGACCCTACGGAGATGAGATCGTCATCGACTGTGAGCGCACAGTGGACCTGAGGACCCAGGGAATCACCGGTATGACCGGCGATCCCTGCGTGCAGCCGGCCGATCCCTGGTGCAGTGAAGTCTTTTTGCCTCCCACCCAGGCAGGGACGCTGTATATTGCGTTGAAATACAAAGAAACCATGACCCGACCGGTCCGGGTGCAGCCCTTGGGATGCGGCTGTAATGACAATCAGTGCGAGTATTCAAGATGGCGCGATTGCTACGAAATCGGCGTCCTGCCAGACTGTCCCACCCCTACGGACAACCCGCCGACGACCGAAGATCTCTTTAAGGGGCCTATTCCATCGTGCCTGCCATGTCCTGCTTCTCCTTGGGTGGGGCTGGCGCGCGTGGATTTCGACCAGGACGGAACGATCACCAAAATCGACAACTGCGATTGTCGAAGACTGGTCATTTCTTTCAGCTCATTCTGGTGGCATTGCAGCAATGAGAAATTTGACATCCAGAAAGTCGATCCCCAAACCTTGACAGCTGGCACCAAGGGTGCGGTGCTCAATATTACCGGACACAACTTCCTGTGCGGCATCAAAGCGCTCGGAGACAGCAATCTGGTGGTCAACAAGACGGAACTGGTAGACGCCCAGACCCTTAAAGTCACGGCGGATGTCGCGTTGTTGCAAGTGCCGGGCAGTGCGGCCATCAAAGCCGTGAACATGGATGGAACTTCGACGGCGCCGTTGACGCTCAAGATCGACGTTGCCAAGGTGTCGCCCGCTCCCGTGGCGAAAACCCCCGTCGCGAAAAAGACCTTGCCCGATGCGGTGAAGACGGCCGCTGACGAGAAGCACGGCTCTGCTGCGCGGAAGAAGACATCCAAAGAGGGATCGGGCAGCTCGGGAGACAGGGGCTGAAGCTAGCGAGATATTGACGGGATGCAGCGTAGCAAGCCAGTTCTCACGAGGCGGCACAGGGATGCGAGCAGCACCGCGTCCACAAGTGCCGCCCGGAACAAGGTCGAAACACAGCCAGCGGATGTTTTCTGCTTGCAGAGAACGGCCGGGAACCATGCTGTAAGCCAGCTCTTCGGGACCTCAATGGACGGCTTGTCTCTCGGCCATTCTGGCGACGCAAACGAGCTGGAAGCTGAGCAGGCAGCAAACAGGATTGGGGCCGCATCTGTCCCAACTCCAGACCGTCCGTCCGGCGGTCGCTCTCACGCCGGCAACCAGCTGCCGGTTGACGTCAGAGAGGAGTTTGAATCTCGGTTCGGCGCTGATTTCGGCTCGGTCCGTGTGCATACTGACGACCGCGCGGCCCGGCTTGCCGATCGGCTGGAAGCGCGAGCTTTTACGGTGAACCGTGACGTCGCGTTTGGTCCTGATGAGTTTTCGCCGCACACCCTGCAGGGGAAGCGGTTACTGGCCCATGAGCTTGCTCACGTTGTCCAGCAGACCGGCTCATATGGAGAACGCCGGAGTTCTCCCCCTGTAATCCAGAGAGAACCGAAGTCGCTGGGGACGAAGACGCTACCCCAGGGTAAAGATGCAAATCCCAAGCGCGATAAGCCAGGCGCCCATGCCAATGACTACAAAAACATCAGCATGCATTTCAACGGAGAAGATCTGGTCGTCACCGGCGACGGCAAAGAAATTTTCCGCTATTCCGCGCAGTCGGGAAGGCCCATCCGCCTTACGGCAAAGGATGCAGCGGAGTGCGGCGGCGATGTGGTGACGGACAGCTACCTGAATGATCCGCGCTTCGTAGGCATTACCGACAATGGTCCCATTCCCGAAGGCACCTACCGTTTTGATCCGCCTGCCATTCAGCGGTTCTCCCTGGGCGAAGAGTTTGGGCTGATTGTGGCAGGCGTCTTTGGGAAAAAACAGACGACCGTACAGGGACAACCCATTCATGCCGGCGACTGGGGAAGTGGACGAGTTGCCCTGCAGCCTGTTGGGCCTTTGAAGGAAGGCCCCTGCGGTCATGCCAATTCTCGCAGCGGCTTCTTTCTTCATGGCGGGTGGCTGGCAGGAAGCTCCGGGTGCATCGACATCGGGACGAATTTTAATGAGTTGGCTGATTTTTTAACGGGATATAAGCGGCCTGTCACGGTCAAGGTCAGCTATGAGCGTCGAACCGCGCCTCCGGTGGGATTTTTTACCGGTTTGTCCGGTCTTCTCGCTTACGGAAAACCCCAATTCGGACATGGCCCGCAACTTAGTTTAGGAGCTGAATTCACCCCAACGGGAGCTCGTGCCGTAGGATCGATCGGGTATAACGCGGTGATGCAGTGGGCCGGCGGCGCGCTGTCCCTCGGCGCACGTCTGGATATTCCTTTCAATGATCGCGAGGCCTTCGTGCGCGCCGGTCTCAGCGGAGCATTGCACTTTCGTCTGTTGCGCGGGCTGTACGGCCAGTTAAGCGGAGGCTACAATTGGGACCTCACTGGCCGCGAGATGAGGCAAGGAGCCGAGTTTGGCGCGGGTTTGAAATATGATTTCGGCCGGACTCAGCTGGAGGTACTCTATAACGTGTTGCGTCCCATGGCCGAGGATCAGCGCATTCACCAGGCGCTGGTCGGGGTCGGGTTCGTGTTTTAACCTTCGCGCCGGGCGCTTGAACCGTCCGTCGACTCCGCTTTCAGCGCCTGCATCTGTTTCAGGATCTCGGATTCGATGCTCGTAATCTGGTCTTCAACCTTGCTGATAATGCCAAGAAGGGTTTCCAGGCAGCGTAAGACACCACTGGGTCGCGAGTCAGCCGGAAGGGAGAGGCCGGGTGTGGGAGGACGCCCGCTGCAGTCATGCTGTATCTGTTCGTAGAATCGCAGTGTTGTTTGTGATGGAAGCACGTCGAGTTCTTCTTTAAGCGCCGCGGCACAGCGTTCAAACTGCCGCAGAGCGGCCATGCGGTTTCCACACTGATAATGTAACTGCATCAACTGCTGGTGCGTGACCTCATGCGCGCGGTCCAGACGGAGGACGCGCTCGCCATATTCCAATCCATGCTGGTATTGGCCGTGTTTGCAGCAGTAGGCGAGAAGCTGGTTGAGCATGAGCAAGTAGCAGTTTTGCAGGCGCTCGCGCTCGAACAGACACCAGTCGTGATACCAGCCTTCCAGCAGGTCTCCCCGATAGAGCTGTACCGCCTCCCGCAGGACATTGGCATCATCGGAATCCATGGGTCTTGCCGCCAGCGCCTTGGCCCGTATGAACGCCGATTCGAAGATAAATACATCAGACCAGATGGCGTCGGCTCCGTTCAATTGGACCGATCCGGGACTGACGGTCAGGATTGGGTCGTGGACGTTTAAACCGGAGCGCAACGCCGATTGCAGCCGCCAGAGCGTCTGCCGCAGATGTTTTCTGGAGTGGGCCGTGGTGCACTCCGGCCAAAGCTTGCCGGCCAGCACCTCTCGAGCATGCACGTGCTCCCGGTGCATGAGCAGATAGCAGAAGAGCTCCTGGACCTTGCCGGTGCGCAGGCTCTCCAGCGCTTGCTCGTCCTGCTCCACTTGCAGCGTTCCGAACAATCTTACCGTCAACATGGGGCATGCCCTCTCTCCGTTTGCTGGAATGCCAGAACGGAGTTATTCCGTGGACCAAAAAATAGACGTCAGTAAGAAAAGCCCATGTGATGTTCCTGGGAATGCATCCAACATGAAGCCGGTGTCACCCGGCCCTCTTCTGATGGGGAGCTTTCTTTCGGGAACAACTGAACAGCCAATGATTATGCCGTAGTTATAGTGCGCGAGAAAGCGGCGACGTTACAGACACTCGAGATTTTCTTCATCTCTTCACCGAAAAACTTTTCTGCTTTTCGCTGCCGAACAGGAAGCAGTCACAGATTTTGTCCGCGAAGCGAGCTGCTTTCTTGAAGCAAGCCTTTATTTTCATGGATTTAACAGATGTGAGACGGGCAGGCGCACTTTGTCCCACCGTTTGTAAGGCGGTCTTTTGATTGCGCTCCTGTTGCGGCACTTCGGGAAGCTTTTACCCTGGGTAGACGCAGGCCAGCAGGAACATCTAAGGGGCGAACAAGAGCTCGCCGCCCGGAAGATGACTTGAATCTGGAACTGCCACTCTTACTCAATCCCTACCTCGATGGTTTTCTGGACCACTTGCGATTTGAGCTTGTCTTCGTAGGGGAGGCGGCGGGGTGTACCGTGAGGGACAAGTCCCCGAGAGGTGCGGCGTCGATCGCAATTTACAATTTGAAGCGGGGTCCGCTGCTACTGGCACGAGGGATAGAGTGCCACACCGCAGTGGCGGATCGATCAAGAATCATCGCCACGTTGGGTAAGACAAAGGCAATGGAAGCATTTTTGGAAAGCCTGCCGCAAAGGCAATTCCCCACCGCGTGCATTGATGTATTGGAAGATCGACTGAATCTAGTTTTCGATAAGACCAGGATTTAGAGAGAAGAACCAAAGAGATCAGGTAATAGTCTCATGTCACCCAAGACACCGAAATCATTCGAGCCCACAAGCAGCCTGTGTGGTGTGCCGTAGGTGTGCCGTACGCTTTTAACCGATATGCGCCAAATCGAGCTTTTGCGACACTTCCTTCAAGTGCTTCCGTGCGGGCTTGGGTTAACGTAAGTTGTTGATATGTACGCTCGATAATAGGAGTTTCAGCTTCTCTTCGATACTGACTCTTAATCAGTAGGTCGAAGGTTCGATTCCTTCCGCGCTCACCAAACCAAAAACTGCAAATTCAGCTAAGGCTTGTCCAGCGCCGCCAACCGCCGGTGTGCGATGCCTTGTGAATTATCAGGAGAATTTCGTTAGTTGCCTCATCTTTTCACGCAAACAGCACCCTTCAATGCGCCAATAGGGATCATTCCCAGCAAATTCCCGTTTTGGTACACACCCTGGTCCCTGTCCCAAAAATCTATTACGTACGCATCGGTTTCTTGGTACCATTTGCGACCACCAATAGTTCGTGGGGGCTCGACCCTTCCGGCGGAAGTTCAATCCAAGAGGAAAAGATCTGAGATTCTTCATGTTGCATCGGACACGTTAGCAGGTGTGGGGCGAAGTGTGTTTTAACTGCCTGCTGATCAGCGTTGCCCGCCATGGGGCAGATTCAGATCATCCGAAGCCCTTTTTGGGGGCCTCAAGGATTTCGCCAAGTCGGAAAGAAAAAACGTTCAATTGAACATCAAGGAGCAAAGAATGTCCCGATTGTCCCGACGTCCAGCGTTGTTACTGTTTCTTTTTCTGATTTTCGCAGCCCTGCCCATCCTGGCGCAGGTTTCACAGCCCAATTTGCAAGAGCAACCGACCGCAGGAGATCCGGTCCACGTTCTGCCTGTGCAAACTGTGCAGACTTTCCATCACGGCGTTCCGTGGCGCGATCCCAACGCGTTCGTAGCTTTCGCGGCCCCGGCCGGCGCACACCTCACGTACTTTGGCGGACCGATCATTTCCAACGTCCAGGTGGTGCAGGTGTTGTACGGAAGCGGCTCTTACAACGCGCAAGTTGCCGGAACCTCCTCACCCACCATGGGCAATTTCTTTGCTGATATCACCACCACCGGATTGATCACTTTACTGCAACAGTACAACACCAACATCTCGGGCGGTACCGGCCAGGTGTTTGGCAACGGCACGTTCGCCGGGCTGTTCCAGATTGTTCCCTCAGCTGGCAACAACGGCTCCACCATCACCGACGCGCAGATCCAGTCAGAGCTTCTGGCCCAGATCACCGCAGGTCACCTGCCCGCGCCGGTTATTGACGCTACAGGCAACCCGAACACCATCTATATGATCTACTTCCCCCCGGGGAAGACGATCTCGCAGGGCGGATCTTCAAGCTGCGTGGCCGGCGGTTTCTGCGCCTATCACGGTACCACGTCGACTTTGTTTAGCGGCAAGAACGTTCTGTACGGCGTACTGCCGGACATGCAGGCCGGCAGCGGCTGCGCTACGGGCTGCGGCACGTCGACCACGTTCGGCAACTACACCTCGGTGACCAGCCATGAGTTGGTCGAAGCCATGACCGATGCGTTTGTGGGCATTGCCACCACCTTCGCTCCACCCCTGGCCTGGTATGACCAGACCAACGGCGAAATTGGTGACATCTGCAACGGCCAGCAAGGTTCGTACGTCGCCAACGGCACCACGTACACCATCCAGCTGGAGTTCTCCAATTCTGCAAATAACTGCGTCAATTTCCCGGCGCAAAGCACGCCAAACTTCACGCTGTCGGCTTCACCGGCCAGCTTGAACGTTACCCAGGGCACCAGCGGAAGCAGCACCATCACCGTGACGCCTTCCGGCGGATTCACCGGCGCGGTGACGCTCTCCAACTCGGCGCTGCCTAGCGGCGTGACTGCCACGTTCGGCACCAACCCGACCACCGGCAGCAGCGTACTGACCTTTACCGCCAGCAGCACGGCGACGACCGGCACCAGCACGATCACCATCACCGGCGTGAACGGCACGCTGACGCACACCACCTCAGTCAGCCTGACGATCAGCGCCCCAGCGGCTCCGAACTTCACGCTGTCGGCTTCGCCGGCCAGTTTGAGCGTTACCCAGGGCACCAGCGGAAACAGCACCATCACCGTGACGCCCTCGGGCGGCTTCACGGGATCGGTCACGCTTTCCAACTCGGCCCTGCCTAGCGGCGTAACGGCAACGTTCGGAACCAATCCGACCACCTCCACCAGCGTGCTAACCTTTACCGCTAGCGCGTCTGCAACCACCGGCACCAGCACGATCACGATCACCGGCACGTCCGGGACCCTCACCCACACCACCACCATCAGCCTGACCGTGAATCCCTCGGGAGGTACAACGAACCTCATCGTCAATGGCGGCTTTGAGGCTGCTACAGCCGCTCCGTGGACTCTGACGGCCGGCGTGCTCAACACGTCCTCCTCGGAGCCACCGCATAGCGGAGTCAAGGACGCCTGGCTGGATGGCTACGGCACCTCGCATACTGACACAGCTACTCAGACGGTCACCATTCCGTCAACTGCAACCACGGCCACGCTGACCTTCTGGCTGCACATTGACACGGCTGAAACCACAACTACCACCGCATTTGACGTCCTGTCCATACAGGTCCTCAATACCGGCGGAACCCTGCTGCAAACGCTAGGCACTTTCTCCAACCTGAACAAGGCCGCCGGCTATACGCAGCGCTCCTTTAACGTGATCGCCTTCAAGGGCCAGACCATCCAGATACGCTTCCGCGGCGTTGAGGATTCCAGCCTGCAAACCTCGTTCGTGATTGACGACGTGGCTTTGAACGTCCAATAACGGAAGAGCTTTTTTTGAAACTGTCCGGGGCCGCGATGGCCCCGGATTTTTTTTCGGACAAAGCGAGAAAGATATGAGTGCCGAGGGAACTGTCCTCCCGCCAGCTCTTAAGTGTTTAGGCCGCCACGCCGCCGTTCCCAAAACGGGAACGTTAAAATAGATTCTTCTGCTTAACCAGAATTTCATTTGATTGAGTTGATGTCCCGCGTAGATACTCCAACTCGTCTATGAACTTCAAAAGCGCTGTAACTCGCACCATCCTTGCTGCAATCGCTCTCACCTTTGTTTTCCTTCTCCTGGTTCCACCGGCCGCAGTCCATGCCAGCTCCAGCGGAGTGGTGATCAGCCAGGTGTATGGCGGAGGTGGTAACGCCGGTTCCACGTTCAAGAACGATTTCATTGAGATATTCAATGCCGGTTCTGCTCCGGTGAACCTGAGTGGCTGGTCGGTGCAATACGCCGCGGCTGCGGGGACCACGTGGCAAGTCACCGCGCTCAACGGAAGCATCGCTCCGGGACAATATTTCCTGATCCAGGAATCGCAAGGCGCCGGCGGCACCACGCCTCTGCCCACACCTAACGCCACCGGCAACATCGCCATGAGCGCGACTGCGGGCAAGGTCGCTTTGGTCAGCAGCACCGTGGCATTGACCGGCAGCTGCCCCGTGGGTGGCGCGATCATAGACTTTGTCGGCTACGGCACCGGCTCCGGCGGCGCGAGTTGTTTTGAAGGCACGGCTGCGGCGCCCACGCTGACCAATACCACGGCCGACCTTCGCAAAAACAATGGTCTGCAAGATACTGACAACAACAGCGCAGATTTTGCCACCGGCACGCCCAACCCCCGCAACACTCCGGTAGGCACTACGAATCCGAGCGGCGCTGGAACGGCAAGCCCCGCCTCAGTCATTCAGGGCGGCACGACCTTATTAACAGTTCTGGTGACTCCAGGCGCCAATCCCACCAGCACTGGAATTGTCGTAACGGGAGACTTGAGCAGCATCGGAGGCTCAACGACCGAGCCCTTCTTTGACGACGGCACCAACGGCGACGTGACTGCGGGCAACAATACGTTCTCCTTCTCCACCGTCATCACGGTCAACACCACTCCCGGAAGCAAGACGCTGCCGATCTCGATCTCTGACGCGCAGGGCCGCAGCGGTTCAGCCACCATCTCGCTTACGGTTACCGCCGCGCCGCTGAATCTCTCGATTCATGACATTCAGGGGCCAGGAGACACCTCACCGTTCGTCGGCCGCTTGGTATCCACCACCGGAATTGTGACTGCTGTGGTCTCGAACGGTTTCTTCATCCAGAACCCTGACAGCGCCGTGGACTCTGATCCCAACACTTCGGAAGGCGTGTTTGTCTTTACTTCCAGCCGGCCCACTGCCGTAGCGACAGTCGGCAATCTGGTGCAGGTGACGGGAACGGTGAATGAGTTCATTCCCAGCAGCGATCCCAACAGCCCGCCTTCCACGGAAATCAGCGGTTCGCCGGCAATTGCGCTCATCAGCTCCGGCAACCCGCTGCCCACGCCCGTGACACTCACCGCCGCCGACACGGACCCCGCCGGGCCTATAGACCAGTTGGAAAAATACGAGGGCATGCGCGTCCACGTTGACGTGATGACGGTAACCGGCCCAACCGACGGCAACCTCAGCGAGGCCAATGCCACTTCAACCTCCAACGGTGTATTCTTTGGCGTGATCGCCGGTATCGCCCAGCCGTTCCGTGAGCCGGGAGTGCAATTGCCTGACCCGCTGCCGCCCGGCTCTCCCGCCAACGTGCCCAGATGGGATTCCAATCCTGAAATCCTGCGCGTGAATACCGCTGTGCAGAGCGGTTCCACCAAGCTCGATGTGACCACCGGCGCAACCGTGACCAGCCTGACTGGGCCGCTGGATTTCAATTCGCGCTTCTACACCATCCTCACTGATCCGGACTCGGGCGCGATAGCCAGCGGCAACGTGAGCGCCACACCGGTCCCGGTTGCAGCCGGTAACGAACTCACCATCGCGAACTTCAACCTGGAGCGCTTCTATGACACCGTGGACGATCCGGGCACCAGTGACGTGGCGCTCACCGCCACGGCCTTCGCCAATCGTCTGAACAAGGCTTCGCTGGCGGTCCGCAATGTCCTCAACACGCCGGACATTATCGGCGTGGAAGAAATGGAACATCTCACCACTCTGCAGGCCCTGGCTGCCAAGATCAGCAGCGATGCTGTTGCCGCAGGCCAGCCCGACCCCAATTACCAGGCGTTCCTGGTTGAGGGCAATGACGTGGGCGGAATAGACGTAGGGCTTCTGGTCAAGAGCACCATCAACGTAATTTCGGTGGAGCAGGTGGGCAAAGACACAACATTCATTCAGCCGGACGGCACGGCAGCGCTGCTGAATGATCGTCCGCCGCTGGTGCTTACGGCCACGGCATCACAGCCCGGTTCTGATACGTCGCTGCCGTTTACCATGGTGGTAAACCATCTGCGCTCCCTCCTGAGCATTGACGATCCAGTGGACGGCGCTCGCGTTCGCGCCAAACGGGCTGCGCAAGCTGAGTTCCTGGCCAATCTGCTGCAATCGCACCAGGCAGCGGGCGAGAACGTCATCTCCGTCTGCGATTGCAACTCCTTCGAGTTCAGTGATGGTTATGTGGATGTCCTGGGGACGATTCTCGGCCATCCGGCGCCCGCAGACCAGATTGTCCTTGCCAGCCCTGACCTGGTGGATCCCGATTTCACCGATCTGGTCACGACCTTGCCGCACGACCAGCAATACTCCTATGACTTCAACGGCAGCCATCAGGTGTTGGACCACGTTGTCGTGAGCCAGGGTATGCTGGCCAAGCTCAGCCGCTTCGCGATTGCCAGAAATGACGCGGACTTCCCTGAAGTCTTCCGCAATGACCCTAACCGGCCGGAGCGCATCTCCGACCACGATATGCCGGTGGCCTACTTCACGCTGCCTGAGCCCACACCGCCGGTCCTGCACTTGCCCGCGGACATCACAACGGAAGCAACCAGCGCGGCCGGAGCAATTGTGACCTTCACCGCCACAGCCAGCGACGCTCGCGATCCCATCACGGACGCTCTCTGCACGCCTGCTTCGGGTTCTTTGTTTGCCTTCGGCGCCACGACCGTGACTTGTTCGGCCACTAACAGCCGGCACAAGACAGCCACCGGCAGCTTCACGGTCACCGTGGTTGATACTACGGCGCCATTCGTCTCGGTGCTGGGCGTGAGCAGCGGAGCAACCTACACGCTGGGCGCCGTCCCCGCCGCCAGTTGTTCGACAACGGACTCAGCTTCCGGCGTTGCCATTCCGGCGGCTCTGTCCACCACCGGCGGAACGCCGAATGGTGTGGGCCACTTCACCGCTACATGCAGCGGCGCCGTGGACAATGCCGGCAACCATGCCCCGGCGGTGAGTGCCACGTACGACGTGCTGTATGTCTTCTCCGGTTTCCTGACGGCCCTCTCGCCGGATGGGCCGGATGGCAAGACCTTCAACGTTGGTTCGACAATCCCCGTCAAATGGCGGCTGCAGAACGCGCAAGGAGCGTTCATCGTGACCCCATCTTCGGTAGGGACCATCCAGGTTGCGCCGGATCCCTCCTGCGTTGCAGGCCAGCAAGGGCTGGCCGTTGACGCCAACTTTACCGGTACGGGTTTGTTGGAGAACAACGACAGGTTCCAGTTCAACTGGAAGACCACCGGCCTGGCGACGGGATGCTATGCCTTCCTGCTGCCTCTGGATGACGGTACGGTCAAGAGTGCCGTAGTGCAATTGCGTTAGACCGTGAGCATTTAGCAGAAATTGGTCCTGCTTCCGGATGAAAGCCGGAAGCGGGTTCACTTTTGTTGCGTTCTACGCTACGGGCGCAATCTGAATCGCCACACCGCTCAGGACGGAGTCGCCGGAGAGCGGATCGCGCAGGTTTTCATCCAACAGGGCGTTCAGGTTTGTGCCGGGCTGTGACGCAGCAACTGTCATCTTGGCTCCCGCCAAATCGTGGCCCCAGCCATGCGGCAAGCTCACAACGCCGGGCATCATGTCATCACTGATTTGTACTTCAGCTTCCACCGAGCTGTTGCCACGGGTGATGCGCGCCTTGCCGCCGTCGTGCAGGCCAAAGCGGGCGGCGTCCGCGGGATTGACCATGGCGGTGCAGCGGCTGCTTTTGGCCAGGACGGGCAGGTTGTGCATCCAGCTATTGTTGGAATGCAATTGCCGCCGGCCGATAATCACCAATTCCGGCGCCGGCTTCTCAAGATCGGCGGCCGCGCGCTTCAGGTCTTGCAGCAGCATGGGCGGCGCCAGTTCAATTTTTCCGGAAGGCGTGCGCAGGACTTCCGGCACCCGCGGCGAAAGCGGACCCAGATCAATGCCTCCTTTGGCGGCTTTCACCTGGTCCAGGTTCAGACCGTTTGATTTCAGACCATACTGATCGCCATAAGGCCCGCCTCGCAGCGCAAGATCCAGCAAGCGCTCCGGCCCGCTGCGATGGGCCACCGTTTTCAGCACGACAGCCGCCAGCGGTCCAGCCATGCGGCGGACATCCTCAGCGGCCAGTTCGTCGTCCAGTTGAGCGATGTCAACTCCTGCGCCCCGGCCCTTGACGATGCCGGTCAAGTGCAACAAAATTTCCCACTCGTCAGGCTGGCCCTGGGGGCGCGGCAGCACCGGCGCGCTGTAGCGAACGGTGTTGCGGCAGGCAAGCTGGGTGAAAGCTACGTCATAGTGCATGTCTTCCAGCGGGGAAGGCCCGGGAAGGATAATGTCCGCGTGGCGCGTGGTTTCATTCACATAGACGTCCAGGCTGACCATGAAGTCGAGTTGCTCCAGCGCCGCCGCCAGTCGCGCGCCGTTGGGCGATGACAGCACGGGGTTGCTGCCTACGGTAATCATGGCCCGCAACCGGCCTTCGCCGGGTGTATCAATTTCTTCGGCCAGGCAACTCATGGGGAATTCGCCGAAAACTTCCGGCGCGCCGGAGACGCGGCTCTTGCGCCGTCCGGTGACTACGCCGCGGCCGGTACCCGGCTTGCCCATGGTGTTGGCGGCAAACGCTGCCGCACGCGGAAACATGGCGCCGCCCGGTTCATCAAAATGTCCGGTCAAAATATTGAGCACGTCCACTAGCCAACTGGAAAGCGTGCCGAATTCCTGTGTGCAGGTCCCAATGCGGCCATAGACGGCGGCGCGCTTGGCCTTGGCCAGCCGGCGGGCGAGTTCACGAATGGCTGCGGCAGGGATTCCGCAGCGGTCGGCAACGCGCTCCGGAGAAAGATCAGCGACTGCAGTTTTCACCGCTTCTACGCCGGCGACGTGCTGGGCCATGCGCCCCAGCCGCACCAGCTTCTCTGCGAACAAAGTGTGCGTCAGGCCGAGCAGGAAGAAAACATCGCCGCCGGGGCGGATGAACAGATGTTGGTCGGCGATTTTGGCCGTGTCCGTGCGCCGCGGGTCCACCACTACCATCTGGCCGCCGCGCGCTTTCAATGCTTTGGCTTTGCCGCGGAAATTCGGCACCGTCCACAAGCTTCCGTTGGAGACCATGGGGTTGGCGCCCAGCACCAGCAGGAATTCCGTGCGCTCGATGTCGGGAACGGGGACCGACAGCCAGTCGCCAAACATGAGCCCGCAGGAAAGCTGTTTGGGCATCTGGTCCAGAGTGGAAGCGGTAAATACGTTGACGGTCCCCAATGCGCGGGCCAGCCGCGAGGCGTATAGCAACAAGCCAATCTTGTGGGCCACGGGATTGCCCAGCGTGATGCCCACGGCATCTTTGCCGTGTGCGGCGATGACCGGCGGCAGACGGCGCTCGATTTCCGCAAACGCTTCGTCCCAGGTTGCTTCCACAAACTGGCCGTCGCGCTTGATGAGCGGCGAGCGCAAGCGGTCAGGGTCTTCGTGCAGATCTTTGATGGCCACGCCCTTGGGGCAGATGTAGCCGCAGCTGAAAACGTCAGCGGCGTGACCGCGGATTCCCGTGATCTTTCCGCCGGCCAGCGTCAATTCCAGGCCACAGCAGGCTTCGCAAAAAGGGCAGATTCTATGGGCAACGGTCTCTCGGGCGTGTTGGTTCATTTGGATCCTCTAAAAGGATGCAGCGCTGAGGCTTTCCGGTCCGAAGGGGGCACAATATCGTAATAAGACTGCTTCTGATGGAAGATTAAAGCCTTTGCGTATCCAAAGTAAACAGCCAAACAATCCTGCCTGATGCCGGTGTTCTGCCTTGGCGCGTCCGGACGACAATTGGCGCGCATGTCGAACGCCACCAATTTGTAAAATAGCCCCGTCATGATTGTTCTTGCCGGGGCCATCGCCCTGCTGTCGTGGATTTATCTTGCGTTCTGGCGCGGAAGCTTCTGGCGCGCAGAGCGGCTGGTTGCGCCGTCGCCGCCTGCGCACCAGCCTGCTGTCCGTGTGACGGCCATCGTGCCCGCGCGCGATGAAGCCGGCGTGGTGGGCCGAAGCGTTGCGTCGCTGCTGAAGCAAAGCGGAGTTGGGATCAGCGTTATTCTGGTGGATGACGGCAGCAGTGACGGCACCGCCGAAGTCGCTCGTCGCGCCGCCGCCGAGTCCGGTCATCCGGAGCGGCTGATCATCATCACCGGCCAGCCGCTGCCTCCGGGATGGTCCGGGAAATTGTGGGCGGTGGAGCAAGGTGTGCAACGGGTGCGCGAGCTGCATGCGGATTTTTATTTGCTCACCGATGCCGACATTGAGCACGCGCCGGACAGCGTGGCCACGCTGGCAGCCATTGCCGCCCGCGGCCCGTATGACCTGGCGTCTTTCATGGTCATGCTGCATTGCGGTACTTTCGCGGAACGGGCGTTGATTCCCGCGTTCGTCTTTTTTTTCTTCTTGCTGTATCCGCCTGCCTGGATCGCCGACCGCCGTCGTGTCACAGCGGGCGCAGCAGGCGGCAGCATTCTGGTTCGTCCGCAGATCCTGGAACGCGCCGGAGGCATTGCCGCTATCCGAGGTGAGGTCATTGACGATTGCGCTTTGGCCAAGAACGTGAAACGCAGCGGCGGCAGTGTGTGGCTGGGATTGAGCCGCGAAACACGGAGCATTCGCCCCTACGGTTCCTTCGCTGAAATCGGACGCATGATCTCCCGCAGTGCGTTCAACCAGCTGCGGCATTCAGCGCTTTTGTTGTTCTTGTCGTTCTTCGGCATGGCGCTGGCGTATCTGTTGCCGCCCTTGCTCGTGGTCTTCAGTCACCGGCTGGTTCCCGCGCTGCTGGGCGCCGCGGCCTGGATATTGATGTCCATTTGCTACGGGCCCATCATCCGGTTTTACCGGCTGAATCTGCTGTGGTCGCTGGCACTGCCGCTGGTGGCACTCTTTTATATGGGCGCAACTTTTCATTCCGCGTGGAAGTACTGGCTGGGACGGGGAGGAGAATGGAAAGGACGTGTCCAGGACCCGGCCAGGGACTAGAATCCGCTACTTCATGCTGACGCGCTGCGGTTGGAGCCGATGTTCTTCAGCGTCGTCATCCGGCTGAGGGTTCCCGTCTTCTACTTCAAGGGGGTCGGGCCGGTTCACCTTGATGCCCACGGCGGCGAAGATGCGCTCTTTCGGAACCGCGTCAAAATCTGAGGAAAGCTCCCGCATGCGGGCCAGCGTTTCCGCCGAGGGCCGCGCGGGCAGCGGATCACTGTGAGTGATAGTCCATATCCAACCCACCAGGGCGATCAGGTAGGCCAGTTGTCCCATCACGCCGCTAATGGTGATCAGCAGGCTGCCCTTGTACATCGCCACGGCAAAGCGCGTGGTCGCCTGCACTGTCAAATACAGTATGAACCCGGCGGCAATTTCCGCCTGGGATGACTTCCAGGTGATTCCCAGAGATTTGGATTGCACCAGCAATACCCAGAGTAGCACCGCGTCCGCCAGGAAAATTGTCCGCTCAACGGTCAGTGGTATTTCATAGAAAACGCCCGTGGCGTGGACCGGCAGCATCACGGAAATCGCGACTGCGGTGGAAATGCCCAGGAAGGCCCAGAAGCAGAACCGGGCCACGGTGCGTCCGGGAAGCGACTGAAACGGCTCCAGCACCTTGACCATGATCTCCAGCACCACCAGGTTCAGCAGAATGGCTTCAATGAAATCCGCCAGGTAGTAGCTGAAGGCATAGACTTCTTTGCTGGCCAGAACCAGAATTGCCAGCGAAACAACGGACTGGGCCGCCATATAGAAGAGGTAGTAGCTGAAGACCTTCCATTGGCGGTAAAAGTCTTTTCTCCTGACCAGGGCCAAGCAAGCCAGAAATTGGCAGCAAATGCCGCTGCCGCTGAGCCAAAATCCGTAGTCGAGGAGATAGCGCTTCATCAACAGATTATTGGACGGACGTGCTCGGAGGCTTGGTGGGAAGCGGATTGGTACCCGCCGTCCCCGGCTTCGCGACGATCGGGAGCTTGGGGGCGATTGTGCCCAACAACAGCGCGAGCGCGAACATAAAATTCATGACCATTTTTGGAGAACCCCTTTTGTCGCCACCCTTGTTAGCAGTCGTAGGGATGGCTGGTGGCGCTCACTTTGGCTCGTCCATCTGGCCCGAATATGCGGGTCAAAAGACACAATCGGAGCGGCCTAATGAGCATCCATTTCACATTATTAGGCCCTGTTTGCAACTAGGCCATATACCCTAAGGTCAGCGTCCAGGGTCACTTGAGCGGACGCTGCCTCAGGTGTGAGGGACAGTTGGCGGGGATTGGCCCAACCTGCTGATAGGCAGATTCTTATGCTGATAATCGGCGGAGCCAGGTAATCAGCGTCTAAGGCGAAGAACGGGCAGCGTTTACCTTCCTGGTTCCCTTCAGCCGCGCGCTATTTCAGCCAGGTTTTGGCCAGCTCAGCTTCTTCCACAATAATCGCAAGCGCCAGACGCGTTTCGCTTACCAGAAGGACGCAGCCCGCCACCAGTCCTGTGAACCCGAGTCCGCCCGCCACCAGGCCGATACCGGTGATCACCTCAAAGGGCAGCCGGTAATTCGTGGACGCCAGCACCGCGCCAAGAATCGAAACCAGGCTGGCTCCGGCAAACGCGCCAACGGCGCCGTAAAAGTACCTCATGGCGCGCACCAGCAGCGATCCGCGCTTCTCCATGCGGCCCAGGTGGTTCACCCACATTTTGGCGCTGGCGTCTCCCGGCGGAGCGCCGTGAATTTCGCGCGCAATTTGGCGCGTCCGGTCCACCACACGCGCCAGACGGTTGCTGGTGCCCAGGGCCAGCACGGAGGAAGCATTCGTGAACACCGCGGGCGCGGCGATAAACGTCAAAATGGCAAATGGATTGTCGCTGAGAGGCGTTGGCATCACCTCAACAGTATGCTACGCGCTGCGGCCAGGAGCAAAGCTCTTGGTCTTCTTTCGTTCGCGCTGAGCGCGGCGATTGGACAGCGGCCGCGCTCAAAAAGTAATCTTGGTTCCATGGATTTCTCTTCCATCCGGCTGATCACATTCGATTGCTACGGCACCCTGATTGATTGGGAGACGGGGATGCTCGCTGCTTTGCGTCCCTTGTTTTCCCGCGAGGGCCGGCAGGTCTCCGATCTCCAGCTTCTGGAGCACTATGGCGAGATTGAAGCGGAGCTCGAAGCCGGACCCTACCTTCCGTACAAACAAGTACTCTCACAGACCGTACAGGAAATGGGCCGCCGGCTGGGAGCCACGATTTCGGAAGACGACGGCAGCCGCTTTGCCCAATCTCTCACCAGTTGGGAGCCGTTCCCCGACACGGTTGCTGGTCTGCACGCGCTGTCCCGGCGTTTCCGCCTGGGCGTGATCTCCAACATTGATGATGACTTGTTTGCCGTGACAAAAAAGAAACTGGGCGTGGAGTTCTCGCTCATTGTGACGGCGCAGCAAGTGCAGAGCTATAAGCCGTCTCTCAGGAATTTTCAGGAGGCGATGGCGCGCAGCGGCCTCAAGAAGCAGGAAATCCTCCACGCCGCGCAGAGCCTGTACCACGATGTTGTTCCGGCGAACCTGCTGGGCATCCGCAACGCGTGGGTCAACCGGCCGTCCATCCGGCCAGGTTCCGGCGCTGCCAAGCCCGCGGTGGCGCAGCCCACGGTGCAGGTCAGCAGCGTGGCGGAGTTGGCGCAATTGCTGTTGAAATGAGACGCGGCCGCGTTACTTCCCATTCTCTGCGGGCGCAATCTGCACATACTGCCAGCCAAAGCGTCCTTTGATGCACAGGTTCCCGTGGGTGACCGTGTGGTCCAGCGGAGAAGTTACGCGGACGATCTTTCCGTCCTGTTCATGGACCGTGAGATTGCAACCCACCCCGCAATAAGGACAAATGGTGTCCATCTGCGACTGGCGTGCTTCGTCCCAAGTGCCCGCCTGGCGCATGTCATATTCGCTCTTGAACATGAGCGCCCCGGTGGGACAAACGCCGATGCAGTTGCCGCAGTAGACGCAGGCCGAGTCAGGCAGGGGAACGTCAAACTCCGTGGCGATATGCGCGGAAAAGCCGCGGCCCGCCACCGCGATGGCGAACGTGTTCTGCGCGTCCACGCCGCAGGCTTCCACGCACTTGTAGCAGAGGACGCACTTGGAGTAGTCGCGGACGTACAGATCGTTGTCAATCTTCACCGGCTGGGCGACGGTGGCGTGCGCGTCGCCAAAGCGTTCCGGGTGCGCGCCGTAGCGCTTCATATATTCCTGCATGGCTGGCGCGGTGGAAAGGTCCACCGACGACGCCAAAAACTCCAGCACCAGTCGGCGGCTTAGGCGTACGCGTTCCGAGTCCGTCTTAATGGACATGTTGGGTTCCGCTTTGCGCGAACAAGCCGGAACCAGCGTGCGCGAACCTTCGAGTTCGACGACACATACGCGGCACACGTTGACGGGCGTCAGGCTTTCGAGGAAGCACAGTGTCGGAGTGTCAATGCCAATTTTTTTGGCGGCGTCGAGAATCGTTGATCCCTCGGGGACGGAAATAGCGCGGTCGTCAATCTTGATTTCAACCAACCTGCGCTCGCGCTCCGGCGGCGCTTGCGGCACGGGTCCGCGCGGCAGAGGAATGGTGGGCTGGGGCGCGTCGAGCAATTGCGTGATTGCTGTAACCGATTTGCTCATGAGAACAATCTCCATCTCTGTAGCGCGGATTCCAGCGCGCTGGCTGCGGTCTGGCCCAGACCGCAGATTGAGGCGTCGCGCATGGCCTGGGCCATCTCGCGGACCAAATTCAATTCCTGCGCCGCGGAGCCGAGAGGCTTGCCGTTCATCAGGCGCTGCAACGCCTCTTCCTGGCGAGTCACGCCCACGCGGCAGGGAACACACTGGCCGCAGGTTTCATGGCGGAAGAAGCTGGCGATGCGCAGCAGGATGCGGCGCAGATCCACCGTATCGTCAAACAGCATGACCACGCCCGAACCCAGCGTAGCGCCGATGGCGCGCGTCCCTTCAAAAGTCAGCGGCGTATCGAGTTCCTTGGGCGCAACAAAAGTTCCGGCCGCGCCGCCCAGCAGGACAGCTTGCAATTTGCCGCTGCCAGCCACGCCGCCGGCAAGATCCATAAGCTGGCGCAGCGTGGTTCCCATGACGGTTTCGTAAACGCCGGGGCGCGCCACGTGTCCGCACAAGCAGAAGAGCCGGGTGCCCGCGGAATTCTCCGTACCCAGCTTGGCATAAGCCGCGCCGCCTTCACGGATGATGCCGGGGACGTTCACCAGCGTTTCCACGTTGTTGACCGCGGTGGGCTGGCGGAAGAGGCCGGACTGCGTGGGGAACGGCGGCTTGTTGCGCGGCTCGCCGCGGTAGCCTTCAATCGAATTGAACAGCGCGGTTTCTTCACCGCAGATGTAAGCACCCGCGCCGCGGCGAATTTCAATGTTAAAGCTCAGGTCGCTGCCCAGAATGTTTTCACCGAGGAACCCGTTCTTGCGGGCATCGTCGATGGCGTTTTGCATGCGCTCGGCGGCCAGCGGGTATTCGCCGCGCAGGTAGATGTAGCCCTGGCGCGCGCCGGTGACCAAGCCGGCAATCGTCATGCCCTCAAGAACAGCGAACGGATCGCCTTCCATCAAGATGCGGTCTTTGAACGTGCCGGGTTCGGATTCGTCGGCGTTGCAGATCACGTAGTGTGTGCGGCTGGAGTCGGTTTGCAGCAGGTGACGCTGCAGGAAGAGAGCTTCCCACTTATTGGCCGTGGGAAACGCCGCGCCGCCGCGCCCCAGAAGCTTGGAAGCAGAGATCTCACGCAACGTGCCTTCCGCGCCAAACGCAAGAGCTTTTCTCAAACCTTGATAGCCGCCGAGCTTTTTGTAACCTTCCAAGCCGGATGCGTCGCCTTGGCTAAAGCGCTGGAGAAGCCGCAGAGGCGATGAATCACGCTTCTGCGCGGCCTGCGGAACACTGGCCTTGATGTTAAGTTCGTCCGGCTCTGCTGGCATTCGCCCGGCAACGGCGTCGCTCACTAATGTCTGAACAGTTTCCGCCGACGCAGGCGCCAACACGCGTTCGCGCGGTTTTTCCCCGGCTGCGCTGATCAGCGCGGCGGGAGCGCGCTCACACAGGCCAAGGCATTGGCTGCGCAGCCAAGTAGCGCGTCCGCCGGAGCACGGGGAACCTGCGGGACCAAGTTTCTTTTCCAGTTCGGCACAAACTTTGTCCGAACCGCGCGTGATGCACGCAATGTCGTCGCAAACGTGCGCTACCACCGCAGGCCGTGCCGCCAGCGAAAACATTCCATAGAAAGACGCCACGCCGTGCACTTCCGCGGGAGCAACGTCCAAGCGCACGGCAACATAGTTGAGAGCGCCCGGACTGATCCACCCTATGCGCTTCTGCACCGCGTGGAGCACGGGAAGCAGCCTGTGGCGCGAGCCATAGTGGCCGTTGAACGCCGAGCGCGTGTCTGCGGTTTGCCGCTGGCCGCCTTGCCAGCCGGATTCCGGCGCGCCCAGTTCTGAATCAACAGCGGCGCGTTCGTCTGCGGTGGCTTGCGCGCTGGTCAGATGAAGGTCCAAAGGGTCCCCTTATATTTTCTCAATGCGAATGGCCGTGGCCTTGAACTCTGATGTGCCAGACTTGGGGTCCACGGCGTCAATGGTCAGATCATTGGTCGCAACCTGGTCATGCGCGTGGACCGACAGGAACGCGAGTCCGGGCCGTAGCGCCGAATCGAAACGCACCGGCGCCACCAGCGATCCGCGTCGCGACGTCACGCGGACTTTTTCGCCTTCGCGCAATTTGTAGAGCAGGCCGTCTTCCGGAGAAACATCCAGCGCTTCATCGTGCCGCAGCGGCGACGCATATTTTCCGCTCTGCACGCCGGTATTGTAATCATCGAGCCGGCGGCCGGTGGTCAGGCGGATGGGATATTGCTTGTCCAGCGCGTCCACGGGCGGCTCAAACTCCACCACGCTGAACGGCGCGCGCGGACCAATGAGCGGATCGGCCCACAAGCGGCCATGCAGAAACATTTCTCCAGGGTGCGATTCGTCATAACACGGCCACTGGATGCCGCCCAGTTCTTCCAGACGGCGATAACTCATGCCGCTGTGCATCGGGCTCAATGGCCGCAGTTCGTTCCAGAGCGCTTCAGAGTTTGGCGTGCCCCAGTCGTGACCCAGGCGGCGTGCCAGGTCGAAAATCACTTCAAGATCGTCGCGCACCCCGGCCGGTGGCGGCACCGTACAGCGGACGCGCTGTACGCGGCGCTCGCTGGAAGTGACTGTGCCTTCACTTTCGAACGCGCCCGCTGCGGCGGGCAGGACAACGTCAGCCATCTCCGCGGTCTTGGTGTAGAAGAGGTCCTGGACCAGCAGGAACTCCAGCCCGCCCAGCAGTTTTAGGCAGCGATGGCGGTCGGCTTCTGAGTCGGCGGGGTTTTCACCCAGCACGTACAGAGTTTTGAGCTGGCCGTGCTCCATAGCGTCAAACATACCGCTCAAGTGCCATCCCTTCTTGGGATGGATCGTTGCGCCCCAGGCTTTTTCGAACTTGACGCGCAACTCGTCGTTTTCCACGTGCTGGAAGCCGGGGAGGCGATCGGGGATGGCGCCCATGTCGCCGCCGCCCTGGACGTTGTTCTGCCCGCGCAGCGGATTCACGCCGCTGCCGTAGCGGCCCACGTGGCCGGTGAGGATCGCCAGGTTGATGAGGGCCACCACGTTGTCCACTGCGTTGTGGTGCTCGGTGATGCCCAGGGTCCAGCAAAGCTGGGCGCGCGGCGCCTTGGCGTACGCGTGCGCGGTCTTGCGGATGGCCTCCGCCGGCACGCCGGTTTCGCGTTCCGCGCGGTCCAGAGTGTATTTCTCGACGTGGGCTTTGTAGGCTTCAAATCCGCTGGTGGCGTGCTGGATGAACTTCTCATTGGCCAAGCCGGCGGCGATGATCTCCCGGCCCATCGCATTGGCGAGCGAAATGTCAGACCCCACGTCGAGGCCCAGCCAGAGATTGGCCCACTGCGCAGAACTGGTGCGCCGCGGGTCCACCACATACAGCTCAGCGCCGTGGTGAATGCCCTTTAACAGATGATGGAAGAAAATCGGATGCGTTTCCCGCGCGTTTGATCCCCACAGCAGGATGACGTTGGTGTCTTCAATCTCACGATACGAACTGGTTCCGCCGCCCGCTCCGAATACCGCCGCCAGACCGGCGACGCTGGGAGCGTGTCAAGTACGGTTGCAGCTATCAATATTGTTTGTCCCCATGATGGTGCGGACAAACTTTTGCGCCGCGTAGTTCAGCTCGTTGGTGGTCTTGGAGCAGCTGAACATGCCGAAGTCCCGCGGGTCTTTTTTCGCGATGGATTTGCGGAACGCCTGGGCGACGCGGTCCATGGCTTCATCCCATGTCGCAGGGCGATGCCCGCCGTTTGCGCGTGCGTTACTTTCGCGGGCGTCATTTGCGCGAACCAGCGGCTGCGTCAAGCGTTTCTTGGTGGATATGGTCATGGCTGTCTCTTGTATAAGTGTCTCTGTATCGAGTGGGCGGGGTCAAGGATGGACTGCGAACAATGCAGGCAGGTTCCGTAAACGTAACTCGTACTAGATAACCTTCCCGGGGCGGCTACAGCTTTTTGTGGGTAAAGCTGCGCTTGCCTTCGGCATAGCTTGAAACTACCTGCCCGCGGCCACGCAGCCGGTACTTGTAGGTCAGCAGGCCTTCCATGCCCACCGGGCCGCGCGCGTGCAGCTTGCTGTTGCTGATGCCGATTTCCGCGCCCAGGCCGTAACGAAAGCCGTCGGCAAAGCGGGTGGAAGCGTTTTGAAAAACGCTGGCGGCGTCCACTTCGTCCAGGAACTGTTCCGCGGCGGCGTTGTCTTCGGTGAGAATGCAGTCGGTGTGGCGCGAGCCGAATTCATTGATGTGCTCAATGGCTTCGTTCAAATTGCGGACCACCTTGATGGCAATCTTTAAATCACTGTATTCGGCGTGCCAGTCTTCCGTGGTGGCAGGAACAATCTTCAGGTCCGCGCACATCTGCTCCGTCCGCGTGCAACCGCGTACTTCCACCCCGGCGGATTGCAAGGCCGTGACCAGAACGGGGAGGAAGCGGCGGGCAACGTCCTCATGCACCAGAACTTTCTCCGCGGAATTGCAGGCCGCAGGGTATTGCGTTTTGGAGTCGAGGATGACGCTGGTGGCCTTGCTGAGATCGGCGGCGCGATCTACATAAATGTGGCAGATGCCGCTGCCGTGCCCCAGCACCGGAATCCGGCTGTGCTGAAAGACGAAGTTTACGAATTCGGTGGACCCGCGCGGGACCACCAGGTCAATCTCGCGTTCCATTTCCAGCACCTGCATGATCTCGGCGCGGTCTTCCAGGAGACAGAGGGCGCCGGGCAACGCCGGGCTCTGTGCAGCCAGCGCGTCGCGCCAGATGGCGGCCAGGACGCGGTTGGTGAGTTTGGCTTCCACGCCGCCTTTCAGCACCAGGCCGTTGCCGGTCTTAATGGCCAGCGACGCCACTTGCGGAATCACGTCCGGGCGGGACTCAAAGATTACGGCAATCACGCCCAGCGGGCACGGCGCTTTTTGCAGGATGAGTCCTTCGTCGAGTTCGGTGGTCGCAAGCACGCTGCCCAGCGGATCATCCAGGGCGGCCACGTCGCGGACGCGCCTGGCCATCTCCTTCACGCCGCCTTCACTGGTTTTCAGGCGCTTGGCCAGGGCCTGCGAAACGTCGCCGGAGGCCGCGAACGCCTCACAGTCTCTGAGGTTGGCTGCCAGGATTTCCGCCGAGCGCGCGGTAATAAAATCCGCCGCCCGCAACAGAATGCTGTTCCGTTCGGAGCCGGAGAGGCGGGCCAGCGCGCGGGCAGCGCGGCGCGTGGCATGTACATGGGCGTGCAGGTCTTTGGCCGGTTGCTTGGGAATGGATTCAGGCATGCGATTGTCGCTGGTCTGAGAATATCAGGAAATTTTCCCGGCGCACCAGAACGCCTTTGGCTGCTGTCCCGGAGGAAAGCGAGTCTGAAATTTCATGGCTGCCGCACTCGGCAATGCCCCGCCCGATGGCAGAGCCGTCGGTGTCCACCACGGCGATGACCTGTCCTGAAGAGAACGCGCCTTTGCAGGCGATGACCCCGGAGAGCAGCAGGCTGGCGTGTCCGTTGAGCAGCGCTTTGCAGGCGTTGGCGTTGATGGTGACTTGCCCGCGGACGCTGCTGGCAAAAGCCAGCCAGCGTCGCTTGCCGGCCAGGCGTTGCGCGCCCGGGAGGAAAAGCGTGCCGGCATTTTCCCCGGCGAAGACGCGTTCGAGGATGCGCGGGGCCCGGCCGTTGGCGATCACCACCAGTCCTCCGGCTTGCATGGCGATTTCCGCCGCATCGAGCTTGGCGGTCATGCCGCCGCGCCCGGTGGCGGACTTTCCGCTGGCGGATTCGCGGACCGCCTCCGTGACTTCCGTGACCACCGATACTACGTCGCCGGGATCAGGCGCGCCGTCAACCACGCGCAACAGGCCGTCAACGTTGGAGAGCAGGACCAGGGCTTGCGCGTCCAGCTTGCTCAGCACCAGGGCCGCCAGGCGATCGTTGTCGCGAAATACCGGCGCCTGCTCGGTATAGATATTGGTGACCGTGTCGTTTTCGTTGACGATGGGGATCGCGCCCAGCTTGAGCAGCTTTTCAAACGTCTGGCGGAGGATGAGATAACGGTTCAGGTCCGTGAAGTCATCTTCGGTGACCAGGACCTGCGCGAGTTTGAGCCCATGTGGATGAAACACTTCGGCGTAGGCTTCCATCAGCTTGCACTGGCCCACGGCGGCGCAAGCGCGGTTGACGCTGGCGTCGCGCAGGCGGCTGCGGTGGATTCCAAGTTCCGCCGCGCCCAGTGTGATGGCGCCGGAGCTGACCAGCACAACCTGGCGGCCGTCGCGCACCAGGGCCGCAATGCCGTTGGCCAGGGCGGCAACGTGATGGTGGTCAAATTCGTGCTCCGCGGTGCACACCACACCGGTGCCCAGCTTCACCACCACGCGGCGCGCCTTCACCAGCAGCGAACGGTGGTCGCTGGCGTCACCAGGGTCCGGCTTGGGGCGCATGGGCATTCCTTATTCACCACACTCAAAAGGTCCGGTGAGCTTTCTCAGATCTGAAGGATTAAGCTCAGACTTAATCGAGCGTTTGTCGGTGTCAATTAGGTAGCCGCGTTCAAATCCCACGAGTTTTGTGTTAACTGGGGTGTTCGTGGGAGCGCCGTCAGCGCATACGATCACCAGCAGGTCTCTCTGTCCGATCCAGCCCTGGACGTGGGGCCAATAATGAATCACTTCTTTAACACGAAACTCCTTGAGCGCTCTTTGTCGAATTAATTCGTCAAATCCTTTGATTTCAGAAAGCTTTGGATCAACCTGGAGCAGACGAACAAAATAATGGTTCGAGTAAGTCAAGTCCCAAAGAACCGCTACACGGCTATCTGGACGCCACGATAAGTATGCCGAGCGTTGGAGACTTCCCAATAGCAGCTTCTCATTCCGCACTTGAGCCTCTAGCGTGGGGTCAGCATTTTCGCTAACTGGAGGCAAAAGTACGATTTTGGCTTTGCTATTCGGAGATAAGGATTCGATCTTCTCGGTGGTCCTAAAGAACTGGACTACATCGGATCCCACTGGCGCCGCACTCGACAAACAGACGAACGAGGCTGCAATGACGCAGCAGAGTCGCGAGTAAGCGATGAACGACATAGGGTGTTCCGGTTCCTGGCACGTCTCAACAAAAAACCCGCTGCGTGGGCAGCGGGGGATATGTTTGCTTTTGCCCGAAAAATGATCACTCCAGCCCGCGCCTGCCCCGTTCCGCACACCCGGCACACGGGCGAGGGGGACAAAAGATGCAACGCACGGATACCGGAAGTAATCACGATGGGCCGACTATAGCGAACAATCATCGCGGTTGCAAGGCCAATTCCGCGGCGAAGTCACGCGTTCCGTGTGCAGTTGTGGCAGCCGCCAACCCGGTAAAGAAATGTAAAAATACTGGCCTGAAGCGGGGAGTCTGCGTATACTTCCACCGCTTGGGGGCTGCGGGAATTTCCTACCTTTCATATTCTCGGTCACGTTGTGCCCGTCATCTTTATCTGTTTCCTGATCTGGAGGGTTGCCATGAAGAAGCTTGTCCTGTCGTTGATGCTCCTGTGTGCCACGTGGTCTTTCGCGGGCGAAGCCAAGCTGTTGCGCCATCCCAGTTATCACAACGGGAAAGTCGCTTTCAGTTACCTGGGTGACATTTGGGTCGCCAGCGAAGACGGCAGCAACCCGCAGCGATTGACCGTGCACAAGGCGCGGGACATCTATCCCCGCTTCTCGCCTGACGGCAAGTGGATTGCTTTTTCCTCGAACCGTTATGGCAACTACGACGTGTTTCTGATCCCTGCGGAAGGCGGCGCGGCCAAGCAGTTGACATTTCATTCCGCCGCAGACATCGTGGTCAGCTGGTCGCCGGACAGCAAGCGCGTCCTGTTTCAATCCGCGCGCGGGCTCATGTATCCCGGCATTCCCAACTTGTATGAAGTAGCGATTGACGGCGGCCTGGAGCGCGCCGTCCCCACCGACTGGGGGTACTGGGGCAGCTACTCGCAGGACGGCAGCATGCTGGCGTTCAACCGTCATCCCATGGTTTGGTGGCGGCAGCACTATCGCGGCAGTTACGCCGCCGACCTGTGGCTGATGGACGTGAAGAACAAAAAATTCACGCACCTCACTGACGGCGACTTCAAAGGCAATTATTTCTGGCCCCTGTATGCGGCCGACGGCAACATCTACTTTGTCTCCGACCGCATGGCCGATGAGAGCAAAGCCAAGCCGGGCAGCCGCGAAGTGATGAAGAGCGCCAACAACATCTGGAAGATTCCCGCCAAAGGCGGCCATGCCGAGCAAGTGACGCATCACTCGGGCGGCCGCGTGTTCTTTCCGTCCATTTCCGGCGACGGCAAGACCATCGTGTACGAGCAGGATTTCGGCGTGTGGAAGCTGGATGTGAAGTCGGGCAAGTCGTCGCCGATCAAAGTCAGCATCGCCTCTGACGACAAGGAGAACGCGGTGGAGACGCTGACCATCCGCAATGATGCCGACAGCTATGATCTTTCGCCCAGCACCAAGCGCGCTGCGATCACCGTCCACGGCGAGATTTTCTCCATCGCCACCGACCGCGGCGACGTGCAGCGGGTGACGCAGTCGTTCTCGCGCGAAGGCGATCCGGCTTGGTCGCCGGACGGCAAGTTGATCGCCTTTGTCTCGGACAAATCCGGGCGCGACGAAATCTGGA
Source organism: Terriglobia bacterium (assembly GCA_020072815.1). Classification (NCBI taxonomy): domain Bacteria; kingdom Pseudomonadati; phylum Acidobacteriota; class Terriglobia; species Terriglobia bacterium. The sequence goes on along the minus strand of JAIQGE010000001.1, from coordinate 55,549 downwards.
TCGCGCATGAAGACGGCACAGGACTCAAGAAGCTTACGGAAAGTGAAAGTGAGAAATATGCTATCCAGTGGGCGCCGGATTCGAAGTCGCTACTGTATGCGGCATCTGACCACAAGCTCTATCGCTATGACTTTGAGACGGGCAAGGGAACGGTCATCGCCAGCGGCGAAGCTGGCAACATACAGGGCGCGCGCTGGTCGCCTGACGGCAAATGGGTGGCCTTCTCCAAATTGGACCACGATCTGCGGCCGCACGTTTACATTGTTCCTTCCACCGGCGGCGCGGAAAAGCACGTAGGCAGCGACGAACTGCTCTTTGCTGAAACCTCTCCCGCGTGGACGCCGGACGGCAAACACTTGTTGTTTCTTGCCGGGCTGGCGCAAGCCGGCAGCGCGGTGCAACGGCGAACCATGGTCCAGGTGCACGCCGTTGCCTTGACCAAAGAAGAAAAGAACCCCGCCGACCGCGGCGTGGACGATGAAGAGCAAGCCCAGGCCGCCGAGCGGCAAATCCGCCCGCGCGAGGGGCCGGGGCGCGGCGAAGCTCCCAAACCGGACGTGAAGATTGATTTTGACGGCATCAACCGCCGCTCGCGGCAAATCACACGGCTGAGCGACAACGTGACCACCGTGACGGTCTCGCCCGATAGCCGCACCTACGCGTTTGTGGCCATCGCCGACCAGGATGGGCGTCCCGTGTCCACGTTGTACACCATTGCCGAAGACGCAACACAGCCCACCGTGGTAACCACGGCATCGCGCGCGCCGGAAGGCGAAGAAGGCGGCGGAGGGTTTGGCGGACGCCAGATCAACTCCATCAAGTTCTCCAAAGACGGTCGCGCCATCTTCTTTATGGAAGGCGAAGGACTGTATCACGTTGACCTTGGTCCCGCCGCAGCGCCGGGTGCAGCAGCTCGCGCCGGCGCGGCCCCCGCCGCAGGGCGCAGCTTTGAGCGCCGCCGCGTGAACTTTACCGCGCACGTTGAAGTGGACCATCATCAGGAATGGAAGCAGGTCTTCAATGAAAGCTGGCGGGTGATGAAGCACCGCTTCTACGATCCGGAAATGCACGGCGCGGACTGGGCCAAAGCCCGGGAAATCTATGAGCCCATGATGGACTACGTCGCCGACCAGGAAGAGATGCACAACGTGGTCAGCCAGATGATCGGGGAGTTGAACGCGTCGCATACCGGGATCAGCGCCACACCCAGCCCGGAAGAGCGCGACCACATGGTGCAGACGCGCTATCCCGGCTTTGAGATGGAGCCGGACGCGTCGGGCTATTACAAGATCAGCTACATATATAAGGACGGCCCGGCGGACAAAGACTTCGTCAACCTCAGCGTGGGCGAATACATTCTGGCCATTGACGGCCACGAACTCAAAGCCGGCGACAATTACTGGAAGTACTTCACGGCAGTTCGCGGACAGAAGATCCACTTCTCCGTGAACTCCAAGCCGGAAGCCGCCGGCGCGCGCCTGGTCAAGGTGCAGCCGGTGAACCAGGGCGCGTACACCACGCTGCAATACGAGCGCTGGGTGGAACAGCGCCGCGCCATGGTGGAGAAGCTTTCCGGCGGCCAGATCGGCTACCTGCACATCCGCGCCATGAACGCCGAATCGCTGCGCAAGTTTGAACGCGACCTGGTGGAAAACCACATGAAGAAAGCCCTGGTCATCGATCAGCGCTTCAACCCCGGCGGCGGCATTGACCAGGAGCTGCTGGAGATCCTGAGCCAGCGCCAGTACCAGTACACCAAGCAGCGCGACTCGGTCGCGATCACGCGGCCGCAGTCGGCGTTCTTTGGCCCCATGGTGGTAATGGAGAATGAGCGCTCCACCAGCGACGCAGAAGTTTTCCCCGACGGCTTCCGTACGCTGGGCTTGGGCAAAGTGGTGGGCAAGACCACGTACGGAGCGGTCATCGGGACAGGCGCGTATCGCTTGCTGGACGGGTCTTCTGTCCGCACGCCCGGAACTGGTTTGTGGAACGTGAAAGGCTACAACCTGGAGAACTACGGCGTCCCGCCGGACGTGGACGTGGACAACACTCCGGAAGACTTCCTGGCCGGCCGCGACGCACAGTTGGAAAAAGCGGTCGAGGTGTTGAAGGAAGAGATCAAGGCGGGGAAGAAGTAGGTTCACGCCTCGCAACGAGTAGTGAGGGCGGCAGAGATGCCGCCCCTTTTTCTTTATCGGCATAGAGAAAACGAACTAAAATGATAGATGAATTGTTGCAGGAGACTTCCTATGGCGGCACTCGACTGGTCTCAATGTCCGGCAGTGGAAAGCGTTCCCGGCAAGGTAAGCGGTGCATGGGTTTTCCGCGGTACGCGCATGCCCGTGGCCACGGTGTTTGAGAACCTGGAAGCCGGAGCCAGCATTGACGACATCATCGAATGGTTCGATGTGACACGGGAACAAGTCACGGAGGTTCTCAATTTCGCCGCGCGCAGCCTTGAGGCCTCAGGCGCTGCCCGCTGATGCTCATTCTCTTTGATCATGGCACGCCAGCCCCGCTGGCTTCCTTTCTCAAGAACATTCCGCGTTCAACTTCCAACATGTAAATTCCCGGTAACCGGCGCGGCGCAACTCGTTTGTTCTCAGCATTCCCGCTCAACAAATCCTTACCCTCCGCTGTTCACTCTTTACCGTAATCCTCCCAACTCGGGGTTTGAACCCTACAGAGGCGCAAAAGCACCTCGGGGGCAAAGATGAAATACCTGAAGAACAAATGGACGATCATTGGCGTGCTGCTGGCGGCCATCGCCGGGCTGGCGGCGTTCAAGCTGGAACAACCTAAGACGCCGCAATACTTCACTGAGAAGGTGCAGAAGGGCGACGTGCAGAACGTGGTCCAGGCCACGGGAACCATCAACGCGGTGACCACGGTTCAGGTGGGCTCCCAGGTGTCGGGCACCATCCAGACTTTGTATGCGGACTTTAACTCCCATGTGACGAAGGACCAGGTAGTGGCGAGGATTGATCCATCATTGTTCAACGGCGCGTTGCTGCAGGCGAAGGCCGACCTGGCGGACTCGCAGGCGAACCTTGGAGTGTCCAAAGCCAACCTGGCGAAAGCCCAGGCGACTGCGGCGCAAGCCAAGCTGGATTTTGACCGATACACCACGCTGGCTGCGGAAGGCGTGGTGCCCACGCAGCAACTGGATACCGCGCGGGCCACCTGGCAGAGCGCGGACGCGTCCGTTGCAGCGAGCAAAGCGCAGGTAAACCAGGCTGCGGCGCAGGTGCAGCAGAAATCGGCCGCGGTCACGGTGGCGCAGACCAACTTGAACCATAGCATCATCCGTTCGCCGATTGACGGCACGGTGATTGCCCGCAGCGTGGACGTGGGCCAGACGGTGGCTGCGTCGCTGGCGGCGCCCACTCTGTTCACCATCGCGCAGGACCTGACTAAGATGCAGGTCTACGTGAGCACGGACGAGAGTGACGTGGGCTCCATCCAGCCGGGACAGCAAGTCAACTTCAAGGTTGACGCTTTCCCCACGGACACGTTCCGGGGAAAAGTTTCCGCAGTGCGGTTGAATGCGACGACGGTGCAGAACGTGGTGACCTACACGACCATCGTTGATTTCGACAACCCGCAGCTGAAGCTGTTCCCGGGCATGACGGCTTACGTGAACGTCCCCGTGGCCACGGCGACCGACGTGGAGAAGGTCCCCAACGGCGCTCTGCGCTACAAGCCAGATATGACCGCGGACCAGCTCACGGCTGCGTTGCAGCAAGCGGGAATCGCCAATTCTAAAGGCGGGGCCAACCAGACCGGGCGCGGAACCGGCTCCGGCGGCGGAAACAAGGGCGGACAGCCCGGGCAGCAAACCCCGCAAGCGCCGGCAGTGACGGCGGTGGTTTGGAAGCTGAATGCAGGCGGCAAGCTTGAGCCGGTGCAGATCAAGCTGGGCATCACTGACCACACCACCACGGAAGTGGCGCAGGTGATGAAGGGATCGCTGAATGTGGGCGACCAGTTGGTGACCGGCTCGGCGGCGTCCGCGCAGAAAGCCAGCACGACCACGGCCGCGCCGCTCGGCGGACAACAGCGCGGCGGCGCAGGCGGCGTACGAGTGGGCAGATAACACCCACCGCGGAGGCGCGGAGGCACGGAGAACAGCAAGGCAAACGTAGAAGCTGAGATCGAAGAGGAACTTATGGCAACGCTGGCACAAATCGAACTGAACACAAACGTGGTGACGAATCCGGAACTGAGCGTTCCAGTCATTCAGGTGGAGGACGCGCACAAGTACTACGATCTGGGCGAAACCAAGGTGCACGCGCTCCGCGGCGTGAACATGACGATTGAGCCGGGCGAGTTCGTGGCCATCATGGGCTCCAGCGGCAGCGGCAAGTCCACCTTCATGAACATGCTGGGCTGCCTGGACAAGCCCACCAGCGGCAAATACGCGCTGGAAGGCACGGACGTTTCGCAACTGGACAAGAAGGCGCTGGCGGCCATCCGCAACCGGAAACTGGGATTCGTTTTTCAGGGCTTCAACCTGCTTTCGCGGACCACGGCGCTGGAAAACGTTGAGCTGCCCACGCTGTACGCCAAGATGGAAAAGGCCCAGCGCCTGGCGCGGTCCAAAGAAGTGCTGGAGCTGGTGGGCCTGGGCGACAGGCTGGAACACTTTACGTCGCAGCTTTCCGGCGGACAGCAACAGCGCGTGGCGATTGCGCGCGCGCTGGTGAACAAGCCGGCCATCCTGCTGGCGGACGAGCCCACGGGCAACCTGGACAGCCGCACGTCGGTGGAGATCATGCAGATCTTCCAGGAGCTGAATGACGGCGGGCTGACCATTGTCCTGGTCACGCACGAGCCGGACGTGGCGCAGTTCGCCAAGCGCATTGTGGTGTTTCGCGACGGCAAGATCAGCCATGACGATCCGGTCAAGCAGCGTCCGCGTGCGGCGGAAGTGCTGGAGAGTTTGCCGGCGGTGGATGAATAGCAAGAGCAAAATCTCACCACGGAGGCACGGAGACACGGAGAACTTCAAAAAGCTGTTCACCGCAAAGGGCGCAAAGGACGCAAAGTGGAATAGGAGTCGAGAAAAAACGTCGGGCCGGGAGCAGCAGCAACAAATCATCAATCTTTGGCAATCTTGGCAATTCTGGCAATGGTTTTTCGAGGGGGTCATATGGATTTCTTAGCGATATTACGCATAGCGATTAAGGCACTCACGCGGAACAAGATGCGTTCCCTGCTGACCATGTTGGGGATCATCATCGGCGTGGGCGCGGTGATCGCCACCGTGGGCCTGGGACAGGGCGCGCAGAAGCAGGTGCAGGACCAGATTGCGTCGCTGGGGACGAATCTGCTGTACATCAGCTCGGGCAGCGTGAACAAAGGCGGCATCCGCACCGGCGGAGGCGCCACCAAGACGCTTACCGACGACGACATGAAGGCCATCCTGCAAGAAGTGCCGACCATCACCGTGGCCGCGCCGGGATCAAGCACCAGGGCGCAGGTGGTCTCCGACAACCAGAACTGGTTCACGACTATCACCGGGACCGAGCCGCAGTACTTTGACGTGCGCAACTGGAACTTTGTCCAGGGCGGTACGTTCACCGCGGACGACGTTACCCGCGCCAGCAACGTTGTGGTGCTGGGTGCTACCGTGCAACAAAACCTGTTCGGCACGGCCAACGCCGTTGGCCAGACGGTGCGCATCGGCACGCTGCCGTTCCAGGTGGTGGGTGTGCTCGTCGCCAAGGGCCAGTCCGGCCTGGGCCAGGACCAGGACGACGGCGTGTACGTCCCCATCAGCACGCTGCAGAAAAAAGTCACGGGACAGAACTGGCTGCAGTACATCATGGCGTCAGCCGCGTCGCAGCCGGCCAGCTACGCGGCGCAAGGGCAGATCACCGCTCTGCTGCGCGACCGCCACCGCATTCGCGCCGGGCAGGACGATGACTTCACCGTCCGCAACCTGGCCGACGTGGCGCAACTGGCCGACGCCAGCTCCAGCGTCATGACCATGCTGCTGGCTTCGATTGCCGGCGTGTCGCTGATCGTGGGCGGCATCGGCATCATGAACATCATGCTGGTGTCGGTGACCGAGCGTACGCGGGAGATCGGCATCCGCATCGCCATCGGCGCCACTGAGTCGGACGTGCTGCGCCAGTTCCTCAGCGAATCGGTGGTGCTGAGCGTGGCCGGAGGCATCATCGGCGTGCTCTGCGGCGTGGGCGCGTCGGTCACCATCACCAAGGTGCTGGGCTGGAACATTCTTATCTCGCCCACCGCGGTGGTGGCCGCTGTGTTCTTCTCCATGGCCGTGGGAATTTTCTTCGGCTTCTATCCCGCGCGCAAAGCGGCGTTGTTGGACCCGATTGAGGCGTTGCGGTTCGAATGAGGCTTCATAGCTCAGTTCGCGTGCGGAGTTTGCGAAGCTCAAGCTCGCTGCGCACGCATCGGATGCCGGGCGTTCTGACGTTCAGATCACCCGATCGCCAGATCACCCGATCACCCGATGAAAAGGCTTGAGTAAGATACCCCCCTTACTCGGGAACAGTGGTCCGGTCAGTTGTTTTGGCCGGGCCATTTTCTTTTTTGGGACCACAGAGGAGGATTAACCACAAAGGACACGAGGGAGTACGAAGGCCGGGTGGCCACGGTGTCGCCAAGTCCCGCATTGGCGGGACGGCAGATAATAGCCCGGTACGTTGCCGAGGTGCGCAACGCGCGCTGAGGAATAAGTGCCGGGTAAGGAGAGAAAGATTCCTTCCACACGCCGTAGGCCCGCGCGAAGCAGAGCACCAGAACCTATCCAGCTATCCGATGAAAGGAGCAACGTCTTCCCGCGTCGGAAGTTTCAGCGCCGCCCAGATCGCTTTTGCGAGAGCTAACAGTGAAGGATCGGCCCAGTGCGCGCCGTGGGTGTTTTCATCAGCTTGTTGGATGATCTCCGAATATTTGCGAGCAACCCAAACATCACTGATAGGTTCATTGAATAACTCTTTTAATACATCCTCGAGCCTCTTGCCTAATGTTACATCTCGCTTTTCCTTGAGTTTATCGGGAAGCTCGGCTTCCCAGTTTGCGTTCCTTGGATTTATGATCTCTTCCTCAACGGCTTGCTTGCATGCCGCAACAGCAGCCTGCCTGAATACGTCAGGTTCGAGGAAGTCTTCTATGGAGCAAGGGCGAGGCTTGAAATCGCCGAGGTTAACGATAGGGCATTCGCGCTTTGTGCGAGTTTTCCATTGATTGATCTTCCTACTTCTCTTGTCACCCTCTTCATCGCCGTCAACAAGAATTGCGGGCTGACGCCCTTCACGCAGGTATATTCCGGCAGAATTGAGCATTTCTGATTCATTTAAGCCGCTATGAATTGCTAGGGCATTTAGATCGCCATTAAATTTGCCCCGTGCGATTAGCCCTTGCAGCATCAGAGGCAAATAAATTTCGTCTGTTGGTCCTTCGGCAAGGATTACCTTGTCGGAAAAGAGAAAATTTGCAGACAGATAAAGCCCAAGATGTTCCTTTACTTTTGCCCAACCGCCCGCGAATGGCTTGCTATCTATGTTACTGCCTTCCTTGCCCTTGAAAATGAGGTGGTTTCGGTCAGGGTAGTTCTTATTGATTAGGAAGACCGAATGCGTGCTGTAGATGATCTGGTTCGTTTGAGCTAAGTCCTCAAAGACGTTCTGCAGATCCACCTGCCCCTTCGGATGCAGGTTTAGACCGGGTTCATCGAACATGAAAATGTATCCATTCGGTTTGGCTGTGTCTGTCCGGGCTACCAGGAGCATGCGCATCGCAAAATACGAAGTGAAGCCCTCGCTACGATCAGCAAGTGCTGTAAGGGTCTGTGCAGTGTCTTTAACGGTGAGACGGACGTTGTTCCCGTCATAGCCAAGATAGAACTTGAGATCCCGTCCTTGTGTCCAGTTTTCTTGAATCCGGCGTGTTAGGATTTCGGAAGCTTCTCGCAACTCATCTTCGTTTTTACGGGTATTACCGGAGAGCAGTCGTTGGCGATGGTCCCAAATGTCCGCAAGCTTGAAAACGCCTTGCATCACCTCATTTTGTTCCAATCCGCCAAGATCAACGGTGTCAGGAAGCTGTCGCAAGCTATCGGCCCGGAAGAAAACCACTTTCGGTAGCATAGTCAGAATCTTAGAATTTACAGCTGCCTGAAGGGTATCGGGCACGTGATCTAGGAATGGCGTTAGCTCCGTACCGATGGACCTCGTTAGCGTTACGCTCGCAATAGGGATATCTACCATCACCAATGCGTCATGGACTTGCCTGACCCCAGATGCCAATACTGCGATAGGGCTGGCTTGCTCAGAGGCCTGCTGTTGCTGTTGCTCCGTCCTGATTACCTGGCGTATCTCTTGTGCATCCACATGGTCAATTGCGAGAACAAATGCGACTGACGATGGCTCACCTTCCCCCAAATTGGAATTGGCTTCTTCAGGCAAAAACTTCTGGTCGGCATTCAGCTTTTCGATGGCTAGAAGTGCATTTGTTTTCCCATGATCATTTGGCCCAATCAAGATAGTCGTGCGCTCGGAAATATTAAGCTTCACCACTTTCTTGAAAGATCGATACCCATTGAGAATTACTGATCTCAGAATCATGCGTGTTCTCCAGTTGAAAGCAAAGAGCATTGTACGCCGCGTATCCTACTTTGCTTGATACCATCCTACGTCTATATCAAATTCCTTGATTAGCAGAAACACACCGCGAAGGATAATTTTGATTGCTGTGCTGGCGTTCCTCTGCGCTGCGCGTGGGCCTGCGGCAGCGCGGTAGGTTTTTTGTTCAGCTTACCCGGCACTTATTCCACATCCGGCAGGCCGGGACTCGGAAACGTGGCCGGGCTAGTTTCAGTCGTCCCGCCAGGGGCGGGACTTGGGGTATGTTCAGTCGAGGGGTGCTTTCACGCCGCCAAATGAAGCGCACAGCCAGCGGCGACTGTGCCACACGAGGTCGTTGGGCGAGGTACATTGTCTTATTTTGCATTGACTTATAGGCGAACAAAAGGTAAAATAGCAAGATTTAGGCTTTTGGTATTTGGCTATGGGTCTTTGGCAAAACCGGCAGGCCTAGCGGTCCTTGGCGATAGGGTCGAGTTTGGACCGAGTTTAGGCGGAGTTTGACGTGTTTGGAAGCCGATTTTCAGGGGTGATCTGCTGGGATGAATCGGCTAAGTGCTTTGGAATCCTAGTCGAGCAGTATGGGGGGGGTGGTGTAGGAATTGCGAAATTGAGTAAGTTAGTAATTTGGTAATTGAAAAGCGAGGATGACTTAACTTTATGCAGCAAGGAAGTACTCAAGGATCGGCTGAGAGTCGGGTACCGGAAGCGCGGTATGCGTATTACCGGCGGTGCCAGGTGTTTCGCAAGAACGGCGAGCAGTGCAAGGCGCCGGCGGAGAAAGGCTCGCACATTTGCCACGCGCATGCCGGTCAGCTGGAGATGGCGGTAAGGCGGCAGCGGGAGCGTCGGGCGGTGCTGGCGGAGGTGGTCGCGGTGATGCGCAGGCGAGGGAAGCCGGAGTTTGGGATGGCGGACATCTTCATGGATTTCAACGCCATCCAGGTGGCTCTTGGGGTGATGGCGCAGGCGCTGATTGACGGCCGGATTGACTGCAAGACGGCGGGATGGCTGGCGGTGAATCTGCAGATGGCGTCAAAGCTGTTGCGGATGATTCAACGCATGGGGCGCAAAACCTCACCGCTGATCAACGCTGATGACACTGATTGGAATCGGCCAAGAATGCTGAAATTGATGATCGCCGCGAGTGAAGCGACAGTTGCTGCCAGAGCGGCATAGAGAGATTGCTGGCTGGATATCCGGCCAGGACACGATCTTTGACAACTTAATCGGAACGGGGCGGGCCGGAGGGCTTTCTGTGTAATTTGAATTCAATCCGTGAAGCTCACGACGAGGCGCGCTTTGACTTTACTCTCCAATGAGCGTAGGGTGGAAACAGAGCGAGTATTCTTCCTCTCTTTTCGGATCTCCTGATCTAAGTCAGCCCATCTGAATCTTTCCTATCTTAGCCTCACCACAACCTGAGGAGGTTAATCATGTTCGTACGCAAAATTTCAGTTCATTTAAAGCCCAACACGCTCGTCCAATTCACCGGCATCTTTGAGAAAGAAATCGTTCCCGTGCTTAACAAACAGCCGGGATTCAAGGATGTAATCACGTTCGCCGCTCCCGGCAGCTCAGATGTACTGTCCTTCAGTCTGTGGGAAACCCAGAAAGACGCTGACACCTATGGCCGCGTTACGTACAACGATGTGCTCAAGATGTTGGCCAGCGTCATCGACGGTACGCCGAAGCTGGAGACAACCGAGGTCCTGAACTCGACCTTCCATCAGATCCGCGCCGGCAAACTGGTCGCCGCGTAAGTAGCCTTGCCAGGCCGTCTTCCCACACGGGAAGGCGGCCGCAAGAGTTCATACCCTGGTTTGTGGGAGTCTGCCACCGGGCCAGGATTCTTTTACTCGATCCAGATCTTCTCCGCGCGCAACCATCGCAGCCCTTGCGAAATTTCTGTTGCGGCCAAGCGGACGCGCTATTCCGGACGCCGAATCTTTCTCCGCGATTCTCTGCGCCTCCGTGGTTCGAAATCCCAGCTTCACGCGCAATAAGGCTCGTCCAGCGCGCCAATCTTCTTCGCGATCATCTTCATGGTGGCGTCCAGTTCCGCCAGGATTTGTTCGTCCATGCCCAGGTTGGCGGCGCGAAGAGCTCCCACCGGATCTCGCACCAGCCAATGGGCGTTAGCGGCGGATTGGCCCAGCCAGACGTTCAGCCCGGCTTCACATCTCTCAAGTTCCTGCATGAGACGGTCGGGCGAGTGGCCGGCAGAGCGTTCTTCTGCAAAGCGTGGGTTGGGCGAGCTTTGCTGTGCAGAGCTTTCCCTGGCAAAGCCTGAGGTTGATGAGCCTGGATTTGGCGAATTGGGTATTGAGGGGGTCAGTGACAAGAGCGTTCCCTCCTTATGGCCTCTTAGACCCCAAGGGGAGGCGGGCGGAACAGAAAAGAATCGCCGAAATCGCGCGTGATCGCCCGGCATCGCCGACATCGGAAAGGGCCAAGAAACCCGACTTCTTGGAAACACGTAGGACGGAGGGATCGGAAGGAGTTTGGAAGTGGCGGATGAGAGCAGTTCCTCCCCAAGCCTCCGCTTCCTCGGTTCCTATGTGTGTCAGAGGTTTTGAGTTTGGACGCGAAACATGCCATCGTGAACACCCAGCACAAGAAGAGTGCGAGTGCGCTTGCAACCCAGCCCCCGAACCTCCGTTTCCTCCTTTCCTCCGCGTTTCAAAGGTTTTGGGTTTGCTTGTCTGGAGCTTAGGAGCTTAGGCGACCTCACGACATCAGCGTCATCAGCAGTATGTAGTTGCTTTTGCAGCCCCTGAGCCAGTCCACAGTTCTTTACAAAACCACATCAAGCTTAGCCGACTTAGAGTGCGGGGTCGTGTTCATACCGTCAGAAAGCAAAAGCTGATGGACCCGAACCAGTTGTCCCTAGCGAGGCGCGGATCGGGCCTGGCAAAACGGAGGACACATGAAAAGTTTACAGATATTGGCGATTGGAGCAGCTCTGATTGCAGGCGGTTCCGCTTTGGCCTCGGCCCAGTCCCACGATCGCGGTGGTGACCGAGGCGACAACCGAAGCACTAGCAACGGCGGTAACCGAGGCTCCAACAACGGAGGCGGACGCAGCGTTGACCGAGGCGGCAATCGCGGGGGCAACAACGGTGGCAACGTGGCTGACCGCGGCGGCAACCGTGGCGCCAACAGCGTGAATCGCGGTGGCGACCGTGGCGGCAACTACGGCAACGTTGATCGAGGCGGAAACCGTGGCGGCAACAGCGTGAATCGCGGTGGCGATCGTGGCGGCAACTACGGCGACGTTGATCGAGGCGGCAATCGCGGCGGGAACAACGTTTATCGCGGTGGCGACCGTGGCGACCGCAACAACTACAACCGCGGTGACAACCGCAACTTCAACCGTGGCGGCGACCGCAATTTCGACCGTGGCCGCGACGACCGGCGCTTTGTGAATGACCGGCGCTTTGACAATGGCCGGGCCTTCTATAGTCACGACGACCGCCGCTTTGTTCGCCAGCGCGTGTTTATAAGCTCGCGGCCCAGTATCTTCTTCGCCGCGCCGCTCTATATCGGCGAGTGGCGCTTCTTTGACGGCTACTACTGGTACTGGGACGGATACAACTGGTGCCGTGAAGAGAACGGCATTGTGTTTTACTTCAGCTTCTAAGCGGAGCTGATGGCAGGTACGACGCGGTGACAACTTTCAAGCCGGCGGCCGGCCGCTAACCAAAAGGCAGGCGCTCGCGAGGAAGGGGCGGAACATGCAACCACATGTTCCGCCTTTTGCATTGCTTGCGAGGCGCGGCCATTTGGCTTTCAGCCCCTGCTCGCGAACGCGCTTCCTCAGAAATGAAACACCACTCCCGTAGCGAACTGCATATTGTGCGTTACGCTTGCCGGCGCCGCCGGTCCAACGCCGGTGTTGACCGGCGAAGGGAAGTAAACCATGGTGTCGCCAACGTCGAAGCGCAGGGCAATTCGCTGGCGCGGCCAGAATTCAATGACCACGCCTGTATCCAGGGCGAAGTTCATGGCTCCTCCGTTGTTGCGCGCGGCAAAGTCGCCGTCACCGGGAAAGTGGACAAATCCCGGACGCACCTTGCCGAACACGCCAAATTGGCCGCGCCGCACGCCGATCTTGGCCCCGGCCAGCAGTTGCGATTCGCCAAAGTTGCCGCTGGGGTTCTGGGGAAAGTAGTTGAACTCAACTTCCGGTGAAAGGATCAGGCTGTACTTGAGCGGGATGTCATAGGCCGTCCGCACGCCAAATCCAGCCGCGCCTTCCTTGAGCTGGTTGACTCTAAGCCCGCTGAACTGTATGCCGACGGCGAAGCCTTTGTTGTCTTGCGGGTCTTCCGTACGAGGTTGAGCCCCGCCCTTGGGTGCGAGGGTTGCAGCCAGGATCAGGACGAAGCAGGTTGTGAAAAGCAGACTACGAATTTGCATATGAATTTGCGCCTCCAACGCGTTCTTCCAGTCGCAAGTCTGCAACGCCCGCGCAAACAAGCCAATGCACAGCGGGTGAATTGGGGGTCAACTGCGCATCTTCAACGGATAAATCGGCGCAAACAAAGCAACTTCTGTGGAATGGAGGTCCAAAAGCGCGCGGGGCTTTCACTCGGACAAGCAAAAAGGGCCCGCCAGGTGGCGCGCCCTTCCTGGAGATCGTAAGGGGTTATTGGTGGCGGATTTCGCCCACCAGCACAACGTTGTTGTCGAATTCAACAAACAGTGCGCGGGTTGCGTCCACTACGTACACGGCCATGTTCTGTGAGCCCAGGCCGGTGTTCAGGGTGAGCGGTCCGCGCCCGTTGGCGGCCACGTTGTAGGTGCCCTGAAGCGACGTACCGCTGGTGATTGAGCCCACGTTGTTGATGTCGGTGATGCCGGTCAGGCTTCCCGCGCCGTTGGCGGTGAATTCCGCGGTGGAATCCAGCTCGCCGGCGTTGGTGACTCCGGCAAATTGCATGGCATACGTGCCCTGGATGGAGGAATTGGAAAACGAGCCGGTTTGTTGCAGTCCGTTTCCGCTCACCACCACCCCGGCATCGGTCTCCATCACCTGGACGCCGCTGCTGGAAGGATAGATGACAAAGTTAAAAGTTCCCGCAGTGCTGGTCAGGGACATGGTGCCGCGGTTGCCGGAGATGGAATAGGTCCCGGTGATCGCCAGGTTTGTGTTGAGCACGCCGGCATCGTTGATGTCCTCGGTGCCGCTGGTAATTACGCCCGCGCCGTTGGAAGTCAAAACACCTCCTGCCGCGAAGGGCCCGAGCACGGTGGCGTCAGCGCCGGAAACCACGAAGGCAAACGGGCCGGTAAGGGACGCGTTGGTGAACGGTCCAGTCTGGCGGAAGGCCTCGCCGGCCAGCACCGGGACCACGTCGGTCTGAACCAATTTCAAGCGATTGGCGTCCACCACGTAGAAGGCGAAATGCAGCGTGCCGAGGGTGGTGACGATGGTCGCTGTGCCGCGTCCGTTGCTGGGTCCCACGGCGATGGACGAACCGGCTGTGGTGATTGCCTGGTTGGTGAGAATCGCGCCGTTGTCCGACGAATCCTCCACGCCGCTGGTGACGGCGCCGGTCGCGTCCGTGGTGACGGAACCTACGACGGTCTCCGCGTTGCCTGCGGCGTCAGCGCCCGTCAAGTTGATAGCAAAAGTTCCCGCCAGTGCGGCCGTCGAAAACGCCGACGCGCTCTGCAAATCCAGCGAGCCGCTGCCGTTGGCGATACTCTCAAAGCGCGAGATCATGGCGTGCGAGCTTGAAATCAGTACAAAACTCAAGCTGAAGTTGCCTTGCAGCGAGGTCAGCGTGGCCACGCCGCGGCCGTCAGAACGGATGTTGTAAGTGCCGGTGATGGGGACGCTGGTAAAAACACCGGTCGTGCGGTTAATGTCTTCCACGCCGCTGGTGATGTGGCCCGCGGCATCGGCCTGCAGGCTTCCGGCCACGGCATAGAAACCTCCCGCGTCAGAGCCCACAAACGAAAACGCGTACGTTCCGCTCAGCGAGGCGTCGGTGAAACCATTTGGCGGGGGCGTCGGATGGTTGGAAGAGCCTCCGCAGCCGGCCAGGAATATGACAATGGATGTCGCTACCACGAAGAAAGGAATTCGCTTGCTCGCCAGCATAAGTTCACCTGTTCCTAGTTCTAAGATCCCAACCTAAACATCTAAAGACCAAAGATAAAAGATAGAAGATGAAAAACCAAGGTTCAACCGCCTGCTCCAGCATAGTTTGATTGGCACTCACGAAACAAACATTGACCCGTTAGGCCTAAGGTTATTCGAACCCCAAAATAGTCTGCGTGTTGCACGGTTTTATTGGGGAGCGGGATTACTATTTGCGCACCTCGGCCCCTTTTTCGCGCGGTCCTGGGTCTGAATCGGCCATCATCGCGCCGGACGGCAGCCGTTCTTGCGGCTCCCTACCCGCTGGAAGTTTGTGTTCAGCCATACCCTTCAGATAGGTTGCATACTCGGCCAGCCAGGTTTGAAATACCATCCTGTTCCCGTCTTCCGCCATGCGCGTTCCGCCTCTGCAGGTCTTAGGGTTCTGCCTGGCCTTCCGGACCGGGCCTGAGAACTACAAGCGTAATTCCGCAGATCTGCTCCGGAAGATCCAGGTGGTGAGTGATGTCAGATGGTTTGGATGCCCTTGAGGGCCAACAAGCTATAGGAAATGCCCAGGAGAAGCCGTTAAGAATTGTAAAAGCGGTTCAGAGCATGTAAAAAATCAGCGAAACCAGAGTGACCACACCGTGTCCATCGACGCGTGGGTCACTGACGACGCAAAAAGCCGCCGCTGGGCGCGCCAGGCGCGCCCATAGAAAATGCCGGCAATGGTGGCCAGCAAGACGTACTTCCAGTTGAAGGCCGCGCCTTTGTTGAAGTGCGACAAGCCGAACAAGACCGCCGTCGCCCACAAGGCGCGCGTACGTCCCCAGCGGCGTTCCAGCAGGTTCTGCGCCAGACCGCGGAAAAATAGCTCTTCCGGCAAGGCGATGAAGACAAACGTGAAGATCCAGCCTGCCGGGACCATTGTGGGTTGCGGCCAGCCGGGATGAAAATGCAAGAACTTCAGCAGGAACCCCAGCGGGATGACAATGGGCGCGCAGAAGATGAATTCGCGCAAACCAATCTTGAGGTCCGCGAAGGTGGGCGCAAGGTCATAGCCGACGCCGTCCAGCGGCTTGACGACCAGGTAGCCGTAGAGCGCCATGTTCACCAGCATCAATTTGGGGAAACCGCTCATCCCCGGAGGCCAGAGCACGGCGTCGTAAGCCGCGAATGGCCATGCGTGTCCCAGAAGACCTAGGTCTACGATCAGTCCTACTGCGGCCAAGACGGCCAAGTCCGCCCAGTTACCGGGCGCCGGCGCATAGTGAAGAGCCGCCGTGACCAGGACTGCGACGCCCGCCAAGGCCGCGGCCATCGGCCACTGGAAATCGCCGCGGGGAATCGCCAGCACAAAGTAAGGGACCACCAGCAGCAAGCAGGCCGCAAGCCTGGCAGCCGCTGTGTGCAAGCTTGGTCGCAGCAGAGTAGCGGCGCCGAATCCGAAGAACCAGTATGGCGCGAAAACCAGAGCAAAACTCAGGAAGGTGGAAACCGGGTGCTCGTCCAGCGCTTTCAGATGAAAGAAGCGGGCAATGAACCAAAAGACGATGAGCAGGGCAGCATAAGCCGCGCCGGCCCAGAGCAAACGTCGCGGAGAAGGGCCGGCAGGCGCAGCAAGATCAGCGCCCAGGTTTTCGCCGGCGGAAGGCGGAGAAGAGGTCATGGCAAATCGCCCGAGTTTGCGGCAGCCGTAGGTGGCGGGTCCGCAAAACTGGCAGCAGCATAGCACGCTGGGCCGGCCGGAACCGCCAACTGGAGGCATTGTTGCCCGGCTTTTTATATAATCTATTGCGTCCCCATTTCGTGTAACCTCTGGAGCTTTCCTGACATGATTCGCTTTCTGCAGAGCGGCAATAAGGCCGTGAAGTATGTGCTGAGCGCGTTCCTGCTGATTATCTGTGTAAGCATGCTGTGGTACCTGATCCCCAGTTCCGGCACCGCCCTGGACACCAACCAGCAGGGCGTCGTCGCCAGCGTGGCGGGAGAAGACATCCGCACCGCTGATGTCAACGATCTGGTGCAGCAGCAGATGCGGCAGCAGCAGGGCAGAATTCCCGACTTTTATATTCCCATCCTGAGGCAGCAGGCCGTCATGCAGTTGATCCAGAGGGCGGAAGTCCGCTATGAGGCTGAGCGCTTGGGATTGAAGGTTTCTGACCAGGAAGTGCAGGACGAGCTGCAAAACGGCATGAGCAAAGCCTACTTTTTCCCCGATGGCAAGTTCATCGGCAAACAAAAGTATGAAGAGCTGCTGAAGCTGAATGGCAAGACGCCGGAGACTTTTGAGAACGACGTCCGCCAGCAACTGATGGTTTCCAAGCTGATCAGCGCAGTGGGCGCGAGCGCAAATGCGTCTGATGCCGAGGTTGAGCAGGCCTACAAAGACCGCAATCTCAAGGTAAAGTTCCAATACGCGGTGCTGAACCTGGACGATCTGACCAAGCAGATCAAACCCACGCCGAGCGAGGTGGAAGCTTTTTTTGCGGCCAACAAAGCCGGCTACCAGAGCGCCATCCCGGAAAAGCGGCAGGTCCGCTACTTCGTGATCAATGACAAAGACGTGGAAAGCAAAATAACGGTGGACGCTGCGGAGCTGCAGCGCTATCACCTTTCCCACCAGGATGAATATCGCGTTCCGGAGCGGGTGCGGGTGCGGCACATTCTGATCTCCACGCCACCGGCGAGTCCGGACGGCAAAGTGGACCAGAAGGCCGTGGACGAAGCCCGTGTCAAGGCCGAGGGCATTCTCAAGCAGATCAAGGCTGGCGGTGATTTTGCCGAACTGGCCAAGAAGAACTCCCAGGACAGCAGCGCGGCGGACGGCGGCGAGCTGGGCTGGATCGTCAAGGGCCAGACCGTGGCAGAGTTTGAAAAGGTTGCTTTTGCCCAGAACAAAGGCCAGATCAGCGATTTGGTGAAGACCATCTGGGGCTTCCATATTATCCAGACGGAAGAGAAGCAAGACGCCCACGTTAAGCCGCTGGCGGAGGTGCAGGCCACTATTGAGCCTGTCCTGAAGGCGCAGAAAACCAGTGCGGCGCTGGAGGCCAAGGCCAAGGAAGCTGAGGACACGGCCACCAAGCAGGGCCTGGACAAAGCTGCGGCAAAATACGGAGCGCCGGTGGTGCAGAGCAATCTGATAACCCGGAATGACGCGCTGCCGGGCGTTGGCGCCTCGCCGCAGTTGATGCAGCAAGTCTTCTCCACTAAGGAAAAGTCCCCGCCGCAGACGGCCCGCGTAGCCACCGGGTATGTATTCTTCGAACTTCAGAAAGTGGAACCGGCGAGGGCCCCGGCGCTGGAAGAAGTACGCGACAAAGTGACCAAGGATTTCGTCAGCAGCCGCTCTGCCGAGTTGCTACGCAAGAAAGGGCAAGAGTTGGCGAATCGCGCCCACGCTGAGAATGATCTGGCGAAAGCCGCCAAAGAGGTGGGAGCTACCTTCAAGACCAGCGAACTGGTGGACCGCAACGCGCAAGTCGCGGACATCGGCGCCTTGAGCGGCCCGGCAGCCGTGGCTTTTACCATGAAGCGGGGGGACATCAGCGGCGCTCTGAATCTGGGGACCCGGGAGGCCGTCATCGCGATCACCGACCGCCAGGAGCCTTCCGCCGCGGACCCGCAGTTCGCCAAGGACCGCGACCAATTGCGCGAACAGATCGTGCAGCAGCGCCAGGAGCAGGCATGGCGCCTCTTCCTGGAAGCTCTGGGCGCCCGCATGGAAAAAGAAGGCAAGGTAAAAATCAACCAGGCGGAGATGAACGGCCTGACCAGGACCCGTGGCTGAGCTATCCTGAAAACTATGCTGTCGGAACGTTGCGCTGGAATCCTGCTGCATCCGACTTCTCTGGCCGGCCCCGGTCTGGGCGACCTGGGCCCGCAAGCCTATGCCTTTGCTGACTTCCTGGCGCGCGCGCGCCTGGGTCTGTGGCAGGTGCTGCCGCTTTCGCCGCCGGGCTTTGGCAACTCGCCGTACTCGGCGATTTCCGCTTTTGCCGGCAATCCCCTGCTCATCAGCCTGGAACGACTGGCGGACCGCGGATGGATCGCCCACGAACAAATCCAGAACCATCTTCCTCCCCAGGGCCGGATCAATTTTGACGAAGTGAAAGCCTTCAAGCTGCCCCATTTGCGCCAGGCCGCGCAGAATTTTCTGGAAGGCCGCGGCGGCGACCACCGCCGCTTTGAAGATTTCAAGCGCGACAACGCCTGGTGGCTGGAAGACTACGTTCTCTTCCTGCTCATCCGCCGCGTTCACAAGCGCGCGCTGTGGAGCGCGTGGCCCAGCGACCTGGCGCGCCGTTCCGCCGAAGCCCTGCACGCCTTTGGCACGGAATACCGGCAACAACTGGAAGTTGAGCGCGTCATCCAATTCGCGTTTCATGAGCAGTGGAGCGCCTTGCGGGAATACTGCGGGCAGCGCAGCATCCGCATCGTCGGCGACGTGGCCATCTTCGTCAACCATGACAGCGCCGACGTGTGGCGCAATCCCGAGCTATTTCACCTGGATGACAATCTGCAGCCGGCGACGGTGGCCGGCGTGCCTCCCGACCTGTTCAGCCAGACCGGCCAGCGCTGGGGCAATCCGCTGTATCGCTGGGACGTGCTGCGCGCGCAAAACTACCAGTGGTGGGTGCAGCGCATGTCCTGGGCGCTGAAGGCATGTGACGTAGTGCGGCTGGACCACTTCCGCGGATTTGAAAGTTACTGGGAAATACCCGCCGCCGAGCCCACCGCCATTCACGGCCGCTGGGTGGAGGGCCCCAAGGACGATCTGTTCCGCGTGCTGCGGGAACGCCTGGGCGACCTACCGTTCATCGCCGAAGACCTGGGGTTGATCACCCGGGAAGTCCACGCCTTGCGCGAACGCCTGGGCATTCCGGGGATGAAGGTGCTGCAGTTCGGCTTCGGCGATCCCGGCGCGCACATCTATCTTCCCCACAATTTCGTCTCCAATTGCGTGGTGTACACCGGTACGCATGACAATGACACCACCGTAGGCTGGTGGCAGTCCGGCGCGAGTGAGGACGAAAAACGGCACGCCACGCAATATTTCGGCCAGCCGCAGGACGGCATGAACTGGGCGATGATCCGCGCGGCGTTTGCGTCGGTGGCCCGTGTGGCGCTGGTCCCCATGCAGGACGTTCTGTCATTGGGCAGCGAAGCGCGCATGAACATTCCCTCGCGGCCTGATGGCAACTGGGGATGGCGGCTCGCCCCGGGCATGGCCAGCGACGAACTGGCGGACAAGCTGGCCGCGCTGTCTGCGATCACTGACCGTGTGTCGCCAATCGCTGAAAGGCGGCAGAGCGCTGCGAAGCTGGAAGACTTTGCCGCGTAAGCAAAGGGTTTTGTTCGACAATCATTCACCAAGGTGCGTCTGATCTGTCCGATGAAAAGATCTCGTCAATGAAGAAGATCTTTCCCATGAAAATGAAGCCGGCCTTTGTACAACTCGCCCTTGTGCTCTTGTTCGCTGCGCTGCCGCCGCTGCTGGCCGGCCAGGCAGGCACTGCGAAGCCGGTTGCAACCGCACCGGAGTACACCTACAAGGTGATTCACGTGTTCCCGCATGATCCGTCGGCGTACACGCAAGGTTTGTTCTACCACCAGGGATTTCTCTATGAAGGCACGGGTCTAAGCGGGCACTCGTCCCTGCGCAAGGTAAAGCTGGAAACAGGAGAAGTTGTCCAACGCGTGGACCTGGCGCCGGAGTTCTTTGGCGAAGGCGTTGCTCTTCTCAAGAACCAGATCCTGCAGCTCACGTGGCAGTCGCACGTGGGATTCGTCTACAACCTGAGCGACTTCCACCTGGTGCAGCAGTTTTCCTACGAAGGAGAAGGCTGGGGCCTGACCAGCAACGGCCGCGACGTCTTTATGAGCGACGGCACCGCCGAAATCCGCGTCCTTGACGGCCGCACGTTTGCCGAAAAGCGGCGCTTGAAGGTGCACGACGGCAACATGCCGGTCACGCAACTCAACGAGTTGGAGTGGGTGGAGGGAGAAATCTTCGCCAACGTCTGGCATACCGACCGCATCGCGCGCATCTCTCCGCAAAGCGGCAAGGTGGTGGGCTGGATCAACCTCAAAGGCCTGCTCAGCCCCATGTACCGCCGGCAGCCGGAAGCCGTGCTGAACGGCATCGCTTACGATCCCCAGGGGAAGCGGTTGTTCGTCACCGCCAAGCTTTGGCCCAGCATCTTTGAGATCCAGTTGGCGCGGAAAGAACGGAAATGAGATCGCGCCCAGTCGTGAGAGACGCGCGCTTGGGCGGTCCGGTCCATTTTTAGTTCGGCGCGCCAGTTCGGCGCGCCAGTTCGGCCCGCCAGTTAGGCCCGCCGCGCTTTACTAATGTCCCAGGAACCTTGACAATGAAAACATCGGAACTAAGGAGCTCGAAACTGCCATGCCTGTGACTGGTGAATTGATCCGCATGATGAATTATGTTGACGACATTGCCGCCACCCTGCGCCGCGTCCAGTTGGGCGTGAGCGACATGAACGAGGAAGAGAGAAAACGCCTGGCCGCCTACATGCGCCAGGCCGATCCCAACTATCTGAAGATTGTGGAAACGCTGGAGAAGAACTAGGCAATGGCCGAGATCAAGACCGTAGCCGTCATCGGCGCGGGGATCATGGGCCGGGGCATTGCCCACGTGGCGGCCCTGGGCGGCTATCGCACCATCCTTGAGGACATTCTGCCGGCCAGCCTGCGCACGGCGGAAAGCGAAATCCGCTCCAACCTGGACAAAGCCATTGAGCTGGGCAAAATCTCCAAGCCCGATGCCGACGCCGCGTTCACCCGCCTGGAGTATGCCGGCAGCGTGGAAGAAGCCGCGCGCGAAGCCGACCTGGTGATTGAAGCCGTGCCGGAAGAAATGGAGTCGAAGATTGAAATCTTCACGCTGCTCGATAAAATCTGCCGCCCCAAGACCATCCTGGCTTCGAACACATCATCGCTCAGCGTCACGGAGATTGCGTCGGTCACCTATCGCGCCAAAAAGATCCTGGGCATGCACTTCTTCAATCCTGTGCACAAGATGAAGCTGCTGGAAGTGGTGCGCGCCCTGGAGACCGATGACGAGACCATCGCCGCCTGTGCCGAGGTCGGCCGCCGCATGGGCAAGGAAGTGGTGGTCATCAAGGAAGCGCCGGGCTTCATCACCAGCCGCATCAATGCGATGATCGGCAATGAGGCGTTTTACATGCTGCAGGAAGGCATTGCGTCGGCTGCGGACATTGATAAGGCGCTCAAGCTTGGCCTGAACCATCCCATGGGACCGTTTGAACTGGTGGACCTGGTGGGACTGGACACACGCCTGCACATCCTCGAATACCTGCACAAATCATTGGGAGAAAAGTTCCGGCCGTCGCCGCTGCTGGTGCAGTACGTGAAAGCCGGCAGGCTGGGACGCAAAGCGGGCAAGGGCGTGTACGAATATCCGGACAAGTGAATCGGATCATCGGGACATCGGGACATCGGATCATCGGGACATCGGGACATCGGATCATCGGGACATCGGGACATCGGATCATCGGGACATCGGGACATCGGACCCTCGGGACATCGGGACATCGAGACATCTGATGAGAGCTGAGCGGCGCACGATCAACTCGATACTTCCGAGAACTCAAGCCGTAATCTCGGCGATCTTTGGCAATTACGGCACTCCTGGCAATTCCTTCAGATCACCCGATCACCCGATTGCTGACACCGCAATGACTCCGGCCGAAGCGAGTGGCCCAGTACCGCGGGGGACTCAAGAGGAGACACAACCCCTCGGCGGTCCCTGATGGTCAGTCAGGAACCGTTTTCTCTGGAGGTGAACTGGTCAGGCTTGCCCGAGGGGAGGGAACACCTGGCGTGCTAAAAGTCTTATCTACTTTGAATCAGTCGAATCTGAACTGGGCGCAGTTTCCTTCAAAGCGTCCTTGAAGCCGCGAATGCCGTCGCCCAGGCCCTTGCCCAATCCAGCCAGTTTGCTGGGACCAAAAAACAGAAGAGCGATCATCAGAATCACCAGCAGATGCATCGGCTGGAACATACCTTCAAACATGTTGTCCTCCAGAAATTTGTGAACTCGTCTTGCTTTGCTGACCGTACCTAACCACAAACGAGTATGGAGGACCTTTCTTATGGGCAAATTAGAAGGGGATTAGATTTATTAATCACATGGGACAATAGACGAAAGTACTCATGGATGAGAGGGACAGCATTGCGCCGGGGCAATGCGCCGCAAAGGGGATGCAAGGGGACACATGGATTTCACCAACTGTTATGACGACGCGACGCGGGCCGCGTCCTATGCGCAACTGGAGTTCGCCAATACCTACTACCTGGCTTATAGGGACATTCCCGGGATCATACGTGAGCATGTAAGAGGAACCAGAGCGCTTGACTTCGGCTGCGGGACGGGGCGATCAACCCGGTTCGTCAAACAACTTGGATTCAGTGCCGTTGGCGTGGATATCGCACCGGAGATGGTGGCGAAAGCCAGGGAACTCGATCCTGGCGGAGATTACCGCGTTGCCAAAGATGATGATATGAGCGAGTTTCAGGCTGGCGCATACGATCTTGTTCTCTCTGCGTTCACTTTTGACAACATCCCTGGCCTGGAGACCAAGGTGCGCCTCTTTCGTGATCTCGGAAGGCTGCTCCGACATTCAGGGAATCGGGATTCAGGGAAGATCATCAGTGTGGTTTCGTCGCCTGAGATTTATGTTCACGAATGGGCGTCGTTCTCGACCAAGGACTTTCCCGAAAACCGCCAGGCGCGATCAGGCGACCGGGTGAAGATCATCACCACAGATTTCCCGGACCGCCGTCCTACGGAAGACATCCTGTGGACCGACGAAGCGTACCGGGACGTTTACTCGCGCGCCGGCCTGAGAGTGGTTGCCATCTACAAGCCGCTGGCGACGGGCGATGAACCCTACAAGTGGGTGAATGAAACCGCGATCGCACCCTGGGTGATTTATGTGCTGGGAAGCAGCCGCTAGCCGCTAGCGGCTGGCTATTAGCTCTTGGCCCTTAGCCTTTGGCAAACCAGAGCAAGTCAAACCCTTACCGCTGATGACACTGATGAACACTGATTCTCACTGATTTCTTGAAATTGTTTTTAGGGGCATGCTCAAAAGAAAAAAGGCCGCAATGGCATTGCCCCATCACGGCCTGATTTTTGATCCGCGCGACTCCGCGTTCATCCGCGGTATGGTTTTGCTTTTGGCTAATTGCTAACTGCCAATTGCTTGTTTTTCAGTTCCCCGCCGGCTTGGCATTCGGACTCATGCGCATGGGCAAGCGGCCGTCGGCGCCGCTGGTCAGGGCCATGAAGTCCTTGTCGGTCATCAGCGACGCAAACACCGCGTCCACGCGGGCTTCCATCATCTCTTTGCTGCGGACCGCTTCATAACGCTCGTAAGTGAAGAAGTGCCGCTTGAGCAGGTCCAGCGCTTTCTGTTTCTGTCCGGCCTGCGCGTAGATGGCGGCCAGGTTGTAGCTGGCGGGCAGCAGCTTTTCGTTTTCGCGGGCGATCTTCAGCGCTTCGTCGCCGTGTCCGTTGCCGGCCATGAAGGCCGCGGCAAAGATCAGGTTGTAAGGATCTTTAGGATCGAGCTTCAAGGCTTCTTTGGTGTAGGCATCAGCTTTCGCGACATCGCCTTCGCTGTTCCAGTACACGGCCAGGTTGCGGTACGCCAGAGCCAGCGGGTACTCGCGGACGGAATCTTCCATCAGCGACAGGCCTTTTTTGAAGTCGCCTTCGTGGATGGTCATCTTGCCCAGGCCGTGCAGCGCGACGGCGCGCGACATGGGGTCAGCCGGCATGGCCAGGATAGCGTCAAACGTTTTGCGGGCCTTGTCCCAGTCGCCAATGTGGTGGCGATAGAGTTCCGCCAGGAAACGCAGAGGCGTGGGATCGGCCGGATCGAGCTTGACGGCGGCCTGGTACAGACGCTCAGCGTCTTCGTACTTGGCGGCGTTTTCGGCTTTCAGGCCGGCGCGCATGGTCTTCTGGATCTGCGCGCTCACCGCCGGATCAAAGTTGGGAGCGTCAGGGACTTCCGCCACTTCCACGCCCAGCTTCTTCAGTTCTTTTTGCGCGTCTTTGCCGCGCTTGGGGAAGAGGCACTTCTGGTCATACACGGCCCGCAGTTCCTGGATGGCGGTCTGGCTGTCGCCGGCCTTGGCTTTGGCCTTGGCGTCCTCAAACTTTTCTTTGACGGCGTTTTCGCGCTTCTTTATCTCGCTGTCCAGAAGCTTTTCCAGGTCGCCGACTTTCAGCTTGCCTTCCTTGTTGGCTTCCAGCTTGCCGACCACCGTGCCGTCCGCCTGCGCCAGCACTGCCACCGGCAGCTTGCCATCCGGGACATACTTTTGGCCGAGCGCGGTGCGCGCGTCCACCACGCCCATGGTCACGCACTGTTGCGAGTAAAGCTGCAGCGTGCGCGATTCCAGCAGGCTGGAGTTCTTGAACTCCACGTCAGAAACCGGGAACCAGTAGATGGCCAGGCCTTCTTTGGGCTGGACCTCCGGCGTGATCAGCTTCCACGGCACCTTGTAGACCGTTGTGCTGGAGCCGCCGGACATGCCGCCCATGCCTCCGCCTCCGCCGCCTCCACAGGTCGCCCAGACCTGCGACGTAAGGAAAACCGTGATCAAAACAAGGGACAACAGGCGGTGGGGGAAGGAGTATTTCATGGGCAAATTATAGCAAGGTGGGAAGACGGAATGCAGCTAATGGGGCGGCTTTAGACTGTCTTCACCCAGTACAGCTGAGGTGATCAGCCGGCGTGCTAAGTGGGCTTCAGGAAAGAAACCGACGATCAAGAGTCCAAGACCGAAGAGGAAGAATCCGATGAGTGGAAAGGATGCCCGACGCTCCAAAGCATCTTCCACAATCGCCATACCCAGAACTCCAAGCCCAAACAACATGAACATGCAAACCAGTGGGTGCAGAAACATGCGAACATTTACCCGAGTAGGTCCGCCGGAACTATCGATTCTTCCGCGGATCACGGGGAGGAAGGAGTTGTAGCTGTTGGCGCCAATTTCACGCCTCAGTTTGAAACGGTCGCCTTCTACCTTTCCCACAAATTGAAATGGATAATCGGCACCCACGGGTCGGCGGGCCAAGCTGTCAAGAAAGCCTCGCGGTGTGCGGGTGACGGCTCGCAGGCGTTCGGCGGCGGCTTCAGGCGGCATCGGCGATTCGAGCTGGAAGCTTAGGTAAGGCACCTTGGTCTACGCTCTGTTCATCAACTCTCTCATGGCGGTAATGACCGCGTCCGGCGCTTCCAATGAGCTGCTGTGGCCGCATGCCGGGATTCGCACCAGCTTTGATCCCGTGATGGCCGCGGCCAGCCGCTCTGATCGGAACGGCGGCTGCGGCTTGTCGTCTTCCCCGGCGATGATCAGCGTGGGGCAGCGTATCCCCGCCAGCTCGTCGCTCGAAACCTCGCGGCGGTTCATCACGCCCATCAGAGCGCGTGCCGTGTTCTTGGGACGCGAACGCAGCTTGGCTGTCCATTCTTTAAGCATGGCCTGCTTGGCGGGACTTGTGCTGGCCCGCGTGGACTTGCCGAACAACTCGGTCACGGCAATGCCGGCAAACGGCGCGGTCCCCATCAGTTTGACCAGCTGCGCAAGAAAATTGAATTTCAGCCGGCTGAAGGTCTCTTCTTTTTGCGCGCCGGTATTCATCAAGGTGAGCGAGCGCACCAGTTCGCGATGCCGCGCCGCCAGACGCATCCCCACAAAGCCTCCCATGGAGAGCCCGGCAAAATGGCAGGGCGCGGCGTTGAGCGAAGTGATCAGCGCAGCGGCGTCTTCGGTGAGGGTCTCCATGTCATAGCCCGCGCCCGGGTCCTGCGACTGGCCCTGCCCGCGATGGTCGTAGGCAATCACCCGGTAGCGCCGCTCAAAGGCTGCACGCTGGGCGTGGAACATCGCGTGGTCCATCAGCAGGCCGTGGGAGAAAACAATGGTCTCCGGGCCAGCGCCGGATTCCTGGTAGTAGAGCTCAACGCCGTTGGTTTGGATGGTGGGCATGGTAAGAGCGACCTAGGGTAGCACGGAGCAGGACAACTTGCCTCCCTGGGCGACCAACGAATGACGAACGGCCTATTTCTTCTCTTCGATCCAGACTTTGGAGTCCAGAAATTGCCGTGGCGTGAGGATGGGAATTGACTCGAATGAACCGAGCTGCAACAAGTGACGGTCACCAGAAATGATGGCTCGCGCCTGAGCGGCAAGAGCGCACTCGAGAATCCGGTCATCGTCCGGGTCGTCCTTGACTGCCGCTACGAACACTTGTGGATGGACTTGAACAAACCAACTGAACAGAACTGGTAAACGATTCTGAATCTCTTCGCGGCTCCACCCAAATTTCTTCTTCAGGACCTGCTCCACTTCGTGCCGAAGCGGACTGGAATAACAGATTTCGCACAAACCCAAAGCCGCCAGATCAATGATCTGCCGGGGAAGACCGCCAAAGACCAACGCGGAAATGATGACATTGGTGTCGGCTACGATCCGTATCATTTCTGTCGCGGCTTACGGGCTTTCTCGCGTCGTGCCTCGTGGGTCAGGCGCTCCACGTCGTTTTCACGGATTCCTAGCTCTTGGGCGCGCGCCCTGCCGTACGAGTTTGTTTCCTCCCACCAGCGTTGCCGCTCGTAGTGCCGGAGCGCCTCGCGTATCAGCTCGCTCATGGTCCGGTTTTCCTTCCTGGCCATGTCTTCCGCACGCGAGAGCATTTCGGGGGGCAGCGTAATGGACAGGGTCTTCGTAGTTCGCATGCCAGTTATGTTAGCAATATTTAGCACGACTTAGCAATGCTGCCCTTAAGACGAGATTCCCAATTTTGCTCGCAGGCGCCACCCCAAATTGCACTTAACCCGGGGGAGCGACGCGGCGCTTAGAGTCCTTGCACGCTGGTTTGCACGGGCGCGTTCATCTTTAGAAATCTGCGGGCCAGGGGACCCAGGACTGGATACTCTGCCCACTCCCCGTTCCCGGCTTTGATGGCGAAGACAACGGACATCACGAGCATCGCTACCCAGCCTCCCATGATGAAGAGCCACATGAACGGGAACAAGATGAAGATTGCGGCTGGAGGTTGGGCCGACTTATCTCCGGCATGCATGAGCACGGTGCTGAAGATGGTCACAAACAACACGACACCAAACACCATCGCGCACAACAGGTAAACGATGTGCAGCATCAAGGCCTGGAGCGCGTGAAAGCGGACAAAAAGGGAGTCTTTCTTGACCAGGAAGATGATCAGCGGGGCAATCCATCCGCCCACCAGTTGCAGGGCGTGGGCCAGGACGGCCATGGTGCGTTCGTCGGAGTTGGGCTGCGGCAGGTAAGGCCCCGATGCGGTAGCCATTCTTTCCCCTTTTACGAAGGCTGTATTCTAGACCCTTTTTGCCGTTCTCCGTGACTCCGTGCCTCCGTGGTGGGTTTTGCGGCCCCTCTAACCAAACAGCCCTGTCCCCCGTCTAAATCCTTGGAACCCTAGTCCCTTTCCGGACGTATTGAATACCAGACCGAATGAATACCGCCCTGGACATCTTCGGGCAAGTCCTCCGCACCCTGTGGGCGCACAAGCTGCGCTCGTTTCTCACCATGTTTGGCATCGCTTACGGCGTCTTTTCCCTGCTGATGCTTATCGGCGTGGGCGAGGGCTTCCGTTCCGGCCAGCGCAAGAACATGGCGGACATCGGCGAAGACGTCATCTTCCTTTGGCCGGGCCAGATTCCCAACGTGTCGGGGCAACATGCCGGCGGCCGCTTTTACTTCATCACCTACAAGGACTACCTGGACATCAAGAATGAAGCCAAGTCGGTCAAGGACGTGGTGCCCATCATCAACCGGGGCGACCTGAAAGTGGTGAGCGACTTCGCCACCAGCAGCGGGACGTTCACCGGCGCCACTCCCAACTTTGCTACCGTACGCTACCTGCCGCTGGGCCAGGGACGCTGGCTGAATGATGCAGACGAAGCGCAGAAGCGCAACGTGTGCGTGCTGGGTTACCAGATGATGCGAACTTTGTTTCCCGGACGTCCCGCGCTGGGCAGCACCGTTCTGATCAACGGCATCCGCTTTGACGTGGTGGGCGTGCTGGACAAGATTGGCAAACAGGAAAACAACGGCAACAACATCCGCGTGTACATGCCGCTGAACACCATGCGCGAGTTTTTCCCCGTCAAGAACGCGCACACCACCGACGACATCAACGGGCTTAACTTCCAGCCCGTCGCCCGCGACCTGCATCGCCAGGCGATTGATGACGTGCACAAGGTCATCGGCCGCAACCACGGTTTCGATCCCAACATCCCGGAAGCTTTTGAGCAGTGGGACACGGTGGAAAGCACGCAGATGGTGGGCAAGATCTTTACCGCCATGGACTTTTTCCTGGGCGGCGTGGGCCTGATCACCCTGGCGCTGGGCGCCATTGGCATCATCAACATCATGCTGGTTTCGGTGACCGAGCGCACCCGCGAAATCGGCCTGATGAAGGCCTTGGGCGCCACCAACCGCAACGTGATGGTCCAGTTCTTCCTGGAAGGCGCGTTTCTCACCGGGCTGAGCGGCGGGATCGGTGTGGCGGTGGCGGCGATGCTGTCCAAAATCCTGGTCACCGCTTGGCCCAAGAGCAACATTGGATTTGATCCTCCGCATATTGTGCCGATATCGGCGGCGATTGCCGTGCTGGCCCTTTGTCTGGCTGGAATCATCGCCGGTCTTTATCCCGCGCGCAAAGCCGCCATGCTGACGCCGGTGGAAGCGTTGCGAAGGGAATAGACGAACATGGTCCACGATCTGATCGGACAAGCTTATTCCGCCATGCGCTACAACCGCCGGCGCACCGCGCTCACCATGCTGGGCATGGCCTGGGGCATTGCCACGGTTGTGCTGCTGCTGGCGTACGGCGCCGGCTTCGGACGGGCCATCGGCAACATCTTCTCCCAAATGGGCATGCAGATGATGGGTTTCTTTCCCGGCCGCACGTCGCTGCAAGCCGGCGGGCTCAAGGCTGGAGTCCCCGTGCGCTTCCAGATTGAGGACATCCAGCACGTGCAAGAACTGGTTCCTCTCGTCCGGCACATCAGCCCGGAAGCTTCTCTCGATCCCGCCACGGTGCAGAACGACAACCGCTCGTTTTCCTTTCCGGTGAACGGTTTTTACTCGCAGATCCAGTACATCCGCTCCATTGACATGGAGTCCGGGCGCTTCTTCAATCCTGACGACGAAGGCCAGCGGGCCCGCGTGGCGGTGCTGGGGTCGGAAGCCAAAACCAAGCTGTTTTCCGGACAATTTGCCGTGGGCGAAAAGATCAGGATCAACGGCGTGACCTTTGACGTGATCGGCGTGACCGCGCCCAAGATGCAGGAAGGCGACAGCGACATCAATCGCGTCGTCTATATCCCGTTCAGCGCCATGGGCGATTTGAAAGACACCAAATACCTCAACGGCATCTGGATCAGTTACGACGGCAACCAGTTTGAGAAAATTGAGAACAACATCCGCAGCGTGCTGGGCGGCTTCCACGGCTTCAATCCCAAGGACCCGCGCGCGGTTTTCTGCTGGAACGCCATGAAGCAGGCGAGCAATTGGCAGATCTTCACTATTGCGCTTGAAATCTTGCTTTCGCTGATCGGCATGTCCACGCTGGCGGTGGGCGGCGTGGGACTGATGAATATCATGCTGGTTTCCGTCACCCAGCGGACGCGGGAGATTGGCGTGGAAAAAGCGCTGGGCGCGCGCAAACGCGACATCCTGTTTCAGTTCCTGTCAGAAGCCATGGCCATCACCTTTGCCGGAGGCCTGATGGGCATCTGCGTGGCCTACATCATTGCCTGGAGTGTAGGGCGCATCCCCGTCTACAGCTATATCGCCAAGAATGCTGAGGCCGGCGACATCACCCTGATCATCTCGCCCATGAACCTGGTGGTTTCCACCGGAATTCTGGTGATCGTGGGCATCGTCAGCGGCATGCTGCCGGCCCTCAAGGCGGCGCGGCTGGACCCCATTGAAGCCCTGCGCTACGAATGACCCCGCCGTACCTGCGTTCCGGACGATTGCCGTGAAGCACTCTTCGCGTGGTTGCTTAGCGAAGCAAATGTAGAATCATTCCTGCCATGCAGATCCTTCTCTCCGCCGGTGAAGCTTCCGGTGACACCTACGGCGCGCAGATGATTGACGCGCTGCGCCGGCTCGCGCCGGAAGCAGGCTTCTTTGGCATGGGCGGCGAGCGAATGCAGGCGGCGGGTTGCGAACTGCTGGTCAACGCCAATGAAGTGGCGGTGGTCGGACTGGTCGAAGTGGTCAAGCATCTGCCGGCCATCCGCCGGCGCTTCAAACACCTTGTCGCCGAAGCCGCGCGGCGCAAGCCTGACGCCGCTGTGCTCATTGATTTTCCGGATTTCAACCTGCGCCTGGCGCGCGAACTGCATCGCCTGGGTATTCCCGTCTTTTATTTTGTAAGCCCGCAGATCTGGGCTTGGCGCACGGGCCGGGTCAAGCAGATCCAGAAGTACGTCCGCAAGATGATCGTGATCTTTCCCTTCGAACAGGAGTTCTACCGCCGACACGGCGTGGAAGTTTCGTACGTCGGACATCCGCTCGCCGCTGCTCCCGTGCCGCAAGTTTCCCGCCCGGCGTTTGCCGCGCAATACGGTCTTGATCCAGCGAAGGAATGGATCGCGCTGCTGCCCGGCAGCCGGCGCAAAGAAGTCCGGCTGAACTTGCCTACTATTCTTGGCGCCATAGACTTGCTGAGAAACGACCTGCTAAGAAAAGAGCTGTTGCGAAAACAGGGTACAGATTACGAATACCTCTTGCCCGTGGCTTCCACCCTGAGCAAGGACTGGATGCGCGAGCAGCTGGCCGCGTCGGCGACGCATGTCGCAGACATCAAGCTGACGGAGAACGCCCGCGTTTCGATGATGCTGGCGCGCGCGTCGGTGGTCGCCAGCGGAACCGCCACGGTGGAAGCCGCGCTGTCCGGGACGCCGTTTGTGGTGGTGTACCGGCTGGCGCCGCTCACATGGATTCTGGGCCGCCGCCTGGTCCGCCTGGACACCTTCGCCATGCCCAACCTGATCGCCGGACGAAAGATCGTCCCCGAGTTGATCCAGCGCGGATTCACCCCCAAGAGCGTGCTGCGCGAACTCAACGCCATCCTGCCCGATTCGCCCGCCCGCCGCCAGATGCAGAACGACCTGAAAGAAGTCCAGGAACGCCTGATGGAAGGTCACCTGACAGAAGACCCGCTGCGCCAGCGGCCTGGCGCGGAAGCCCCAGTCCAGCGCGCGGCGCGGGAGATTCTGGCCGCTCTGAACGCGGGGAAAACTCCCTGAGTGGTACAAAAGCAGCTTTTTTGTAACAATTTACATCTAATCGCCTTGAAACCCCAGCAGCTCTGGAGATAACCCAAATGCAACTTGCGCGGCGACCCTTGCGACGTGCGTATCTGCTCTCTGCCCTCGTGCTGTGCTTCCTGCTTCCCGCCCTGGCGCTGCCAGCCTTGGCCGCGGACAAAGCCCGCCTCCGGGTGGAGGACTACGTAATTGACGCGGAGATCGTCCCCAAGACCCATCATCTGGCCGCGCGCGCCAAGGTCCGTTTTGTCACGGTGGAAGACCTCAATTTCGCCAGTTTTGAGCTGCATAACGCCCTGCACGTCAGCAAAGTGACCGACGCCTCCGGCCGTGCTCTTACCGCCGAGCGTGTCAGCCAGGACAACGCCATCCGCGTCGCGTTTCCAACTCTGGTGCCCAAGGGCACCACGATGACTCTGACATTTGATTACGAAGGCGCGCTGGCCGGCGCCGATGACAGTCCGGTGGAAGGGCTGAAGCTGGCGTACATAGACAGCGACATGACTTATCTGCTCTACGCTGGAAGGTGGTTTCCGGTGGCCAACTTCGGCATTGACCGCTTTACCTCGGCGATCAACATCATCGCTCCCAGCGGGACCGTGGTTGTAGGCAGCGGCTCCACGGCGGCGGCGCGGCCCGCGCCGACGGGCAAGACCGTGTCTTCCTTTAGCTGGCAGAAACCCAGCTTCCCCGGGACTATCATTGCCGGACCGTTTAACGACAACGTGTTCAGCGGCGGCGCCGTGCACATCTATTTCCGCGACGCCAAGAAAGACTTTGCTCCCGCGTACGCGGACACGGCAGCCAAGGAATTTGAATATTTCTCCAGCATTTACGGGTCGGCTTCCACGCCCATGCTGAAGGTGGTTGAGCTGCCCGACGATACCGTCCCCACGGCCTGGGCGCCGGAGATTGCCGCCATCGCCACGCGTGACATTGGCGAGAAGACCAACTACCGCCTGCTGGCCAACGCCATTGCCCATCTGTGGTGGGGCGCAACCGTGAGTCCGGCTTCCAAGGACGACTGGTGGCTCATGGACGGCGGCGCGCGCGCTTCTGAAATGCGTTACGTGCAGAACGCCGCCGGCGCCACCGCCTTTGAAGACGCCACGCGCGACATGGCTGTGGGCGCTCTGGCCTATGACACCATGCCGTTGAGCAGCATCAGCCGGCTGGACACGTATTCGCCCCAGTTCCAGGCCCTGGCCACCGACAAAGGCGGCATGATCTTCCACATGCTGCGCTGGGTAATCGGCGAAGGTCCGTTTGACAAGACCATGAAGGAATTCCTGGCCAAGTTCGCGTGGAAATCAGCCAGCGTCGCTGACCTGCAAGCCATCGCGGAAAACAACGCCGGCCAGAAGCTGACCGCATTTTTCAGCCAGTGGGTGGACGGCACCGGCGCGCCCGAATTCAAGATGCATTACGTCGTCTACCGCATCAAGAAAGGCTTCCGCGTGGTGGGCGAAGTCACCCAGGACCTGGACTTGTTCCGCATGCCGGTGGAACTGAAGATTGACACCGACGGCCAGACGGAAATGAAGCGCATTGAAGTCGTCGGGACGGAGTCGCCGTTTTCCGTGGAGACCTTTGGCAAGCCGCGCCGCCTGACCCTGGACCCCAACAACTTTGTGCTCAAAAATTCGTCAGACCTGAAAGTGCGGATCGCCATCCGCCGCGGCCAGGAACTCACCGCCCAGGGCAGCCTGGCGGAGGCCCTGGGAGAATTCAACAAGGCGCTGGAAGCCAACCGCAACAGCTCGCTGGCGCATTACCGCATTGCCGATGTTTTTTACCTGCAGCGCAACTACCAGTCCGCTGCCAACGAATATCGCGAGTCCATCCAGGGCGATGGCGAACCCCGCTGGACCGAGGTCTGGAGCCACGTGCAACTGGGCAAGATCTTTGATACCACGCAGCAGCGCGACCGCGCCGTGAACGAGTACCGGCTGGCCATCCAGACCGGTGACAATTTCCAGGGCGCGCTGGACGAAGCGCGAAAATATCTGGAGACGCCGTTTACGCGGGAAAAGAAATAGTTTTTGACCGCAAAGGACGCGAAGGACGCAACGGCCTGGGGATCCGCGGCGATTGATGTAAATCAAACCACGCAAACTCAGGGTCGGCCAGCAAAGCGCCATCAACCGAGAACAAAGCCCCTTTGCGTTCCTTTGCGCCCTTTGCGGTCAATTCTTCGACGGCAAGCTTTTCAGATACGCAATGATCTGCCACCGCTGCTGCTCCGGCAGGCGCGACCAAGACGGCATGCCGTTGCGCATGCTGCCGTTCGTCAGTATCCACTGCAGCTCGCCCGGAGTGGCCGCGCGGATGCGCTCCGTTCGCAGGCTGGGATGATCGTATTGTCCATTGGCATCCGGCCCGTGGCATCCAGCGCAATTTTGGCCAAAGAGTTTTGCTCCCGCGGCGACAGCCCGCGCGTCACCCGCGAAAGGATTCTGTTTCACTCGGGCTTTGTCCGGAACTCTGATCATCCACAGGCCGTCACCGGACGAAGCAGCGCAAAGCGCGCTCAATGCGACGAGCAGCCACGCCAGTACAAGATAGAGTTTTCCGCGCGCCATGATGCCTCCCCTACTTTTTCCGCAATCGGGACACAAACTGGTCAATTTCATACGACACGCCAAAGCGCAGCAGCAGGCCGTGGCTGTTGTGGTTCAGGCCCGCTGCGGGGGATATCGTGAACGTCGGGCCGTTGGGCATGCGGAAGGACATGGTCGGTGCCAGGTAGTGCGACGTATGAGCGAAGCCGAAGCTGTAGCGGTCGCCCAGTCCGCCATAGAGTTCCGCGCCCACGGTAAAGTTCTCGCGGCACAAACGGCAATTGTCGGGGCGGGCCAGCAGCGCCAGCGGGCGGCTCACCCCGATGGCATAGCCGAACTCCCAAGGATCGTTCTTCAGGTTTTTTTCGGCGATGAAATTCTCCGCCAGGTTCCAGCCCTTGAAGTTGCTGGAGAGAATCAGCTTCAGTTCGGCTTCGCGTTTCTTCTCGGAGCGGTCGTTTCGCTCCAGGGCGTCAGTCACGCCGTCATGTCCGACAATCTCCAGCAAAGCTTTGTCGGCGCCGTTGAGGTCTTCAAACTCGAAGTACAGCACTGGGTTGATCCAGTGCTCGCGCAGCAGCGGACGGAAGCGGTTCTCCAGCCGCCAGCCGGTGAAGACGGTGCTTTCGTTGGACGTGCTCTGGCCGTCCAGGTACAACTCGGTGGTCCACCACGCGGTTGTGCCGTATTCCAGCTCAAACGCGTTAGCGAAGAACGAATTGCCGGCGCGGGGGAAACCGCTCACCGTCTTGGTAGCGAACTCCAGGCTGCCCGGCTCCTCCATGTGGTGGGTGTAGGTGATGAAGTAGCTGTCTTGGGCGCCGGAGGCGGCAGGGAACAGGACCAGCGCCAGCAGGCCAGCCAGGATCGCGGCACGCTTGGATTTCGCGAAAAACACGGGGAAACCGCCATTCCGGCCAGGCATGTTGAAATTGAAATTGAATTTCATTTTCAATACCAAGTATGGAATTCTAGCGTGACAGGGACGCCCGATCAAGTGACGAATATCACATCCGTGTCATATTTCTGTCACTGGCACTGGAAAAACTAAGGACTTAAGACGCGGATGGGGAACGCTGGAGTTGCGACGCGTTGTTGGCCTAGGGCGAAGATCTTCGATCCCCGGTGGAGCGGGGTCGCCTCAATACCTCGTGGAGCGCAGGCGCCCTCGCCTGCGGGGAAGAATCGTGTGGCACAGGCACTCTTGCCTGTGCGATTTTTCAGGCTTTGCCCAGTCTTCCAGAAAGCCAGTAGGATATGACGCCGAGAAGGCCCAGCGTAGCCAGGAGCGTCCATCGGCCTGCCAAAGCGCCAACATCAACGCCTATGCCGTCCACTTGGCTGTTGCGCATTGCCCGGACCAAGCGCACTAGGGTCGGCAGGAGAAGCAGGAAAATACCCAATCCAAAAACTCCGGTTGCGACGAATATCCGTTTCATCATGGGCCGACTCCTTTCCACGCGCCGATCACTTTAGATGACGATAGGGCTCCCTCACTCCGATTCGGGATGAATAGCTGTGTCAACAGAATCTGTCTACTTGGAGGCTCCTTCGACTTTCACCAGGTGATAGTACCGGATATACCCTTTGTCGCCGACGACCCAGCCATGGCTGGGATCAGGGAAGGAAAGCCCGCGAATCCCCAGCACCAGCTTGCCGATCTGGCGCCAGTGCTTGCCGCCGTCAGTGGTGGCGATGACCTGGCCGTTGCCGGAAAGCACGAATCCGTTTTGCGCATCGCGAAAATCCAGATCGCCAAGAGCATCGTAGGACTTCAGGCCGGTGTATTGGCTGGTCCAGGTCTTGCCGCCATCGGTGCTGCCCAGCATGGTGGTTCCGTCCGGGCCGAAGGCCCAGCCCGCAGTTGCATTAACGAACTTGACCTTCACCGTGCGCTGGGAAATTTTCTGCTCGACGTCCGACCACGTCCGCCCTCCGTCTGTGGTCATTGAAATGGTACTCGGCTGCGCCAGCAGCCAGCCATGCTGCGCATCAGAAAAGGAGATGGCGCGATAGCTGTTGCGTTCCAGTTTGCCCGGCAACGGGGTCCACGTGCGTCCGCCGTCATCGCTGCGGAAAACCCCCACCCCCATGTTGGGCGTGTGCAGTTGATAGCGCGCGGAACCTACCAGGCACCCGGCGCCGAAGCCGCCGGATTTCCCGATCCCCGCAGCGGGCTGCCAGGTATCGCCGCCGTCGGAGGTGTACAGGAGCACCTCGCCGGTGTTCAGCCATCCTTTGTTGGCGTCAGAAAATACGATCTCGACGCAACGCGTGCTGTCATTGCGGTCCGTCATCCGTTTCCAGGTTGTGCCGCCGTCCGTGGTCTTCAGGACGGTGTTGTGCTCGCCCGCGGCCCAGCCGGTTTGCGGATTGAGAAAGAAAACCGAGCACAGATTGTCCGTAACGCCGCTCTGTTGTGCGTCCCAGCGGGCCACGTAGTGTGTCTCTTGAGTTTTCTTCTGGGTTTGCTTTTTGGTTTGGGCTGCCGCCGTGCGCGCTTGCGCGCATACGATTGCCAGAGCAAGCAGCAGGTAAAGAAACCACCGTCGAAGCATCACGGGCATTCTCCTGAAGCGCTGATCTCCCGGGGTCTGTGGAAAGGTGTACCGGTTTCAAACCATGGTGTCAAGCGGCTTATGGGCTGTTTTTTCAGAATTCCGGGCGGTATGAGGAATCTTGGCCGACTTCCGATCACGGCGATCACGCGCGATGACGGCGATTCCCCTCAGTCGTTCGCTCCCACCCGTGTCTCCGGCACGCCCAGTTCCTGGTCTTTATATTGCAGTTGGTAGAGCTTCCAATAGATGCCGCGCTGGGTGAGCAGTTGCTGGTGGCTGCCGATTTCGCGTACCTGGCCTTTGTGCATCACGATGATCTTGTCCGCGCGCTGGATGGTCGAAAGCCGGTGCGCGATGATCACCGACGTTCGGCCTTCCACCATGCGGGTGAGCGCGTCGCGCACGCGCAGCTCGGTTTCCGTGTCCACGCTGGAGGTGGCTTCGTCCAGGACCAGGATTTTCGGATCGTGCGCCAGGGCGCGGGCAAACGAGATCAGCTGTTTCTGCCCGGTGCTGAGCGTGCTGCCGCGTTCCAGAACCGGCTCCTTGAAACCCTGCGGCAGAGTGCGGATAAAGTCGGCCACGTTCACGTTCTCCGCGGCGGATTCTACTTGCTCGTCGGGAATCCAACTGGAGCCCAGGCGGATGTTGCCTTCAATGGTCCCGCTGAACAGGAACGGGTCCTGCAGCACCACGCCAAAGCGCCGCCGCAGAGCGGTCAGGTCCATGCGGCGGATGTCCACGCCGTCAATGCGGATGGCGCCCTTTTGAATATCATAGAAGCGCATCAGCAGGGAGATGATGGTGGTTTTGCCCGCTCCGGTATGGCCGACGATAGCCACGCTCTCGCCCGGCTCAATGGTGAAGGAAACGTCGCGCAGGATCCAATCGTAGCCGGAGCCATCGGCGTTGCTTGGCGCGGACGCGTGGCCGTGGTTCTCCGCGGCCGACGGCGTTTCGGAGATATCTTCCTTCTCTATGTCAGCCAGCTTGCGGTACGCGAACCAGACGTGATCGAACTCGATCTTGCCGGGGCCTTCCACCTGCACCGGGTCCGCCGGAGAAACAATGTCCACCGGCGTATCCAGCAGGCGGAACACGCGCTCGGCTGAGGCCATGGCCGACTGCAGGATGTTGTACTTTTCGCTCAGGTCCTGAATGGGCCGGAAGAAGCGCTGCGCGTATTGCATGAAGGCCGTCACCGTGCCCAGAGTGACCATGCCAACCAACACCTTCAGCCCGCCGAACCAAAGCACGCAGGCAATCGCGATCACCGAGAGAACTTCCACCACCGGGTAATAGAGGGCGTACGCGAAGATGGCGTCCTTGAACGCCTCCATGTGCTGGGCGTTGACCTCAGAGAACTTGTTGTACGCGCGCTTCTCGCGATTGAAAAGCTGCAACACCACCATGCCGGTCACGTGCTCCTGCAGGTAGGCGTTGATGCGCGCGATGGCGGTGCGAATCCTCCGGTAGGATTCGCGCACCGAATTGCGGAAGATCATGGTCACCCAGAAAATCACCGGCAAAACGGCAAAGGTGATCAGCGCCAGCCACCAGTTCATCCGCAGCATGACAAACACGATGCCGCCCAGGATGAAGACGTCTTCAAAAATAGAAACCACGCCGGCGGTGAACATTTCATTCAGGGCGTCCACGTCGGTGGTGACGCGCGTCACCAGCCGGCCGACGGGATTCTTGTCATAGAAGCCGACGTGCATCTGCTGCAAGTGGCGGAAGATCTCGCGGCGCAGGTCAAACATGACTTTCTGTCCCGTCCACTGCATCAGGTAGGTTTGGACGAACTCCAGCACAAAGTTGAACAGCAGGGAAGCCAGATAGATCAGCGCGATCTGGCCCACGCCGATCAGCGGGCTGGGATTGAGCCAGCGGTCGAGAAAGTTGTGGTGCGTGCCGCGGGCGAAGGTCAGGTACTTGTCTACGGCGGTGGCCGTCAGGAAAGGGCCAATCACGTCCGGCCCCAGGACCACCTTCAGCAAGATCGACGCCAGCGCAACTATGGTCTGCCACCAATATGGGCGCAAGTATTTCAGCAGCCGCTTCATCAACCGGCTGTCATACGCTTTGCCTAAGACTTCTTCTTCCTGCGACATGGGGTAGACATCTATTTTACCCTTTGATTGTGTCGCTTCGCTCCAACCCGCTCACGTCCCTCCCACAAGGAGAGATATCAGTGCGCCTGAAGCATGCGGCTCGGCGCGCAAGTCGGCCTCGCCGCGAACTTACAGCACCACGATGCTGATTCCTTTATTGTTCTTGCTCAAGTCCGAGTCCTGCTTCCACTCCGGATACTTCTTCAGCAGGTTCCAGGTGGTTTCGTCGGAAATGCGCCAGTCTTCGCCGGCGACGAAGGCCGCAATCGTTCCTTCACGTGCCGCTTTGCGCAGCGATTTCTGCAGCTCGTCACGCAGCGCGCCGCCGACGCCTGAAGAACCGTATCCGTGGATCAGCTTGACCGCCGCGTAGCCTTGCGTCCGCGCCTTCTGCAATTCAAACTGCATGCGCAGGCGCGCCTGCTCCACGGTGGGCATGCCTTCTTCCAGGTTGATGATCTTGATGACAGCCGGTTTTCGCGACACAGGAGATAGTTTAGGGCGAAAGCAGTCGTGCAGCCACAATTTAAGCTCCTAGCCACTAGCAGCTAGCCGCTAGCAGCTAAAAGCCGCATTCACCCCGTATCATTTAATATGAGAGTTTGTGGACCAGAGCTTCCTATGAGCATGAAACTGATTGCAGATTGGGCCTTGAATACAGCTACACAGCGCGGCGCCAGCTACGGCGACGTCCGCATTGTGGACGAGCGCCAGCGATCGCTGGCCACCAAGAACGGCAAAGTCGGCCACGCGGCCAGCAACGAATCATTGGGCATCGGCGTGCGCGTTCTGGTGGACGATGCCTGGGGCTTCGCCGCCAGTGACGACCTTACCCGCGAAGCCGTGGACTCGACCGCCGCCAAAGCCGTGGAGATCGCCCGCGCCTCCGCGCGCGTGAAAGAAACCGGCATTCGTTTGGCGCCCGAGCCGGCGGCAAAGATTGAGTGGGCCACGCCGTGCAAGATTGATCCGTTTACCACGTCCATTGAGCAGAACCTTGATCTTTTGACGAAGATTGATCATGAAATTCTCGCGGTGCCGGGCGTGACGCTGGCGGAGAGCAACATGCATCTGGGCCGCTACGAGCAATGGTTCTATTCCAGCGAAGGCTCAGACATTCATCAGACGCGCACCATCACCGGCGCGGGCTTTGCCGCGTACAGTTTTCAAGGCACGGAGATCCAGAAGCGGTCTTTCCCCAATTCTTTCGGCGGACAGTACCAGACCAAAGGCTACGAGCTGATTGACGAGCTGAAATTGGTGGAGAATGCCCGGCGCATTGCCGAGCAGTCCGTGGCGCTGCATAAAGCTGAGCAATGCCCGCAGGGCAACATGAACCTGGTGCTGGATTCGTCGCAACTGGGCTTGCAGATCCATGAATCCATCGGCCACCCGATTGAGTTGGACCGCGTGCTGGGGATGGAAGCCAATTTCGCCGGGACCTCCTTCCTTACCATAGACAAGTTGCGCAAGCTGCGTTACGGCAGCGATATCGTGAACGTCGTCGCCGACGCCACCGAAGAGCACGGCCCTGGCCTGGGCACTTTCGCCTATGACGATGAAGGAGTGGCCGCGCAGTGCACGCCCATCATCACCAACGGGCTGTTCACCGGATACATTTCGTCGCGCGAGACGGCGCACACCATCGGCGAGAACCGGTCGAACGGGACCATGCGCGCGGAAGGCTGGAACCGCATCCCGCTCATCCGCATGACTAACATCAGCATCAAGCCCGGTGACAAGCCGCTGACGTTCGAGCAGCTCATTTCCGGCACCGACGACGGCGTCTACATGCAGACCAACCGCTCCTGGTCCATTGACGACAAGCGCTACAACTTCCAGTTCGGCTGCGAAATTGGCTGGGAGATCAAAGGCGGCAAGCTGGGCCGGATGTTCAAGAACCCATCGTACTCGGGCATCACCACCGAGTTCTGGAACTCCATGGACGCCATCTGCTCGCGCGACCAATGGACGCTGTGGGGAACTCCCAACTGCGGCAAAGGCCAGCCCATGCAAACCATGGGGACGGGACACGGCGCGTCCCCGGCAAGGTTTCGTGGGGTGAAAGTTGGCACGGCATATAAGGGAAGCTAAAGGCTCACCACGGAGACACGGAGGCACGGAGAAAACAATAATGCTGGATCAAGACAAAGCGCAGGCAATTTTCGGAAAGATAAAGAAGTTCGCCTCCGTCCCCGAAGTAGAAGTCATTTTTTCATCCACCAACTACTCCCTTACCCGCTTTGCCAACAACACCATCCACCAGAATGTTTCCGACCTGAATGAGGTGGCGTCCATCCGCGTGGCGTTTGACGGCAAGACCGCCCGGGCCACCACCAACCGCTTTGACGACGAAAGCCTGAAGCGCGCGGTGCAATCGGCGGAAGGGATCGCCAAAGTCCAGGAGCCGGATGCCGACCGTCTGCCGCTGGCCAAAGCGGAAGAAGGCAAGGTCGCAGAACCCGCGCCCTTCCGCTGGTTCCCGCAGACCGCGGCCATCACGCCCGCAGACCGCGCTGATGCCGTCGGAAAAATTGTTGGTGTGGCCAAGAAAAACGGGCTGGTCACCGCGGGGATCTACGTAAGTTCGGAGAGCGCGGAGGCCATCATTAATTCGAACGGCCTAAGCACGTTTCATCGGCAGACTTCGGCGGAAGTGTCCATCACCATGCTGGCCGATGATTCATCCGGCTGGCAGAAAGCCAACTCGCCGGACGTCGCCAACCTCGCGCCTGTCCGCCTGGCGGAGATTGCAGCGCAGAAGGCCCGGGACTCGCGCGGCCCGCAGGAGTTGGCTCCGGGCAAGTACACGGTGATTCTGGAACCGGCTGCGGTGCTGGACCTGGTGGGCTTCATGTTCTGGGACTTCGGCGGCATGGCCATTTTGGACCAGCGTTCTTTCCTAAATAACCGCATCGGCACAAAACTCTTCGGCGAAAACATCACCATCGTGGACGACGTGCGGCATCCTCTGCAGTCCAACGCGCCCTTTGACGGCGAAGGCGTGGCCCGCAGCCGCGTGAACCTGGTGGAAAAGGGCGTGATCAAGAACCTGGTCTACGCGCGCAGTACGGCGGCGAAGATGCGCAAGTCAGAGTATGCCGGCAAAGTGGGCGAAATCCGCGTCACCGGGCACGGTTTCCCGTTGCCCAATGAAATGGGCGAAGCGCCGGCCAACATCGTGTTTGTGACTCCAGGCGGCGAGCAGACGGTGGACCAGATGATCGCCGGAACCGAGCGCGGCGTGCTGATCACCAGGCTGTGGTACATCCGCGAGGTTGATCCTTACGAAAAGATGCTCACCGGCATGACGCGTGACGGCACATTCCTGGTGGAAGGCGGCAAGGTAAAGGGCGGCATCCGGAACTTCCGCTTTAACCAGAGCATTATTGATACCTTAAATAACGTGGAAGCCATGGGAAAGGCCGTACGCGCCAGCGGCGAAGAGGCTTTCGATATGGTGGTTCCCGCGATGAAGGTACGCGGCTTCAACTTCACCGAGGTTACCAAGTTCTAACGTATCGTTTTAAGGACAACGGCCCCGGCGCATGTCCTTTGGTGCGCTGTAAATACCAAAGTAATGTAGGGCGGCAAAGATGCCAGGTGTATAAAGTTTGGGACAGGGGTGAATAGGTGGCAGATTCCAGAAGTTCGGTTCGCTTCCCGCTCAAGCTTCCCATTACCGTCCGCACCGCAGACGCGCGCGAACACTTTGCTGAAACCGCTGACATTTCCGCCGGCGGCGTTCTTTTCCACACCAAGACTACGCTGGACGTGGGGACCATTATCCGGTTCCGCATCGTGTTGCCGGCCTCCGTGCTGGGGACGGACACGGACGTCCTGGTGAATTGCACCGGGCGCGTGGTGCGCGCGCTGGACGACCACGGCAAAACCGCCGTGGCCGCGGTGATTGACGAATACTGCTTCGAACGCGTTTTCTCCACCGCGGTCTGAAAAGAAATTGGTAATTGAGTAATTTTGTAATCGGGTAATTTGATAACCAATCAGTTTGTCGCAGGGCTGTTTGCCTCCACGAGCAGATAGCGATATTGGCCTAAAATGTCTTCGCGCGCCAACGGTCGTACGAAGCCCTTCATCGTGAAGTCCGCCGCCTACGCTTCACCTTATTTTTCGCGAGAATCCGTCCCGCATCCGCCCGCAGCTGCTTCCAGAAATCCCGCGTGAGCGGGGCGCCTTCGCCGGAGGCCAGTCCCTCCAGCAGCAGTCTTTCGAGTTGCGCGGAGGCTTGCTTCTGCTGCGCCTCGCGCAGCAACCCGCGCACGTACTCGCTGACGTTGCCATAGCCCTTGGTTTGGACCTCTTGCTCAATGAATTCTTTCAGCGAATCCGGCAAGGAAATGGTTACGGTGGTCATGTTGTCCAGTCTACCAGACATCTTAATAAATAAGAACAGTTAATATAACGAACAGGCGGCCTTTTCGGGCCGCCTGTCTGCTTTGTACCCCGAAACTTCGGGTCTGACTTACTGCAACAGAATCACGCGATGCGCGTACATCGTGGGATTGCCGCTGACCGGGTCTTTCAGTATCAGGCCGTAGGTCGCCAGCTTCATGCTGCCGCCGCTCTGGATGGCCGCCAGCCCGCTGATGTCAGTAAAGTGCGTGCTGTTCGCCGTCTGCACCGACAGCGGAGCTCCCAGAACGTAACCCAGCATGTTGTTGTTCTGCAACTGGAGCGAGCCGGCGTTGTTGTTGTTGATGACCACGGAGTTCAACACCAGGTCGCCGACCACGCCTTGCCGGCGCAGGACGATGCGCGACGGCACAAATTTGTTGGTGGCCGCGTCAATGGTCCCGCCCATCGCAATGCGTTGGCCGGGGACCAGCGTGGTGTTGTTGAACAGGAAATTGGTGAACCAGTTATCAATCAAGCGGATGCTGTAGTTGGAGACCAGGCTCACGTCCAGCGTGGTCACGGTGCCAACGGGCACGCCGGGCACGTCCGGCAGTTCTTCACCCACCAGCAGCGTGACGGTCTGGACCGGCCCGGTGGCGGGGTTTACGGCGACGATGCGTCCGGAGACGAAGGCTTTCTCCGTGGTGACCACTTCCACGGAATCAGCCAGAACGCTGCCGTCGGCCTGGATGTGGCCGTCCACTTCAATCACAGAAGGGTTGGGCAGAGTGGCTAGAGTCAGGTTGCCGCTGAAGTTGGTGCTGGAGTTCACATCAATGGTGATCTGATGCCCCCCGACGCGCTGCAGGATAAACGAATTTCCCGCAGTGTTGACCGAGACCAGGCCGCCGCGCAGATCGTTGACTTCAGCATCGGGGTCGCTCAGCGCCACCGGTTTCACCTTGATGACCGGATTGACCACGCCGGTGATCTGTCCTGCGGCGTCCACGGCGATCGAGTTGCGCAGGTTGAAATCAAGATGCAGCCCAGCCAGCCCGCTGGCAGCCACCGTCAGCGGCTGAGTCAAAGCCACGGTGATGGTGGTGCTGGGAACGTTGTTGCCGCCGGTGTCCTTGAATGTGCCGGTGATGTTCGACGCCGATGGCGGCGTAGCGGTCAAGTCCAGGAAAGAGATACTAGGACTGGCCATGGTAATCGTCAGGTTTTTGTAGGTCCCGGCGGGCACGGTGTTGAACCCCAGCAAGGTGCGCAGGCC
The DNA here is from genome assembly GCA_020072815.1 of Terriglobia bacterium. Classification (NCBI taxonomy): domain Bacteria; kingdom Pseudomonadati; phylum Acidobacteriota; class Terriglobia; species Terriglobia bacterium. Next base: position 10,573 of record JAIQGE010000001.1, on the reverse strand, counting down.
CAGCAGCCGGGCAAAGTCCACGGTAGTGGGTGCGGCCAGCAACTCGGTGGCGCCGTCCAGCTTCATGCTGTTCAAGGTGACGTTGAAGGCCAGGACGGAAGGCAGAGGAGCGTCGCCTCCGGTGACGTAAACGCTGGCCGCTTGGGACTGGGCCACGTTGTTGGTGGAGCCGCCTCCGCAGCCGGTGAGGGCGGAGACCAGGATGATCGCCAGTGAGGCAAAGAGAATCAGACGTCGCATTGGAATACTCCCAGGTGGAGAGATTAAGGGGAGATAAGTTTCAAGTTCCGTCTTCACATAACCCAGGGCCCAAGGGAGAGTTGCGTTACCGGAGGACGATGGCCGGGATTTTTTCTGCTGTTCCGATTCAAACCGCACAAATTCTTCGTATGGCGATAGAAAGCGGTGTTTGTTGCCTTGCAAACCGGTCCTCTGAATCTTGTATGTAAGGGTTTACCGCCCGGGTGTACAGCCGGACCAACGGGAAACAGCCGCATTCGCTATAATGAAGAGGTCACGGCGCGCATGTGAGCCCGCCAGGGTTTGATTCGGCTGTGACGCGTCCCAACATGGCGCCGCGGAGAGATGGCCGAGTGGCTGAAGTTGAGCCGTTGAGCGGGCGTTTGAGCCCGCAGGCGAAATCCCGAGCGCAGTCGAGGGAGCTGTTAAAACATCGGAGAGATGGCCGAGTGGCTGAAGGCGCACGCTTGGAAAGCGTGTTTAGGGGAAACTCTAACGTGGGTTCGAATCCCACTCTCTCCGCCAGTCAGTCTGCAGCTCAGAGAAACTTTCTCTGATTCGTCGCGAATCGCCCGCGTTCCGGGCCTTTTCCCGCATCAATGAAACCGAAATAAGCACCGGAGCAGCAGCGGAACCCTAGTTGTTAGGCGCTATTCTCTGCTGGGCAAATCGGCAGTCCACTTTCCGAAATCGATTCTTAGGCGAAAAGTGACGTCTGAGATGCCTGCCTTACGCATGTACGTTTCGGCCCGATTAATGCCACAGGCCCGGCTCTGGACGTGAGTTATTGCTCGTCGGATGCTCAAAAACCCAGCAGCGCGCGCCACGCTGCAGCAGGGGTCGATGGCGGCGCGGTCGGCCCCAAGTCGGGCAACATTGGACTCGCCTGCAGGATGACGTACATGCCAGCAGTCGCCAGTTTGGGCATTCGCATCCTAAATGCCGCGGCGGAGAGCATTCGAATCGAGCTGTTGATCATCAGAGTCTCCGTGGTCCGCGTGATTCCCACGTAAAACAGCCTGCGCTGCTCTTGGCGCTGTCGCTCCTGCTCTGCTGGAGCGTCTTTCGGATCAATACTGGGCATAATGCCAGCGATGCACCCTGCGATGACCACCAGTCGCGCCGTGAGCCCTTTGGACTTGTACAAGCTCATGATCCGCACTGACGGCCCTTGGGAGCCAGGAAGTTCAGGCTGCGTGATGGTGCTGCGCAGTTCGTCCAGGAGTTCCTTAGCATTGGCCACATTCGGAAGGCTCAGGAGCGCCCCCTGCCGAACTGATATCACGTCCGCATTGCCGTCCGGAAAGAGGGTGTCGATCAGTGCCGCGAGGTCCAACGCCATCAGTGCAGTCAGCTTTAGGGTCAGGGCGTTGAATCGTGTCACTAATGTAGCCGTGTGCGGGATCGTTAGCGCGCCTGACCCCATGTCTTGGAGGGCAGCGCGCGGAGACTGTCCAGATTGCTCGCAATGCGCCCGCAACCGCGCATAGGGAAGTCTCTTACAATCCTGCGCATGCTCGCCCAGCCAATAACGCAGCGAAGGCCGGTCCTCTGGATCGACCAACTGAGTCAGCAGTGCAAATCCGTCGGCAGCGATATCCGTCGTCAGAGCATCCTCGAAGTAAAAGCTTTGTGCCTGCCACGTTCGCCCATTCTGCTGCGCGATCTCATTCAACCGATCGCGGATACCGTTACCGATCAAGCGACGACTCGAAAGTACTAACACCTCGCCAGCTGCCATTCCCTGATGCTGCTGTAAATACCAGTCGATATAATCGGCGATTGTGCTGACTTCGTCTTCAAGCGAGTGATGCTGGACAATATAGACATCGCCCTGCGCGTTCTGAGGACGTGGGTTCAAGGTTTTGGGTGCCAATCGTTGATTGTGGCTGATCAGTTCATTCGCCATGTTGACGACGCGCTGCGGACAGCGCCTGCACTCGTTGAGCAGTTCGTCATGAGTGCCGGCATGCGTTTGCGGATATTGCGCAATCCCTTCCGGATGAGCGTGCCTAAAGCCGTAGATCGATTGATCCTCGTCACCAATGACGGTCACCGCTGCATTGCCAGCGATCGCATCAATGAGCGCCTGATCAGCCCGATTGAGATCCTGGTACTCATCGACTAGGACGTGCTCGTATTGGGGAATATCCGGATGTCCCGGATTCTGCGACACAAAATCGAGAGCCAGGGGAATCAGCTCGCCTACCAGCATCGCCCGATGAAATCGGAGCCACGCTTTTAGCGCGTGATCGAATGCCTGCTCTACCGGGTTATTTGGCCATCCTGGCTGATGATGCTGCAGCCGCGCCCAATATGCGTCGAATGCCTTGACCAGCTTGTTGACCTTACGCTTTCCGCCGAACTGTGGACCGAGGTCGCACGCCATCGTGTCCTGCTCATAGGCCAACAGCGGACGTGCGTTACGCCCCAGCGTCTGAAAGACTGCCGTCCTGCTCAATAACCCGAAGCTCAGCGAGTGGAGCGTCTTTGCTGCTACCTGATCAGCGCCAGCCACGCCTAGCTGCGCCAATTTGCCGACCAGATCAAGAGCGGCCGTACGGGTATATGTGACAGCCAGGATATGGTTAGGCTGGACATTCTGCTCCAAAAGCCGCGCAACGCGGCGCATCAGAGCGAAGGTTTTGCCAGTGCCAGGACCTGCGACCACGCGAAGCTGTGCGCCGGCATAAGCAGCAATGTTTAGCGGCGTTCCTTGCAGTCCAGTGTTCCAAGGCATTAAGTTTGTATGATTTTATCCCAAGGGGACGGGCAACCTTGAAGTTGTAATTCGCTCCCGTATTGGGAAGAGGCGCCGTCCAGAAAATCGGGGGGCACCCGATAGGCGAGACCCGAACCCTATTATACCGCGGGCTCGGTGGTAGAATCGTCCAACACACCCCGTCTCTCACATGAGCAAGCTCGAGGCATTACTTCCCAACTCGACCGTCAAAGGCATACTCCCGGACTCTCTTGTTACGGTTGTTAACGTCCAGTGGTTTGGCTCAACGGCGCTGGAGCTGACTTACAAGACGACCACCGGCAAGGTAGCCAATGAACTCCTTTACCGGCACGACGAGCCGCGAATCGAAGTTGTTGAGATCGGGCGGCCTTGGAGTTTTGACGGGGATGGCTCGCTGTTCCGTCTTGTGTCAGAGGCCCACCGCATCCGCCTAGCCCATCTTTTCGATCCCGTACTAGCTGTGCATACTTCGCTGGTTGAACCCCTGCCGCATCAGATCACGGCAGTTTACGACTCCATGCTCCCGCGCCAGCCGCTGCGATTCCTGCTTGCCGACGACCCCGGCGCCGGCAAAACGATCATGGCCGGTCTTCTTATTAAGGAGCTCATCGCCCGCGGTGACCTTCAGCGTTGCCTCATCGTCTGCCCCGGCAGTCTGGCGGAGCAGTGGCAGGATGAACTTTATCGCCGTTTCCACCTGCCATTTGAGATTCTGACCAACGACAAGCTGGAGGCTGCCCGAACCGGTAACTGGTTCCTGGAGGCCAACCACGTCATTGCTCGCTTGGACAAACTCTCCCGCAATGAGGACGTCCAGGGCAAGCTTCTCGCGCCTGACTGCCGATGGGATCTGATCGTCTGCGACGAGGCCCACAAGATGTCGGCCACGTACTTCGGCGGCGAAATCAAATACACGAAACGATATAAGCTCGGTCAAATGCTCTCCGGGATCACGCGACACTTCCTGCTCATGACGGCTACGCCGCACAATGGCAAAGAGGAAGATTTCCAGTTGTTTATGGCGCTGCTTGACGGAGACCCGGAGCGGTTCGCGTACACGGTGCCTTATAAACTTTCTGATCCTGAAGCGCAGTTATACGCAGCTGTAACCGATTACGTCCGCGTAGAGTTTAATCGCGCCGAAGCTCTCCAAAACAACAAGCGCGCCGGTACGGTCGGCTTCGCGCTAACCATCCTGCAACGCCGCCTCGCGTCGTCGCCTGAGGCCATTTATCAATCGCTGCTGACGTCCAGTTTCGCGGGCTACCCCGGAGCGGCCACGGTCATTTTCCTATCCTTGGCAACACCCCACCCTCAATCTCAGCTTCCTCATCGACAGGAGAACAGCTATGAGTCCCCGCAATGGACGTGCAAACGGACCGGAGGGCAGCGCAGTCGATTTAAGCAAATCTGTGCCACCCCCCGTACTGCTCGGGATGAGCCCAGCGCCCCACTTCACGCTGGAACAAATCAAAGAACTCGTCGCAGAGCTGGAAGTGCCATTCGATCCCTCGGTGATCGAGTGGCGGGTCACCAACTCTACGAAAGACAAAAGGCGCGGGCAAGTCATACCGTACGCTGACCAGAGAGCGTATACCGACCGACTCAATGCGCTCTTCAGCCCTGCCGGATGGACGCGCAAGTACACTGTCCACACCAGCGCCAATTTTCAGCGGGGCAAGGACCAAAGAGTTGTTGTCAAGGTCTTTGTCACCTGTGCTCTGACGATCTTCGGGCTCGGTCTCCATTCAGCTACGGGTGAGGAGTGGGCGGACGACGAAAACGCCGGCACCAGCGCGGAAGCCCAGGCGTTCAAACGTGCATGTTCTTGCTTTGGGCTTGGCCGGTACCTGTATCACTTCACCGGTGCGTGGGTGGATTTGGACGACAGAAAGCGGCCAACGAATACGCCGAAGCTTGCCGGTTGGGCGACGCCTGAAGGCTGGCGGCAAGGCCTGCGACCACACCGGGGAGAGGACCAGCAATCGTCAATACCGGCCAGCGCCGCTAAGACGACTCCTGAAAACCAAGGCCAGAAAAAAACTGTCGGGCAGGGCAAGTGCGCCGAACTAATTCGCGAGATTGAAGCGATGGCGGAGCCGCTGGGAAGGGGCCCCTATCGGGGACTGCTGAAGACAGTAGCAAGGGTCTGGAAACCCAGCCAGGTTCAGGATGCAGCACTGCTTCAGAAAGTGTTGGCGCAAATGCAGGCAGCAGAGCGCGGTTTACGCCGATTGGACGCCGCCATGGACAAGACGGGAGCCGAACCGTTGGCTGCGGTTCTGCGTTCGTTGAATGTGAAGTCTCTCGACCAAGTGGACAATCTCGAAACTCTTCACAAGGTTGTGCTCGCACTCGAAGCGAAGGCGACTCCTACAGCCACTCAGGTATAGCGGTAGGTGGAACCCTGATAAACCCTTCCAGCTTCAGGCCAGCTTTTTTCGTGCTGCCCACCGCTTTTTCTGTGCGTCGCTGATCCGCTTCCTGGCTGCCGCGCTCACGTGACGTCTCCGACCCGTGCGCTTGGCTGTTATCCTGCCCCTGCCACCACCGCTTACCTGCAGCGCCGCGATAGCCCTGTTGAGACGGTCTCTCTCGGCTTCCAATTCAGCAATTATGGCTGCTGTGTCCACGGTTCTCCTCTTCTGTTTGACGGGTGCCATTGTAAAACGAAACAGCACGTCCAAGGGCTGGCTCACCAACTATTTAATCAGGTTGATTCCAGCGCTATGCCCGGCGTCTCTTACTTATCTGAAAGGAAAATTTGATGAAAGCATCTACCATTGCAAATGCCTTGCGCACGCTCGTTGCTGCACGGCAGCCCGTGTTCATCTGGGGCGGTCCCGGCATCGGCAAGTCGGCCGTTGTTCATCAGCTTGCCGCCATTCTAAAGGTCACTCTCCAGGATGTTCGGGCCTTGTTGCTCGATCCGGTCGACCTGCGCGGCCTTCCATTCCTGGGAAAAGATGGTCGGTCAAAGTGGGCAACACCAGAGTTCCTTCCCCAAGAGGGATCGGGAATTCTGTTCCTGGACGAATTGAATGCGGCACCCGGCATGGTCCAGGCCAGCTGCTACCAGCTTGTGCTGGATCGCAAGCTCGGCGAATACACCTTGCCAGAGGGATGGGCGATTATTGCCGCCGGCAACCGCGATTCGGACCGCGCGGTGACAACCCGCATGCCGACGCCTTTGCGGAACCGGTTTGTGCACCTGGAGTTCGAGGTGGACCTTCAGGAATGGTCGGAGTGGGCCATCCAGGCCGGGGTCCGGCCCGAGGTGATCGCGTTCCTGCGTTTTCGGCCCGAAGTGCTGAGCGCATTTGATCGTGATGCCAATGCCTTCCCGTCACCGCGCTCCTGGGAATTCGTGTCCCGCATTCTCGACTCCGCACCGGATCAATCTATAGAGCACGAGCTGTTTTCCGGCGCGGTTGGCACCGGTGCGGCTACGGAGTTCTCCGCTTTCCTACGGATGTTCCGCGAACTGCCGAACATCGATGCCATCTTGATGAACCCGCTCAAGGAACCCGTGCCAGAAAATGCGGCTGCGCAGTACGCAGTGCCTTCGGCCTTGGCGCGATGCGCATCCGACATCAACTTCGACCGCGTCTGCCTGTACCTGGATCGTATGCCAACGGAGTTTAGTGTGCTGTGCGTGCGTGACGCGTCCTTGCGCGAACCAGGCATTCGCCATACGGCCAGCTACACCAAATGGGCGATTGAGAACCACCACGTACTCGCTTAACAGCCTCAAGACACTTCTCTCAGAAAATCCCAACAGGAGACATTCGCTGTGACTTCCATTCAGATTCCAGAACCCTCTTTGTCTTCGCGGGCTATGTTGTGCTCGCTTTCCATCAGCATGTGGTCCGCTCGGAAACATGATCGCGATGCTTCCGAGGAGATTGCGGTGCGGCACGGTGCCCAGGCCGACTCCGGGCGTTACCACAAAGTCCTCCTTCCCAAGCAAGCGTTAACCGAGATACAGAAGGTCGTTAGTGAGGCCCGCCAGGAACACTACTTCATGACATTGCCTTGGGACGACGACGGCTACCGAGTGCTGCCGGCAGCCGTCTATATGGATCACGTCGAGAAGATGCGCGGTCTGTCGAATCAATTCACCGCGGCGGTCGAAACCTTGACGCGGCAGTTTTCGGCTCTTGTTGAACAAGCCAAGACACGACTCGGTGGTCTGTTTCGCGAAAGTGACTATCCGGCCGCCAACGAGCTTCGTGCTAAGTTCTCCTTCGACACCAAGGTGTTGCCTTTGCCGGAGGCAGGCGACTTCCGAGTTGCGCTGGGGAACGAAGAAAAAGACCGGATCAAACGCCAGATTACGGCAGCAGTGGAGGCCTCTCTCCAAGTGGGAACCAGGGAATTGTGGTTTCGCCTCTATGAAGCTGTCCAGCATATGGCCGAACGGCTGTCCGCCTATAAGGTGACGGACCAGGGTGTGGAGCACCCGTTTCGCGACACTGTTGTCACCAATTTGGTGAAACTTGTAGACGTTCTGCCGAAACTGAATATCACGAATGACGCTGAGTTGGAGCGCTTGGCAGAACAAGTGCGCGCCTCGCTTCTCGTCGATCCCAACTCACTGCGCAAGTCAGAATCGGCCCGCGCCGAGACCGCCAAAGTCGCCGCGGCCATCGCGCAGCACATGGCCGGCTACATGGCAGGTTACTCAGTACCCGTGTTTGAGCCGATGGAGGTTGCATGAGGATCCAGACCAGTGTGGAACGGAAACTGACCCGAGCACGGACGCAACTCCTGCTGAACCAGCCGTTCTTTGGGACGCTGTGTCTGCGGTTGAAGCTTGCTCCTGGCAACCTGCCAACGATGGCCACCGACGGCCGCCGCATCGTTTACGATCCGGCCTTTGTCGATGCGCTCAAGCCGGCAGAGCTGGAAGCCGTGCTGGCTCATGAGGTCTTACACTGCGCGCTTGGGCACCACTGCCGCCGAGGCGAACGCGATCCGCAGATTTGGAATCAGGCCGCAGACCTGGCCATCAACCCAATCCTCGTGAGCAATGGATTCGCACTCCCGGCTGGCGCCCTGCTTGATCCTGCTTTCGACAACCTGAGCGCCGAAGAGATTTACACGCGGTTGCTTCAGCGGAGCAAGGACGAATCGAGCGCAACGCCAGAGCAGACTCCGCAGCCGCCGGGCGCTGGTTCGGGCGGCGGTAACGAGCAAGGAGCTCAGGGCCAGCAAACGTCAGATTCTGAATCAAGTACGCAGAACCCGTCCGCCCCAAACCAAGACGCAAGTGGGAACCGGGCAGAAAGCCAGCCGCCTCGGCTTGGTGGTTTCGGCGAGGTTTGGGACGCAACAGACGAGCAGGGCGGTCCTGCGTCGCAGGCAGAGAACAGCCGCCAGCAGCAGGAGTGGAACATCGCCGCCGACCAGGCAATGCGATCAGCAAAATCGTGTGGACACGAACCCGCAAATCTGGACAGACCTCTCAACGAAAGCAGACAGCCAATGCAAGACTGGCGGGCAATCCTGCGCGCCTTCGTGGCAGCAATTGCGCCGTCCGATTACCGGTGGACGCCACCAAATCGGAGGTATGTGGCTTCGGGTTTGTACCTGCCGTCAGTCGAGCGGACTGGTCTGGGCACCATCGTAGTCGGTGTCGACACGTCAGGTTCAATCGGGGAGGAAGAGCTGAAGCAGTTCGCAGGCGAAATCTCGGCCATCTCAGAGGAAGCCAAGCCGGAAGGCATCCACGTCGTATATTGTGACGCGACGGTCCAGTCATCACAAGAATTTGGGCCGTCAGAGTCGATTCAACTGAAGCCCAGAGGCGGCGGGGGCACGGACTTCCGTCCTGTATTCGAGTGGGTCAACGAAAACCAAATCTCACCCGTCTGTCTCATCTATCTCACCGATCTGTGTTGCTATTCCTATCCCCCAATCCCTGAATATCCAGTTCTGTGGGTGACCGATTCCCGCCGGACTGCGCCTTTCGGTGAAACGGTTCGCATCACCCTCGACTAAGGAGCCGCCATGTCTTTAAGGATCAGCTTTCGATTTGACGGGAGATGTAGTGTGCATCCCCGTTACAACCCGGCAAAAGACGGAGGGCCGCAGCACAAAGAGTGCCATGGCTGTGAATCACTCCACGTCATCCACCTCTATTGCGGGATTGCTCGCAAGAAGGCTGAGACTGGGGAGGGATTGACGGTTTCTCATCCAGAAATTCAGACCGAGCCAACCGGGCAAATGGACGCTTCAGAAGACGCTTTCAGCAATGGAGCCGATAAAACGGAAGCAGTGTGAAACCCGCATTGTTCGTGGCCACTCACGTTAGCTCTCAATAATCGGCTTCGCAATCCCGCCCTGACGGCCGTTCCCCATCGCACCCTTCAAGAGATCAGAACTCCATCAATCAACCCATCGGAAGTTCCCATGAGTACCGGTCTTTCTGCAGTGCAACACATCCGCAGAATGCGCGGAGGAGCGCAGTCTCATCTGATGCGCTCCTCCGACGGCAATTTCTTCGTGGTCAAATTCGCCAATAACCCCCAGCACGTTCGCGTCCTGGCCAACGAGATGTTCGCGTCGCGCCTGGGCCAATGGCTTGGACTGCCGATTCCGCGAGTCGAGGTGATCGAAGCCTCTGACTGGCTCATCACCAACACCCCGGACCTGCGCGTTGAGGTGGGCGGCTCTGCGGTTCCATGCAGCAGTGGCAAGCAACTGGCGTCGCTCTATCCGCCTCTAGAAACACAGGTGTTCGACTACCTGCCGGAGTCGATGTTGGAGAGCCACTTCAAAATTCCTCTTGATCGCTTCATCGGGGAACCCCTTGAAAACCATTCACTCTGCAAAGCCCATCTAATCTCTGTCGCAGGCGGTGACACCCAGATCGCCGCAGTCAGCGCAGCCATTGCCAATCGGGAGTGGTTCAGCGTGGAGACCCCGGACGGCTCAACTTTCAGAGTCACCTTGGGAGCCAATGCTCAGTCGTACCGGGGTTCTGTCAACGTGGAGGGCAGCAAATATCCTCTGCGCCATCTCGTGGCCGTTTCCGAAGAGCTGAGTCAAATCGGTACCGGAAAGACGACCGAGCGGGTGATTCTGCTGGATGACTCGCCGGACTTTGTTTGGAAATCGCTTGCGCAGGTTCATGGAGTGCCGGGCGTATGCGAATGGGCCGACTGGTTCTTGGGTGAATTGACACGGCTGAAAGCGATTGAGCCGCTGCTCGGCATTGGTTGCAGACCTGTGCTGGTTAAAGGAGCGAAAGGCATGTTCATGAACTGCATCAGCCGCGGATTGCGCTCGGGAAAACTCCAGTTTCCTCAGAGCAACGGGCCAGTGTATTGGGATCGGCACTCGTTCAAGCAGTTGCTGACCCCGGAGATCGCGTAGGAGACGCATCCATTCGTCATAGAGCCTCCCAAATTGATCGGTGCAAATAGACTTTGATGTCAAAGAGAACTCTAGAACCAGTCTCATAAATAGGTTGGGAGAGAATGCGAGTGCAGTTGGGGGTGAGAAGAGGCATGATGGGGTTCTCTGGAGTACTCTGCAGCTGACCGATGCATGGACGCTGGGAAGTGACCGACGAACAGTGGGCAA